>DMFQ01000219.1:1254-18819 GCA_003450555.1 Ktedonobacter sp.
CAGCTAGCAGGTCGATAACCTTTCAGAAACAAGCAAGCTTTACAGACGAACCTTTCAACCATTTGGCCTATCGCAGTCACTTTCTCTTGTGCTTATCTATTGAAATTGCTATACTTTTTTCATGAAAGTGTGCCACCATTCCTCGTTTTCGGCACTTTTTTCTCTTCTCACAAACAGAAAAGGAGCTGCCCCTTGTCAGGAGTTCTCTCCAGAGAGCGCCAGGCGAGCTTGACACGTTCGGGCTATTCACCAGGGCAATGAAAAACATCAAAACGCTAGGGGCGCTCGCCTCCCTTGCTTTCTCACTCGTGTTTCCGCTGCTGTTCTCCAATCCAGCAGTCACAACCATTGCCGTCTTCGCTTTGATTTTTGCGGTAGCTGCCATGGGTTGGAATATCTTGTCTGGTTTTACAGGCTACGTTTCCTTAGGGCACGCCGCTTTTTACGGACTCGGCGCGTATCTCCTACTGCTGGTATGCCACACCTACAACATCCCAGGCGGATTTTCGCCCTTGCTCCTGCTGCCAGTCGTCGGCCTATTGACGGGCATTTGTGCCTTTCCTCTTGGATGGATTGCCCTGAGAACCAGGCACTACACTTTTATGGTGATGACCATCGCTATCTTCGTCATGATGGCACAACTCCCAAACCTCTTGAGCGGGATCTTCGCAGGCTTGAGCGAGGAAACATTGCCCATCCCTACCTGGGACTGGCAGATATTCAACCTCCCCTTTTACTACACCGCTCTTGTCCTCCTTCTTCTTGCCCTCGCTGTTTCCTGGTATATCCGTCACACAAAATATGGGCTGAGCCTCCTTGCGCTTCGTGACGATGAGGTTCGTGCTCAGGGACTGGGAGTGCAGGTTGGAGCATACAAGCTCATTGCCTTCATCATATCCGCCAGTTTTGTGGGCATGGCGGGAGCCATCAATGCATACTTTCTTGGCTTCATCTCTCCCGCGTCAGCTTTTGATAGATCCCTCAATATCGCTATCCCCTTGATGGCATTTTTAGGGGGTACAGGCACGCTCTGGGGCCCAATGATCGGAGCGCTGCTAGTGGTGTCGCTCCAGCAATACTTGACCTTGCAGTATGGTGCCCAGGGGTGGGATCTCATCCTCTATGGCTTACTCTTACTGGGGGTCATCCTTGTCTTACCAGAAGGCATTATACCAACGTTATCAAGGCGCTGGGCAAGCAGAAAAAACTCCTACCACGGAACAATCGCAGTGGAATCGACACCTTTCGCTGTCCAGGAAGTAGCAACGTCTATTTCATCAGGGAGTACTGCTTCTCCAGACACACGAGCAACGCCTGCACACGATGTCCCTCATGCCCAACAGCCTGCGCGGACTACCACCCGGTTCATCCCATCAACACCATCAGGCTGAATCTCCAGATCACAGGGGATTAACTCATAAGATCCGCGCGCAGCGTCTGACGCCATTGGCCATAATGTCGTCTACTACCTCTCCAGGCCAGCCATCAACTCCTCCCATTGGTTTGCCCTGTCCTCGTTGCGCTGAGCCCCTCTGGCTCTGGGATGAGAAGTATTTCTGCGTACAGTGTGGCCTGACGCTCACAACCAGGAGGAAAGTAGCAGATCCCAGCTGAGAATATCCAGCCTCTAGGATCGGCGAACATCACGGGTATCTCACTCCACACCACGCACTGGTCTGTCCAAACCCAGCCATTCTGTTGGCCGCTGCTGCACAGCACACCCAACGCATCGGCCTGAACACGGCGGTTGCCAATCTGCCGTTGCGCCATCCATTGCTCATCGCAGAGGACTATGCTCTAATTGAAGAACGAAACCAACTCTTGTTTGGTACACCTGGCGACTTGATTCAATTGATTGAGCAATATCAAGCCAGCGTAGATAGCAGGCATTTCGTTTTCTGGCTGGACTTTGGTGGGATGAAACACGAATCCGTTCGCCGCTCGATGCAACTGTTAGCCCAGGAAGTCATTCCCCATCTTCCATCTCTTCAGACACATCTCTCATAGACTCATAATACGGCATCGTGAAGCGCCTCATCAGGCCGATTTAGCGGATGAATATTTCCATGCCAGGCGCTTAGATAAACGAAATATGTAATGTACGCTGGCGCGGTCCATCCAACTCAACCAGTACAACGCGCTGCCACGTTCCCAAAAGCAGTTGGCGGTTCCTGTATGGCAGAGTAAGGGAAGGGCCAATAATCGCTGAAAGAATGTGATCAGGAGCGTGAGCAGGATCATGCGGGTGGCGATAGCGAATTTGTGGCAGCAGACGCCGCAGCACATCCAAAAAATCGAGGTCGGTGCCTGGATCCAGGTCTGCTGTGGTGATGGCACAGGTGGTATGTGAAATGAAGAGAACGCAGATACCCTCCTCGTCTTTTGCATCCCGCAAGTGCGTTTCTACAGTTTCTGTTATATCAACAATTTGATCTTTCCTCTTTGTTGCGACGGTGATCGTTTTCATGCTGCATCCTTCTCCATCTTTTTCTGAAGTACTCTACTCCACGCTTCAAAAAATGTATCGCGCAAATTCCGCTCTATTCTACCAAATATATCGCGCATGAAGCCAATAATTGCCCACAATGCTCGATATAAAAGTACATGACGGGCTTGCCCCTGCCCTGCCCAAGTGCTATCATGAAAGCAGAAGCTGATCACACTGTGTCAAGAAGGCCTGGATAATCGTGTTAACTACAGAATGTAGAAACGTAAACGTAAAGAAAATACCCAAACAGAGACAGTATGCTAAAGGAAACGCCACATATCGCGCTTCCACGAGGAGAAAACACCTATGACCAATCCATTGCTACAACTCAAAGCACAAGGACAGAGCGTCTGGTACGACAACATAGACCGCTCCCAACTCACTTCCGGCCAGTTCCAGCGCTTGCTGAAAGAGGATGGCGTCGTTGGCGTCACTGCCAATCCCACCATTTTCGAGAAGTCGATTAGCGCTGGCCATGCCTATGATGATCAGATGAACCAGCTCATCAAAGATGGCAAGAATACCGACGGAATCTACGAGGCCATGGTCATCCAGGATATCCGTACCGTGGCCGACTTCCTTCGCCCCATCTACGATGGAGCCAAACAACAGGACGGCTTCGTCAGCCTCGAAGTCTCGCCCGACCTCGCGCACGACACCGAGGGAACGCTCTCAGAAGCCCGCCGCTTCTGGAAAATGGTGGATCGCCCCAACCTGATGATCAAGATACCAGCGACACCTGCAGGTATCCCCGCGATTCGCCAGGCGCTCACCGAGGGTATCAATATCAATATCACACTCATCTTCTCGCTTAGTGACTACCGCCAGGTCGCCGATGCATTTATCAGCGCCCTCGAGGCCCGCCGTGCCGATGGCAAAGATATCAGCCACATCGCCTCGGTTGCCAGCTTCTTCGTCAGTCGCGTCGACACCCTCGTCGACAAACTGCTCGAAGACAAGATCAAAGCCACCAGCGACACCACCGAACAGCAGCATCTTAAATCACTCGAAGGAAAGGCTGCCATCGCCAACGCCCGCCTCGTCTACCAGGAGTTCAAAAGCATCTTTGGCACATCTCGCTTTCAAACACTGAAACAGGTCGGTGCCTACGTGCAGCGCCCGCTCTGGGCCAGCACCAGTACCAAGAATCCCGCCTATCGCGACGTACTCTACGCCGAGGAACTCATCGGACCCGACACCGTAGACACCATGCCGCTCGAAACCATCGAAAACTTCCGCGATCACGGCCAGGTACGTAATAGCATCGAAGACAACATCCCAGAAGCCCACGCGGCCATCGACGACCTCGAGAAAGTTGGCATCCACTACGATCAGGTAACCCAACAACTCCAGGATGAAGGCGTCCAGAAATTCGCCGACTCCTTCCACAAATTGTTTGAAGGCATCCGTGGCAAACAAAAAGCCATCGAAGAACAACAAATCAAAAGCTAATCGCTATAAAATGTACGGGCAGGGCTTGCCCCTGCCCTGTGTCCCTGCCCTTGTGCCCCGTCCTTAATACCAGAACTATTTTAATAAAGTCCTTAATACCTGAACTATTTTAATAAAAAGGAGAACACCCATGGAGATCGGCTTTATTGGCCTCGGCCGCATGGGCGCAAACATGGTACGTCGCCTGCTACAAGGTGGACATCGCGTCGTAGCATGGAACCGCACAGCAGAGAAAACCAAAGAGATCGTCTCAGAAGGCGCGGAAGGCGTCTACAGCTTTCCCGAGCTTGTCGAGAAACTACAAACTCCGCGTATCATCTGGGCCATGGTACCTTCCGGTCAGGCCACCGATGACATGATCAACGAGATTACCCCCCTGCTCTCTAAAGGAGACATTATTATCGATGGAGGCAACTCGAACTTCCACGATTCCATCCGGCGCAGTAAGGAACTTACCGCCAGGGGCTTCCAATTTATGGACGCTGGTACCAGCGGCGGTATCTGGGGCCTCAAAGTAGGATACTGCCTCATGGTCGGCGGCGAAAAGGCGACCTTTGATCACGTCGAACCACTCTTGAAAACCCTTGCCCCCCCGGATGGCTACCTCCACTGTGGCCCGGCTGGCGCTGGCCATTTTGTCAAAATGGTGCATAATGGCATCGAGTATGGTATGCTTCAAGCGTATGGTGAGGGATTTGAGATTCTCCATGCCGCTAAAGAGTACGACCTGGACCTGCATGCCATCTCGCACCTCTGGAACCAGGGCAGCGTGGTACGTTCCTGGCTACTCGAACTCGCGGAAGATGCCTTCCAACGCGATAATAAGCTTGAGGCTATTAGAGGCTACGTGGCCGACTCGGGCGAAGGACGTTGGACCGTTCAGCAGGCTATTGACACCGATGTCCCGGCGCCTGTGATCACCCTTTCTCTGCTCGAGCGCTTCCGCTCTCGACAGGACGAATCTTTCACCGCCAAAGTTATCGCCGCGCTCCGTAACGAGTTCGGTGGCCACGCCGTGAAATCAACCGAGAAATAGGAAATTAAACCATTCTCTTGCAAGTGTAAACTAAGTAAACTAGGAGATCACCAATGCCTCAGAGAAGCGTAGTCGAGGCTCCAAATCCCCTCCGCGAGGGGCTACGCATTAAACAAAGTACTGAACCCTGTGCCATGGTCATCTTTGGGGCTACCGGCGACCTGACACACCGGAAATTGCTTCCAGCGCTCTATAATTTAGCGCTGGAGCATCCACTTCCTGCCGGGTTCTCGGTGGTAGGTTTCGCGCGTCGCCCCTATAGTGATGACGATTTCCGTCAGCAAGCGCTCGAATCGATCAATGCCTATTCTCGCCAAAAACCCGTTAATCCGCAGGTATGGGATAGCTTTGCCGCTGGTATCCGTTATTTGCAATCAGACTTTCACGATCCAGCAGGCTATGAGAAGCTTAATACCTTGCTCAATACCCTGGATCAGGAGCGTGGAACCTCCGGCAATCGCATTTTTTACCTTTCAACGCCGCCCAGCCAATATCCTGAGATCATCCAGCGTCTCGGCGCTGCAGGCTTGAATAAAAACCGCAAGGGCTGGACGCGCATTATCATTGAAAAACCCTTTGGACACGATCTGGCCTCGGCACGCGAGCTTAACCGCCAGGTCGCTAAAGTCTTCCGTGAGGAACAGGTCTACCGTATCGACCACTACCTCGGCAAAGAAACAGTCCAGAATATCCTTGTGTTCCGCCTGGCCAATGGCATCTTTGAACCGGTCTGGAACCGTCGCTACGTCGATCACGTGCAAATTACCGTAGCTGAAAACCTGGGCCTGGAAGGCCGCGGCACGTACTACGAAGAGTCAGGTGCGATCCGCGACATGGTACAGAACCATATGCTGCAACTGCTCACGCTGGTGGCAATGGAACCTCCCATTGCCTTTGATGCCAACGCGGTACGAGACGAAAAGGTCAAAGTCTTGCACGCGCTGCAGCCCTTTACCGGTAAAGATGTGGTCAACAACACCATTCGCGCCCAATATGGCCCAGGCTGGGTTGGTGGAAAACAGGTTGTGGGGTACCTGGAAGAAAATGGCGTCTCACTTACTTCAGCCACGGAAACCTACGTCGCCATGAAGATTTTCATTGATAACTGGCGCTGGGCTGGCATCCCTTTCTACCTCCGTACCGGCAAACACCTACCCAAACGTGTCACAGAAATCGCTATCCAGTTCAAACAAGCACCCCTCGTGCTCTTTAAACGCAGCGAAGCTCATGGTCAGGTCGAACCAAATGTCCTGACCTTGCGCATTCAACCTGACGAGGGTATTTCACTCAAATTTGGAGCCAAAGTCCCAGGAACCGAAATGCAGATTCGTGCAGTCAACATGGATTTTTTCTATGGCTCCTCTTTTGTACGCGAACAGCCTGAAGCCTATGAGCGTTTGATCCTTGACTGTATGGTGGGAGACTCCACACTCTTTACACGCCGCGATGAAGTAGAGGCTGCATGGACGTTTATTCAGGGCATCCTCGACGAATGGAAGAATGAACCTCGTGAGACTATCCAAACCTACGAATCTGGCTCTTGGGGTCCACAATTCGCCGACGAATACATTTGGAGAGACGGCCGCCGCTGGCGCCGCCCTTAGCCACACCGTTCTAAATAAATATCCTTGACAATCTATTAACTGAGATTATAACGTAGAACAAAGCCGTTCGTACTAGAGAACAAAGTTGTTCTTGTCGATGAGGGGATACTGTATGGAGGCCACCAATAGCCTAAGACCACGCTTACCATGGGCGGGAAAACCGGTACACCTTGAAAATGTCGAGGAAGAACTTTCCCTTTTGTGGAAAATTTCCGCCGATAATATGCGCACAGGCCAGAATACGAATGTTCGTACTAGCGTACTGAACCTCGTCATCTGCGCCCCTGACCTCGAATCAGCGCAAAGTGCCAGCAGGTTACTCCGCGACTTATCAAGTACACACCTCGCGCGTGTCACTATTTTAATCCTCGATCGCGGAAACACTACCCCCACGTCTCTCTCAACATGGATTACCCTGCGCTGTTTCTCCGTCATTTCAGATATGATGCGTCACTGCTTTGAACAAACGACCATTCTGGCAACTAACACTGCCGTTCGCTCTATCGCCAACATCCTACAACCTCTACTCAAACCTGACTTGCCAGTCTATCTCTGGTGGGTCGGCGATCCGCCAGGCGGTGACGATCCCACCTTCAACAAACTGGTAGAACTCAGTAGTAGGGTTATCGTCGATTCCACCACTTTCTTCAACCCGGAGCAAGATATCCATACCCTTTCATTACTGCTCCAGGCATCACCTGATTGCGCTCTGAGTGATTTGAACTGGGGTCGCATCACCCCCTGGCGAGAATTAGTAGTCCAGTTCTTTGATGTAATGGAGTACAGGACCTACCTGTCAGGCATTACCTCTATTGAGATCGAACATGCGGCCGCCCCGTTTGCTACCCAGACGCGTACCGATTTAGGGGACGTTTCACCCAATCCGGCCTGTGCCCTGCTACTCGCAGGTTGGCTCAAGGATCGTCTGGGCTGGACTCTCGCAACAGATTTCACAGAAAACATTCACGACACTGCCAGCGGCACATACCGCTGGCAAATGGAACATACAGCCATCCCGAATACCACTCGTTTACTCGGCTCTCCTCGCGCCAAAGTAGGTAAGCTGAGTACCGCACAGAGAGCAACCATTGATATTCGCCCCCAGATACAGTCGAACATGCGACCAGGCTCGATCTGCCTTGTACGTTTGATCAGTAACGTCGACGGAAAACATGCAACATTCACCATCAACCGCGAAGGCGACCCTGACCACGTTCTCACCTCCGTCGTCCTTTCGCATGAGACTCGCCCGCAGCGCACTGTTAGCCTGGCAGCATCGCGTAAAGAGAGCGAACTATTGCACGATGAATTGGAAATCATGGGACACGACTACCTCTATGAGCAAACACTCCAGGAGATGGTCGAATTATTAGGCTAACAAACGCCATAAGCAATTTTTCTGCAGTCGTAGTCGGCATACAGCCTCTGCTGTTGCGAGTCTGGTAACCGAAGACCGCTAGACTCGCAACAATACGGGAAAATAATGCAATGAAGGTTAACAGCAATCTTTCACAGGAGAAACGCATGCAGACCGCAATATATCCTGATACAAATACACTGAGTCACGAGGCTGCGCACTATATAGTGCGCATTGCCAATGAGTCTATCGTCACTCGTGGCCGCTTCAGCCTCGCTCTCTCCGGCGGCTCAACCCCGAAAGTCCTCTACGGCCTCTTTGCAGTTGAACCGTACCGCAGCCAGATCGATTGGTCATCAGTGGAGATCTTCTGGTCAGACGAGCGCTGTGTCCCACCCGATAGTCCCGACAGCAACTATGCCATGGCCAACGAAGTGCTTCTCGGCAAAATACCCATTCAACCAAACCAGGTCCACCGTATGCCCGCCGATCAGCCCGACCGCGACGCTGCATCGCAGGCATATACCCTTGAAATGCAGCGCCTCTTTGGCACCAATGGCATACCCGCCTTCGACCTGCTCCAGCTCGGCATGGGTCCCGAGGGGCACACAGCCTCGCTCTTCCCTCACCAACAATCACTGCATGAGCAAGATCGCCTCGTTATGCCCGTCACCGTACCCAAACCGCCCCCAGCGCGCTTGACCTTTACCCCACCCCTCTTGAACGCAGCCAGGCACGTCCTCTTCCTGGTAACAGGCGCGGAAAAAGCCGACGCCGTCCAGGCCGTCCTCGAGGGCGAGTACCAACCAGAAGAATACCCCGCCCAGCTCATACGCCCAACCAATGGAGAAGTAACCTGGATGCTAGATACCAGCGCAGCAGGAAAGCTATCACACAAATGACGCACAATGATCAAATCGGACTCGTCCCCTCAATATTATCCGCCGACTTCACATGCCTGGGCGAACAGGTACGTGAAGCGGACGCCGCTGGCGCCCAGCGCATCCAGATCGACATCATGGACGGCCACTTCGTCCCCAACATCACCATGGGGCCGCTCGTCGTCCAGGCTGTCCGCCGTTGCACTAAACTCACCCTCGAAGCACATTTGATGATCACCAACCCGGAACAATATATCGAGGACTTCGTCAAAGCTGGCGCAGACGTCATCATCGTACACCAGGAGGTCTGCCCACACCTTCACCGCGTCATACAGCAAATCAAATCCACGGGCAAACAGGCCGCCGTCGCTCTCAATCCATCAACGCCGGTTTTCATGCTCGAAGATATACTCCCACTCCTCGATATGGTCCTCATCATGACCGTCGACCCCGGTTTTGGGGGCCAGGATTTTATCCCTGAGACCCTCACCAAAATCACACGCATTCGTCAGATGATCACCCACCGCAATCTCCAATGCGATGTCGAAGTAGATGGGGGTATTCACGAAGCCACCGTGCATCAGGCCGTACAGGCCGGAGCCAACCTTCTCGTTGCCGGTTCCTCCGTCTTCAATCAGCATGAAAGCGTAGCCCAGGCGATGGAACGACTTCGACGGGCAATATAAACCAAAAAACACCAAACGAAGGGGGTTCTCATGACTGGCGGTGACCTGCTCGGATTACTCTTCTCTTATGGCTACGCCTTCTCACTCCTCCTCATTATTGAGGCCATTCGTCGTTGGCGCAACTACTCCCCAGACTTCACACGCAAAATCATCCACATCGGCGCAGGCATGTGGATCTGGGGCATCCTGCTCCTCTTCGATCACTGGTACCTCGCAATCATCCCCACTGCGACCTTCGTTTTTTTCAATGCCATCTTCTTGCGCTACCACGTCTTCAGCGCCATGGACCCCAAAGAAGGTGCAACGCCTGGCACCGTCTATTTTGCCCTCTCGTGTACGCTCCTCTTAGCCTTCTTTCACCAGGGCTGGGAACAGGGGTTCCCTCGCGGGTCAGAGTACTATGCCATGACAGGCATTATGGCCATGACCTGGGGCGATGCCTTCTCCGCGATCATCGGCAAGCGTTTTGGCAAACATGATTATACTCTTTTTGGCAGCAAGCGAACCATCGAAGGCTCAATCGCAGGATTCTTCTTCACCTTCGTCTCCGTTGCCATCACGCTCTCTATCCTCTCACCACTGAGCCTATCATTGCTACTGCTAGGAGCGCTGATAGCAGCTGTTGTGGAGACGCTGCTAGAAGCCATCTCGCCCCTGGGCACAGATAATTTGACGGTACCGCTAGGTGTGGCCTTGATAGTGTTCTTTTTGGGATTTTAAATACAAACAGAAGAAAGTAGCCAAACTATGCACGACGACATCACGGACATCCCCAATATCCGCGTCGGCCACGACACCAATATCGCGGCTGGCACAGGCTGCACCATCATCATCTGCGATACACCCGCGATCGGCGGCGTAGATGTACGCGGTGGCGCACCTGCAACCCGCGAAACTGACCTGCTGCGCCCCTTGCACATGGTAGAAGAGGTTCACGCCATCCTACTGACTGGCGGCGCCGCATTCGGCCTCGACGCGGCAGGCGGCGTCATGCGCTATCTTGAAGAACACAATATCGGCTTCGATGTCGGCGTTGCGCGCGTACCCATCGTACCGGCAGCAGCCATTTTCGACCTCGGTTTTGCTTCCCCCAGCGTTCGTCCTGATGCGGCAGCAGGTTACCGCGCCTGCGAACAGGCCACGGCTGAAACCCTCGCGCAGGGCAATGTGGGAGCAGGAACCGGGGCTACCGTCGGAAAACTCCTTGGACCCGGCTTTATGATGAAAGGTGGGCTTGGCTCTGCCAGCCTGCGTATGGATGATGGCACCATGGTTGGAGCAATTGTTGCAGTCAACGCCGTTGGTGATGTGATCGATCCACAAACCCAGCAGATTCTTGCAGGGGCGCGCAATCCCATTGGCGGCTTTATCGCTTCCAACCCCTTTGGCAACACTACCATCGCGGTCGTTGCTACGAGCGCACATCTTTCTAAAGATGCCATCAACAAGGTCGCTCAAATGGCACACAACGGTATAGCACAGGTCATTCGTCCTGCACATACTATGTTCGATGGCGATACCGTCTTCTCGCTGTCGCTGGGAACACCTCCACAGTCGCGACCAGACCCGGCAACGACGGCGTTAAAGATAAGTATGATTGGTGCCGCGGCCGCTACTACCTTAGCCAGGGCTATCCTTAAGGCCGTGCGCAGTGCCACTGAGTTACACGGCGTGCCAGCAGCACAAACCTGAGAGGTGCTCTTCTAGCGATTAAGTGAACTCCCTCAATAGATTAGGGCTGCAACATTACAAACAGTACAACACCTCCACTAATAAGCATGAGCACTAAACATATCAGGACGATCAGCATAAAAGTATAGCTGCGCGGAAGACCTGTTGTGTCTGGTGGCAACTTCCCAGTTGGTCGTCGCTCAAGCAAAGAAGGAAGTTCACGCTTTGCAGTCAAGGTCTTTAAACCACCCGTTGCCAGATCCCAGGAGTGAGTGGCAAAATCAATCGTGCGCTCATAATCCATATCCTTTGAGGGTCCAGCAGGAGTTAAAGCGGGAGGAGGTGTCGTAGGCTGTCGCAAAGAAAGAGGAGGAGCAGGAGTCATCGAGTGAGTAGGAGTAGGGAAAGTCGATTCTGGATGGTGTAATGGGAACCTCGAAGATTGGGCATCAGATGTTGGCAATGTCACAGCTTTTCTCCGCTAGGGCTCGTTTAGACCAACCGCATCTCAAAGAAACAGTATACAATGCACGCGCTACAAACTATCAACTTTATTACTCTCTATTGTAGTCAACGAACGGAAAGAATCAAGGTAACGAGGACTATTGTGGGATATCTCTCTAAATCTCCACTCTATATAACACTACGAACCTTGTTTCAACAAGTCCAAAAAGGCTTTGAGCATGCGCGCCGTAGCTCCCCATATTCGATATGGGCCGTAATCATAAAAGTAAATGGTTCGTGCCTGTCCATCATGCATCCATTCTTCGGTATGATAAATCGATGTATCGGTCAGGCTCCGCAGTGGAATAAGAATAATTTCGGTCACTTCGCTCGCTTGCAGCTGTATCACCCCTAAACCCTCTGCTAAAAACGCCACCACCGGCACAATCAAGTAATTGCTCACCACGGTAAACACCGGTTCAAGCACCCCTAATACTTCCACGCCTGACATGTCTAGCCCGATTTCCTCCCGCGCCTCGCGCAGAGCTGCTGCTGCTGGGGAACTATCCGTTGGCTCTATACCTCCTCCTGGAAAGGCTATCTCACCACCATGTGAACGTAACGTGGCAGCCCTGCGAATAAAGACCATGCAGACTTCGCCTTCCCGGTCGAAAAGACCAATCAAAACCGCTGCTTTTCGAGCATGTGGAAGCTGCCCCTCAACCGTATCTGCTAGCAGTTCAGCACGCTCAACTGGTTCTAACCGTTGCCGCAGCACTGCAACAACATCCTTTATACCCTCTACATACATAAATCCATTTTAACACAATTGGGCACTTGCATCACTTTGATACAATATGAAACAGAAAACTAACGGAGATTTTGCAAAAAGCTTTGTATGTCTTGCATTCGAGATCACCTTTTGGTATAATTAGATCATCGAGTAGGGGTATGCAAATTTTTAGGCTCTCATTGTGTTCGTATTAAGGTTAGCCTGTCTGCGGGCAATGTTTCGTATGACCGTTCTGTAGAGCAAAATAGGATCTCAGAAATTCTTTTTATCTGAGATACAAAAAGACCGAAACGATCACCGCCTAAGCAACCTCTCCCGATAAGCCAATGTCCATGGTCATACTCCCCAGGGTCGGCGTGAAATCCAATCGTCGTTATCTTCCTACAAGCAAGATTTCGGTCTGAAACAGCGCAAAACTTTGGTACACGTCTATAAGGACTGGCGAGAGCACGACAGGACAGGCAATAACCGTGGATCGAAGGGGGTATTTTACCCATGCAAGCACAACAGCACGGCGACCTTTCGACTATGCCAGCGGCAAATCACAAAAGCGAGCGGGTACAGACGATGTTCGAAGAAAATGACCAGGAAGGTCAAAACAACAACCCTGAAGAGATGGACGATTACAATGAAATGGCTGCTTTACTCGAAAAATCAGCCAGTCCCATCAACATCAAACGCGGCGATGTGGTCGAGGGCGTGATCGTGCGCATTGACCAGGACGAAATTCTGGTCGATATTGGCCTCAAATCTGAGGGCGTCCTCTCGACAAAAGAACTACCAGCCAGCGGCTACGGTTCTTTTAACGAGCTTCACAAAGACGATAACGTACTGGTCTACATCATTCAACCAGAAACGCAGGAGGGACACGCACTTCTCTCCCTGAAACGCGCGCATGCAGAGCGTCAGTGGCGTATTGCTGAGGAACAGTACAAGAACGGCGAACTCCTGAAAGCCAAAGTTATCGATTATAACAAAGGTGGCTTGATCGTCGATGTGGCCGGTATTCGTGGATTTGTGCCAATCTCTCAGATTCTGAACCTGAAGCGCGAAGAGGTTGCCTCAGGGGGCGAGAACCAGGAGACCGCGGCAAAACTCCAGAGCATGAAAGACAAAGAGCTCCAGCTCAAGATCATCGAGATCAATCGGGCGCGCAATCGCCTGATCCTCTCCGAGCGCCTGGCCGTCCAGGAATGGCGCCAGCGTCGCCGCGAAGAACTCCTTGATGAACTCAAACCAGGCGAGGTGCGCAAGGGTATCGTCAGTAACCTTGCGAATTTCGGCGCCTTTGTCGACCTGGGAGGCGCGGATGGACTGGTCCATATCAGCCAGCTCGCCTGGAGCCGCGTCAATCATCCCAGCGAAGTCCTGCATGTCGGTCAAGAGGTAGAAGTCCAGGTTCTTAGCGTCGACAAAGACAAAAAGAAAATCGCGCTCTCGATCAAACGTGCAGAGGTTGACCCCTGGACTACCGTCGAGCAGCGCTATACACCTGGTCAGGTCGTCACAGGCACCATTACAAAGATTGCACCTTTCGGTGCCTTCGCACGCATTGAGGATGGTATCGAAGGACTTATCCATCTTTCCGAGCTGACGCCCGGGATGGATCCAAAACAGGTTCTCCATGAAGGTGTGCCTCTCCAGTTGCGCATTCTGCGTATCGATGCAGAACGGCGACGCCTTGGCCTTAGCCTCCGCCAGGCAGACGAACCTGATGCAGAGGTACCGGCTGAGCTTTCACCAATAGGATCGGAACCTGATGCCCGGAATGCTACCGCTACCGCACCATCAACGCCTTCACTAGAAGACCTCGCTGCCCATCCGGAAGCTGCTCCTCCCTCTTTGGAGGGTACAGCAGCTACCCCTCGGCGTACCGAGGGGAAAGGCGAGCGGCGCGATCGAGCAAATGAGAATCCGCTCCTCAATGGTCTACCTGGCAACCTTGGAGAAACAACAGCGATGGCTGAAGCCTTCCGCGCTGCCGCCCGGCAGCGCTCAAAAGAAGAAACAGAGCCAGCGACTACCGAACCAACAACTCCGACTACTGAGACTACTGAGGCTACAACTGAAGAGCAATCTTCATAATCACTCTTTAGTGGATTAGCAGAGAAAGATGTTGGCAGATTTGCCGGGTACCGGCAAATCTGCCAACATCTTTCTCTACCTCTCTTTTTTTCCTTGACGCATTCAAAAGTGTGAGGTATGATGATTATAGCAAAAAGACTTTTCCGCTCAAAAAAGAAATTTTCCGTTCCCCACCGTTAACAAGCAAGCAGAGCGAACAATAAAAAACGGAGGCAACTAAAGAGGAAACGTTCATAGCTTAGCTTACCAGCTGTATTGTACATGAAAAAATGATCGCTTGACCTCCTTTCTGCGTATGCACTTGCATAAAGCAGTGAGGGGGTCGATTGTTTCTCGGTAAGGAGTTGTAAGTGAGCGCATATCGACAGACGGGAGGCTACGTTTGTATTCCTTGACGCTAAATTTTGTGTGTTGTATGATGAACAACATGGTTTACCTGAGCGACACAGAGGGCTCGGTTCCACCCTCTGCCACTGAAAGGGGGGTGACAAACAGGTGAATGATAGAGACAGGTTTGATAAGTTTACTGAGCGAGCACGCAAAGTTTTGAGTCTCGCCCAGGAGGAAGCACAACGCTTCCAGCACAACTATATCGGTACAGAACATCTCCTTCTTGGTCTCGTACGTGAGGGAGAAGGTGTTGCCGCTAAAGTATTAAGTAATCTCGGTGTCGAATTGAACAAGGTTCGTAGCGCCGTAGAATTTATAATTGGCCGTGGAGACCGCATAGTCCTTGGTGAGATCGGCCTCACTCCACGTGCTAAAAAAGTGATTGAGCTTGCAGTTGATGAAGCTCGTCGCTTGAATCATCACTATATTGGTACAGAACATCTTCTGCTGGGGTTAGTCCGCGAAGGCGAAGGAATCGCCGCTGGCGTGCTCGAGAGCCTGGGAGTTAACCTGGAAAAGGTTCGCACACAAACCATTCAGGTACTCAGTCAATCCGGCGCACCACATGAGCGCGATGCCAAGCATTCAAAAACCCCCACCATTGACCAGATGGGTATTGACCTGACTGCCGCCGCTCGCGCTGGTACGCTCGATCCCGTCATTGGCCGCCATCAAGAAATCGAGCGGGTCATCCAGATACTTTCTCGCCGCACTAAAAACAATCCCGCGCTCATTGGTGAACCGGGCGTCGGTAAAACTGCCATCGTAGAAGGATTGGCACAACGTCTCATTGCGGGAGAAGTACCTGAAACACTGGCGGGTAAACGCCTGCTAACACTCGATGTTGGATCACTGGTGGCAGGAACCAAGTATCGTGGTGAGTTTGAAGAACGTCTGAAAAAGATCATTGAAGAGATTCGCAGCAGCCGAGACTGCATCATCTTTATCGATGAAGTACATACCCTTGTAGGTGCTGGCGCAGCAGAGGGAGCGGTTGACGCCGCCAATATCCTCAAACCAGCTCTGTCTCGTGGTGAATTACAGTGCATCGGCGCGACTACACTCGATGAATATCGCAAGTACATCGAGCGCGATGCGGCACTACAACGCCGCTTCCAGGAAGTCATCGTCCGCGAACCCAGCGTCGAGGAAACCATCGAAATCCTCAAAGGCATTCGCGAACGCTACGAGGCACACCATCACCTGACAATTACCGACGAGGCTCTTAAGGCTGCCACCAATATGGCCAGCCGCTATATTACTGATCGCTTCATGCCCGACAAAGCGATTGACCTGATCGACGAAGCCGCAAGCCGCGTTCGTATGCAGAACTCGCTTGCCCCCCTTAACCTCAAAGAGGCAATGAAGGGCCTCGAATCAGTACTTCGCGAAAAGGAAGCCGCGATTCAACAGCAGGAGTATGAACTGGCGGCAGAGCTCCGCGACCGCGAAGTCAAACTGCGCGACCGCATCTCCAAGCTAGAGTCCGGTTGGCATCGTGAGCGAGGCACCGATAAGCCGAGTGTCGGCGAAGAAGAAATCGCCCAGATCGTCTCGATGTGGACGGGCATTCCCGTCATGCGTATCGCCCAGGAGGAGTCTCAGCGCTTACTCCAAATGGAGGATGCACTACATTCTCGTGTTATCGCTCAAAATGAAGCGATTGAGAAGATCGCTCGTGCGGTCCGCCGTGCCCGCGCAGGTCTGAAGGACCCCAAGCGCCCCATTGGATCTTTCATCTTCATGGGACCAACAGGTGTCGGTAAGACCGAGCTTGCCAAAACGCTGGCAGAATTCATGTTCGGCAGTGAAGACGCACTCATCAAAATTGACATGTCAGAGTTCATGGAACGCCACGCGGCTGCGCGTCTGGTTGGTGCCCCTCCAGGATATGTCGGCTACGAAGAGGGTGGTCAGCTCACCGAGGCGGTACGCCGTAAATCCTATAGCGTGATACTGCTCGACGAAATCGAAAAGGCTCACCCGGATGTCTTCAACATGCTGCTTCAAATCCTTGAAGATGGCAAGTTGACTGACGCCAAGGGACGCACGGTTGACTTCCGTAACACTATCGTAATCATGACATCGAATGTTGGCGCAGCTCTCTTGAACAAAGAAGCCTCCATTGGCTTCAAACAGTCCAAGGACAAAGACAAAGCCAACCAGAACGAGTATGAGAGCATGAAAGGCAAGGTACTGGGCGAACTGAAGAACACCTTCAAGCCTGAGTTCCTCAATCGTATCGATGAGATCATCGTCTTCCATTCGCTGCGAATTGAAGAAATGTACTCAATCGTCGATCTCCTGCTTAACCGCGTCCGTACCCAATTGACTGAGCAGCAGATTGAACTGATCGTGCCTCAAAATGCCAAAGACTTCTTGATTGAAAAAGGTTTCGACGCTCAGTATGGTGCCCGTCCATTGCGCCGCACCATCCAACGTATGGTAGAAGATCCTCTGGCGGAAGGCCTCTTACAGGGCAAGTTCCACCCAGGAGATCTGGTGGAAGCCACTGTCGTTGACGACGACCTGCTTCTTCACGTACGCAACCGCATTGAGCAGTTGTCTGCACCTGCTACACCCGAAGCAGCTCTTTCGGCTGGTGGTGGTGACAACGGTGCCAGCAGCGAAACCCTGTAAGGATAGCTAAAAGGCAGAACACATGAGGAAAGACAATG
>DMFQ01000346.1:0-2791 GCA_003450555.1 Ktedonobacter sp.
CCGGGAGCGCCTGTGCTCGGGCAGAGGAGCAAATCCGGACTGCGGGTATCCATCCATACAGGATGGGCTACATCGTCAGCCGCGGAAAGGCCCGTGTAGTCGCCGAAGAATACACTGTTTCCCTGGGCATCAGGGAACTGCGTCGGGAGCGGCATGCTCGAAGACGTCGCACGCGCCGTGGCGAATTCAGTGTAAGGATCATCTACACCGGATAGTGTAACATCCATGTTACCATTGAACTCATCATTGCTGTAGTTGCGGTCATAGTAGGAGGTCGCAAATTTCCCTGACTGCGAGAAAGCGGCCCACTGCCACCACTGATCAGTGGCACCAGAATTGGGGTTGGCGCTCGTGAGCTTTCTCGGGTCTGTTGTGGTTCCGGTGAAGCTTGTTCCACCATTTTTCGAAACGCTTACGAGGATATCGTTGTTGCAGGCTCCTGGCGTCTTCACACCCGTGTACAGGTTGATGCCAGTGGTGCTAGAGAAACCTGCTGGGACGCAACCATTCGACCCGTTAGAGTGGGGGTTGATGTAGGAACCGAAGGTGACTACTACCTGCTTCGGATTAAGCGGGTTAACTGCACCAGATGGATAGTTAGCGGCTCGGAAAACTGAGTTTTGGCTGTTACCCTTCTCAGGCACACAGGCACGGAAAGGATCCTGCCCACCCTGGTAAGTAGCACAGTCGGGAAGATCGTAGTAATTTCCTACCAACACCGGGGCGCTAAAGGTTTGGCCACCGTCAGTCGACTTGGCGATCAACATCTGATTGTGGTTATCATTTGGCCCATTCAATGAGTTGTTGAAGTTAGCATAAGCGACGTAGAGCGCTCCATCAGGGCCGGTGAAGGGCTGTGAGAACTGGTTCTCATTGCAGGTGCCGTGGGGAGTCGGAAGTCCATACGTGTTCGTGCAAAGCGGGCTTGTAGTACTAACGACGACACGGGGGCTAAAGGTCTGACCATAATCATTCGAGTACGATTCATAAATGTAGGCAGTACCATCAGCCGCAAACTCTGTATAGGTATCATAGATGCGATCCTGGAAAGGGCTACCTTTGTGATTGTCGACGGTCATGTAGGGCTTGTCCTCTAAGGGAAGACCTGTCGGGCTATTGACAACGAAGGCTTCAACGACAGGATGACCTGGGAAATTCCAGGATGCGCCGCTATTATGAGTTGAACGGAAGACGTACACAGAGCTTGACTGATCCGGGTTATTCGTTACGCCGTTAGGCCCGCGCATGAACATCTGGCAGGACATGTAGGCATTGCCTTTTGTGTCCCAGGCCACCGAAGTGTCACCACCAGCTTGCCAATACTGGCGCGCAACGCCGCCAAAGGCTGTTCCACGAGTGAAGCCCATTGGGACAGTGGTATCGGCCCAATTCTGGCCGCTGACCAAACTGAAGGCGCCATAACAATTACCGTCGCCCCGACGATAATCGTTGGCGCTAGCGACGATGTGGGCGGGGTTGTTGGGGTCTTGAGCAATGGCTGTTTCATTGTTCGCCTGCCCGCGCCCCTGGAGATCTACATCAGATAAATTCAGGCAGTTCTGATTAACCTTGATGTTGTTCCCCCGGCTCTGAGGACAGCCATCATCACTGCTAGGAAAATAGTTTCCAGGCTTTGTAGCAGTGTTGTTCACAAGGTGAGAGTCGAATTCGGAAGATAAGAAGCCGGAAATGAGCCGCTTTTGGATTTTGTTAAGGCTCGGGGCACCCAGGGACTTTGCATTTGCATGTCCAGAGCCAGCACCCACTCCGAAGTATGCCAGGGCACCGGCAAGCAGCAGCAGAGTTATAGCCGTTGCCGAAATAGCGATTCTCATCGCTCGTTTGTTCATAGACACCTCTTTCTTAAAATAGTTGAATACGGAGACGACGTCATTATTAGAAGAGATTATTTACCAGATTAAGTATTGCAGAATTGATAGGTGTGGAAAAGGTGAAGGGGGTTGTGATGTAGTTAAGATTCGGTTGTATTTAGCGCAACTATGCCTACTTTTCGAGAGATTTCTCTTTGAGATTTTAAAGCACAGCCCAGTTGCTTACCTGGAACTCTGCGCTTCATGCTGGATGTCGTACGCGCCATCAGTGGCAACAGGCTTGCCTGTATATTCTTTGAGAAACTGCACTGCAACCAGAGAAATTGTCGAGATAAGGATGATGTAGAGGGCAATCAAGGTATAGGGAGGGGCAGCGGCGGCAAAGCCACCACCGAGTGATTTGGAGTTCGCCAGCAAATACGTGGCGACGATCGGTGCTGGTCCACCCGCCGTAATCGATGCCAATTGATAGCCCAGTGATGCTCCACTGTAGCGGAGTCGGGTACTGAAGCGCTCTGAGATGAGAGCTGCTTCCGGCCCATAGAGCCAGGATACGCAGACCCCAAACGAGAAGATGAGGGCTAATAGCTGTAGCAGCGGGTTCTTTGTTTGCATAAGAAGGAAGTAGGGGAAGGCAAAGGCTGCCATGAGGATTGTGCCAAGCGTGAACCACAACTTCCGCCCAACGTGGTCCGAGATGAGAGCAAATAACGGCATCAAGGCAAGCCCCACCAGCGAAGAGAATGCGAGACCGATGTAGACGGCACTTAGATCCATTTTCACTGCCTGCACGGCATAGGTGAGCACAAAGGAGGTAAAGATATAAAAGGAGGCGGTTTCGCCCGAACGCGCCAGGGTGCACAGGAGAATTTCGCGCCAGTTGTAGCGGAACACATCCAGGAGGGGAGCTTTCGAGATATGCTGCTCGTGTTTCACTTTCGTAAAGGATGGAGTCTCCA
>DMFQ01000346.1:3060-3713 GCA_003450555.1 Ktedonobacter sp.
CGTCACTGTACTCCAGCGATAACAACACGGAACCACCCCATTCTCCGCCCAGTCCTATCCCTTGCAGAAAGCGTAGCAGGGAAAGTAACAGAGGTGCAGCAAGGCCGATGCTTGCATAGCCGGGCAGAATTCCTATCAGAATCGTTGCAATCCCCATGAGCAGCAGGGTTGCAGCAAGCGTCGCTTTGCGCCCAATGCGATCCCCAAACCAACCGAAGAAGGCTCCACCAAGCGGGCGGGCGACGAAACCTACAAAGTTGGTACCAAACGACGCGATGATGCCAGCAAAGGGGTCGAGTTGGGGGAAGAACACCGCGGGAAACACTGTCACGGAGAGGAAGCCGTAGAAAAAGAAATCAAACCATTCGATGGCAGTACCGAGCGTGCTGGCACTGATGACAGGCAGCATATACCGTAATGTCACGGGAGTCTCGGGAGTCTCGGGGCTCTCCACGGTATTCGCGCGAATGGTTGCCATGAACGATCCTCAATGATGCACATTAACTTTTACATGCTGGCTTCTTTATGCTCACGATAGTCGGATTAATGAATGAACATGCATTATCACGTTCCAGGGTTGGAGCTACCAGAGGTAGGTTTCTTGTGATGCCCCCTCGCAAGTGCCTTCGGACCCGTAGGGGCGGGAGAGGCGT
>DMFQ01000346.1:3771-8214 GCA_003450555.1 Ktedonobacter sp.
GCGGGAGAGGCGTGGTCGATGGGAGAGGGCGCTTGCGTCGCCCATCGTCCTGTGCAGGTCTAAAATCCACCCACCTGGGCGACGCAAGCGCCCCCACCCCACATCCATACCTCTCCCGCCCCTACGAGACGAACATGCTTCTCAATTGGCCTTATAAAAATTCTACCCTTTGCCGTCAGTCGGTGGCCGCAAGCACGGCGGGTTCGTCGGCCCCGGTTACTGTATACGCTTCGGTGCTCGAGATATCGGCATGTGTCAGTTCCTTCAGACCCAATACCGACAAGAACGAGATCACCGCGAGGATGATCATGTATATCGAAACTGCCTGCCAGGAACCAGTACCAAAGCCGATAGTGACGCCATTCAGGCCGAGAGCTGTGAGACTCGTCTTTCCATTGAGCAACAGGACGGCAATAATCGGGGCCAGTCCACCGGCAAAGGGAGCCGCAAGCTGATAGCCCAACGAGGCGCCGCTATAGCGCGAGCGCGTACCGAAACGTTCCGCGATAAGGGCGGCCTGTGGGCCATACACCCAGGCATGGAAGACGCAGAGCGAGAGAATGACGGCCAGCGAGAAGAGCACTACCGACCCGGTATTCATCAACAGGAAGTAGGGGAAGGCAAAGATAGCCATCAGGACGGCCCCGATCAGATACCAGATGCGCCGGCCAACGCGGTCGGAAAGATAGCCGAAGAGTGGAATAGTGAAAAGCTCTACGACAGCACCGATTGTGATGCTGTTCAGAACAAGCGCTCTACTCATACCTATTTTTTCCACACCATAGGTAATCACAAAAACGGTGAAGAGGTAGAACGGCGCCTGCTCGACGAAGCGTGCCCCAGCGCTGAGCAAAATCTCGGGCGTGCTGTGACGGAACGCATCGATGATCGGCGCGGATGCCTCGCGCTTCTGGTTCTTGACCGCCGCGAAAAGCGGCGTCTCCAGGATACGCAGGCGGACGTACAGACCTACAGCAATGAGTATTGCGCTGAGGAGGAACGGGATACGCCAGCCCCAGACGAGGAAGTTGCTGCCGGTAGCAGCAGTGACGATGCTGACTATAACGGTAGAGAGGATCAGGCCGATAGGTACACCCATCTGCGGCCAGCTCGCCCAGAAGCCACGATTGCTCTTGTGGCCGTACTCAAGGGCCAGCAGGACGGAGCCGCCCCATTCACCACCGACGCCCAGACCCTGGCATAAGCGCAGGAGCGTGAGAATGAGAGCAGCGGCGACACCCCAGGTGGCATAGCCGGGCAGGATTCCGATGATAAACGTCGCGACACCCATCAACATAAGGGTTGCAATCAGGGTGGACTTGCGACCAATCCTGTCACCAAGATGACCAAAGAGCGCCCCACCAAAGGGACGAGCGATGAAGCCGACGAGGAACGTAAAGAGAGCCAGGAGCGTGCCGACAAACACATCAGACTTTGGGAAAAAGACCTTCGGGAAAACGAGGGTTGCCATTGTGCCATAGAGGAAGAAGTCGTACCATTCGATCGCGGTACCAAGCGTACTTGAGAAGATAACGGGTCCCATTTTTTGCTGTCCTGCATTAGCAGTAGCCATTGTTCCCTCCAATACTGACCAATAAGGCCTATGTTCTAAAACTTGACGCGGATAAAAAATGATCAAGTTGGAACACACTACAATTTCCTTGTATTCAAGACGGATGGGTAGCTACTCTCATTTTACCCGACGATGTGTAAATTTCCCATAAACGGAACCGGAGCTTGTGTAAACAAATATATAAATGTTTCTCATAGCTCTACATTTGCTCAATCCGAGCATTGCATTCCATCGATGTATCGGGCATACTAAAGAAAATGGTTCATCAATTGCTCCTCGCGAGGATTGCTATGCTGAAAATACTGGAACGAAGCATCACCCTACAGCTACTCCTCTTCTACTGCTTGTTCATCGTCCCTCTCCTGCTGGGTGGTTTAGAGTTGTATATGTTTCAACATAACGCCTTACAGCAGAGCGCTCAGCGAGCCGACCTGGGACTCGCGAAAGCAATAGCACTTGAAGTCGAGTCGAATGTACGCGCCGCTATCGAAGAAGATGTCGATTTGTCTAAAAGCCAGGCGGCAAGCCAGTTGAACCTGCACCAACTTGGCGCTACTTTTGCTATTGCTAAGCTCTCCTATCCCGATATCAGCCTCTATTTCGTGTGTAATACATCTGGCAATATACTCATCAGTTATCCCTCCAGCCCCAACGCTATCGATCAGAACGCCAGTCCCTGTAACTCTTTCCGGCAAGCATTGCAGCAAGACACGCCATTTATCTCGCCAGGCAGGGTGAGCACCATCACCGGAACGAATGTTGTCTCTATCGCCACTCATATCACCGGCAGCCGGGGACAGTCCATTGGTATCATGATCATCAACGTATCTTTAGAGCAGTTTACCTCTCATCTCATGGTGGTACGACAGCAATTGAGCAGCAATGACGAGGTACGCATCTGGATTGTAGATGAGGAAGGCAAATCACTGGCTAACACCGAGCGTGTTCCTTTACAAACAAACCTGCTCGCTACTTTGCCCGGTCTGAAAAACGCGCTGCGGGGAGAGCAAGGCAATCTCATCGCGCGCGAGCAGAATCGCGACTGGTTGTATACGTATCTCCCTATTGCAGGAACGCGTTGGGCAGTGATCGTGCAACGGCCAACCGATGTCACGTTCGCAACGGTTATTAGTTTTCAGAACAGTTTGATTCTTGCGCTCGTCATGCTGGTTATTGGCGCGAGTTTCTTCTGGTTTGTCTTGCATGGCTGGGTGGTGGCGCCCCTTGCGAAATTAGCGCAAGCCGTCAAGATGATACAGCCTTCTCAAATAGAGAAGGTCACTGATAGTAAACGCCTGGTGCGGGAACGAGGCCGCAGCGATGAGATCGGCAACTTAATCAACGCTGTTTCCACCATGGAAGACGAGATACATTCCTTGTTTCGTAAAAGTGATGAGACGAGCCAGGCTCGACTGCACACGCTGGATGCGATTATGCGCAGTACGGATGAAGGAGTGCTTTTGGAAGATCCAGCTGGACGCATCGTCTATGCCAACTACAATTTCACTCAATTTGTCGGTATCTCGCCACAAGAAATACTCCCCGATTCCTTCGATGAGAAGTTGGTAGCGGAAAAACTGCTGGCGCTCATCGAGGATCTGGACGCCTATAATGAAGCGATCCTGCACGCTGAAGATGGCCCATCCGAACTTGAATTTCAGGTACGTGGCTACTATAATCAAGTAGGCCAGCTAGTTCCTGGCCAGCGTGATATCCGTATGCGCCTCTTCCAGGTGCGCGACCAGGCAGGTCAACTCATTGGACGTGGCAAGGTCTTCCGTGATGTAACGAGGCACAATGAAGCGGAACGGGTCAAGAAGAATTTGCTCGCGATCGTCTCTCACGAACTTCGCACTCCTCTGACATCAATAAAGGGGTACGCCAGCAGCCTACTGGAAACCGATGTCGAACTTGACAACGCTTTACAGGAGCACTTCCTCCGTCGCATTGTAGAGGAGAGCGACCGCATGGCCGACCTTGTGACAAGCCTGCTGGAAATGTCGCAGCTCGAAGCCGGAACGCTCAAGCTCAATCCGTCCCTGTACCGTCTCGAAACGCTGCTTGAACAGGCGATACCCTTAGATGAACGGCAGCGCATGTGTGTGAATATAGCTGAAGCATTGCCACTAGTATATGTTGATCGACGGCGTGTCGAGGTGGTGCTGCGCAATTTATGGGAAAACGCCCGTCACTATGCTGGATCGGACGCCACTATCGAAATTTCAGCCCGCTGCGAACACGATCAAAGCGATGGTGGTTTGTACATGAGCGTCAGCGATAATGGCGCAGGTATCCCTCCTGAACTCACCGAGCGCATATTCGACCGTTTCTACCAGGTTGACGGAGGAAGGAAACGGAGCAGCGGTGGAGTCGGTTTAGGATTGGCCATTTGTCGCGGCTTTATTGAGGCACATGGCGGGCGTATCTGGGCAGAGAACCGCACAGACGGCGTATCGGGTGCCGTATTTCATATCTGGTTTCCCGCGAAATTACTGTACAAGCGTGATTCTGAGCAGAGTACATTTGAACTACGCAACGTATTGTGACGACTCCCCACGCTTTCTAAGCGTGGGCTTCTCTGGCGAAGCCAAGAGCATATCGTCCTATGCTCAAAATGTATGCAAGGTGGAAGGCGGTTGGCATATGCCACATGAAAAATACATATTAGTTGTAGACGACGAACCAGGCATCCAGGATTTCATCCGGCGGAACCTGGAATTACGCTCGTTCAAAGTATTGCTCGCCGACAACGGGCTTGAGGCGCTGGCTCAATTCGATCGAGCGGACGTTGTGCTGGTGATCCTGGATATTATGCTGCCGAAAATGGACGGCTTCGAGGTATGCCGTCGCATCCGGCAGAAAAGCACCGT
>DMFQ01000346.1:8332-9400 GCA_003450555.1 Ktedonobacter sp.
GCAGATGACTACCTGACCAAACCCTTTGGCGTAGGTGAACTACTGGCACGGGTGCGGGCAGTACTGCGCCGTAATCACTGGACCGAAACGCCCACCTCCGAAGGCACCCTGCGTTTTGGGAAGCTAGAGATTGATTTTGAGCAGCGCTTAGTCTGGCGCAATAGCGAACTCGTCAAATTATCGCCCACGGAATTTTCGTTGTTACAAGAGTTGGCGCTGCATCCAGGCAAAATATTTACCCACGAAGCATTACTCAGGCGTGTATGGGGCACAGAGTACCGGGACGAGGCCGAGTATCTCCGTGTCTATGTCGGGCGTTTGCGCCGGAAGTTAGAAGACGATCCTTCTAAACCTGTTCACCTTTTGACCGAGCCAGGTATAGGATACTACATAGTGAAATAGTCTACCCGATCACTCTTGTATAGGTCTCTATAATAATGCTGCTTGCCTCCTCTTTACCTACAAGCTGTTCTAACGTCTCCTGGTGCTGTCCCAGGGCGTTATACTTCTGCTCGATGACAGTATGGGAAGCGACGGCAGCAAACCCGTGCAGCGCCAGCCGCATAGCTTCGCACTCAAGTTCAATCTGCTTACGCAGTCGCGCAACCTCGCTCATAATCTGCCCTTTCGTTGCCGGTCTAACATGACAAAATATACCGTTTTAGCGGTACCCTATATATAGGTAACTACTACAATACGTACCATTACGGTGGGATTGTGTCAAGTGGTCATGTTTAGTATCATTGGTTCATCGATTAGCGAAGGGTAAAGAAATATGAGACGCTTGCGCGTAAAAGAAGTCGCACAGGCCAAAAGCTTCACGATGGCCCGGTTACAGAGGGCTGCTGACATCAATCTCAAAACGATTCAGGCGATCTGGCACGACCCGCGCCATAACGCATCGCTGAATACTTTGGATAAAATAGCGAAGGTTCTCGGCGTTCCCGTGACCGAGTTGATAGAGGATGTGCCGGAAGATACGCAGCCGACACCCAAGAAATCTAAGAAGGTGGCTGAAGATACCAATACTTATCCCACAGAAGACTCTGCTGGCGCATGAGCGGTGGG
>DMFQ01000346.1:9456-13117 GCA_003450555.1 Ktedonobacter sp.
TCACCCTAGCTCGCATTTTGTCCCAGGACGCGTTGCTCGTTCAAGGAAGGTGAGGCGAACGAACGCGTCGTGTGCCGAATGACCGCACATATCCTCGGAGGGCCGCAACTGGTTGCACACTGCGGGGCGCTCCGGCTTGCCGAAGAGCTGGCAGCGATTGTCCTTTGTCAAATGAACGCAGCGGACTCCTGCCGGCTTGCCATGTGGCATCCCCGGCAGCGCTGATGAAATGGACGGAGCGATACAACACGCCCCGCAACCAACCCTACAGTCCATTACTTCCTCTCATCGCTACTGACCGCAGGTAGAAGCGCTAGCTTCTTTGCAGCGATGGATGTCCATCACTCCGCGAGAATCTTCTCGACGACCTGCTTGAGCATATCGTATGGCTGCGCCCCCACCACGAGGTAGCGCTCGGCAAAGATGAGCGCGGGCACGCCACTCAACCCGTATTCATGCGCCAGCTCGACATCGGCTGATACTTGCGTGTCGAAGGTTGGGTCTGCCAGAACATCAGTGAAGTTCTCGGTAGCGAGGCCGACTTGCTCCGCAATCTCTTTCAACACGTCCGGATTATCGATCGAGCGGGCTTGCTGCCAGTATGCTTGCATGACAGCTTTTTCGAAAGCGGCCCCCTTCCCTTGCGCTTCGGCATACTTTTCAGCAATGAGCGCGGGACGACTATTAATACCCGATGGGCCAACGTTCAAATCCAGGCCGTATTGTTCGCGCGCCTTCTTGAGCAGCATTGGACGCGCTGCCTCGATTTGCGCCCGGTAGTGTGGTGGCATGGGTGGGGATCCCGCGGGTCGAAGTTCAAATGAACGCCAATGAACGTCAATATCATAGTGTTTTTCAAGCTGCTCCAAACTGGAGGCTACTAAAAAGCAAAAGGGTCAAACAAAATCTGACCAGACATCAATACGAATAGCCATAATTATTAGTCTCCTTCCTTGGCCGTCATGATAATATCGTTGATTTCCTCCACCGACATCGGCTCGATATCAATGCGTTCACCCTCGATAGTCACGAGAAAGATTGATTTGTGACTCAGGGCGGCTGTATCGGTGTGCAANNGGTGACTGTGGTATCCATATTTGTTTCCTCCTATGTTCTTTTTTCTATTCCTTTGTCCCTACATGCACCGCCACGATGCCCCCGTTCAAGCGATAGAAGCGCACGTCGCTCCAACCAACCTCCTCCATTATCGCTTGCAACGCTGGCGCGTCAGGAAAATTTGTCAGAGAATTGGGCAGGTAGTTGTACTCTTCAAAGGCTTTGCCGATGATCGAACCGAATAATGGGGCCAGTTTGTAGAAGTAGAAATGGAAAAGGGGACTGAAAATCTTGCCGGGCGGATGACTGACCTCCAGGCAGACGACGCGCCCTCCCGGCCGCACGACGCGCAGCATCTCGCGGAATCCCTGCCGGATATCGGTTACATTGCGCACGGTGAAGGCGGAGCAGCAGCCATCGATGCTGTTATCGGGCAAAGCGATAGCTTCGGCATCGCCAACGCGCAGTTCAATCTGATCCTGTAGTCCTAAACGGGCTATCTTGGCGCGTCCCAGTTCCAGCATCTCAGGTGTAATATCCATGCCGATCATGCGGGTTCCCGGTCCAGAGCGACGAATAACGGCAATGGAGAGATCCGCTGTGCCGACGCCGAGGTCAAGTCCGAGTTCGCCTGTTCCCAGCGCGAGGTAACGGGCAGCAAATGCGCGCCAGCGCCGATCCAGCCCGAAACTCATCAAGCGGTTCATAGGATCGTAAATACGAGCAATGCGTCCGAAGAGACGCTGCACATAGGGGCGTTTGCCGCCAGTCTCGCGAAATTTTTCTTCTAACACTGTTTCAGTCATGCCCTTACTATCCTATCCTCCTGTCTCTATATCTTTCTAGCCGATACTTCCTCTCATCGCTGCTGAGCTTTGCTAGACGCGCTAGCGTCATTGCAGCAATGGCTTTCAATGTGATCCACCATTCACATGCCAAAGGACCTGGCTAGTGCTGCCATAGCAATACCTAGCGCCAGCATCACGCCAAATTGGAGGTGAAGCTGCGATGTTCGCTTGATGCCAATGACAAACGCTTTGCGGTCCGTTGCGCTCAGTACCGAGCGTACATTGCTAAAGGCCAGGGGAAAGGTGATCCAGACCGCCAGGCTGTAGAGTGGGAGCAAGCGGAGCAAGACAAAAAGCGTCACTGCTATGTAACTGCCTAGTAGAAGAAAGGCATGGAAACGCTTGCCAAAGACCTGGCCGAGCCGCACGGGCAGCGTCCGTTTATGTACCACCAGGTCGTCCTGATAGTCGCGCACATTGTTCATGTTGAGAATAGCCGTGACCAGGAAGCCGACCGGCACACTGGCAACAAAGGCCGCCCAGGACCAGCGAGGAAGTTGGACATAATAAGCGCCCCAGGTCATCAAGAAACCCATCGCAATGTAGACCAGAATGTCTCCAAATCCACGCGTAGCGAACTTGAAGGGCCGCGCACTGTAGAAATAGGCGATAGCCATACCTGCCAGCCCAAACAGGATAATCGCGGGACCGCTGGTATAGATCAGCACCATGCCGAGACCAGCGGCGATCGCAAAGCTGCCAACACCCCCTACGAGTACCTGCGCCGCCGTCATTTCGCGACGAAAGATTACCGTGGAGGAACCCAACGATGCGACGGTATCAAGCCCGTAGCGGTGGTCAAAGTATTCGTTGAAATAATTGGCGCCGATCTGTAGAAAGAGGGATGAAAACAAAGCTGCCAGGAAGGTCACGAGGTGGAAGGTACCATCGTAGGCCGCCACCGCTGTCCCTACTAATACTGGACTGACGGCCGCGGTCAATGAGAAAGGGCGCGCGGTCTTGACCCAGACTTTCCATGAGACTGCCGGATTTTTAACTTTTCTATCTGCTTGAGTATCCTTCAAGCTATTTTCTTGAGTGTCCATATCTTTCACTCTTGCATAGTGGTAACACAACCTGTACGCTCTCTATGCTAAGCATAGTGCGCCTGAGGGAAGACGTCAAATGATGGATCATACATTTCATAAGGGCCGAGATCATTGCGTTCTTTACGGAAGGTGCAAGGAATGACCTTGCACCTTCCATTACTACTAATGCGGTATCTTATTATACACCGCCAGCCAGTTTGTTGCGATTTCTATCTGCGCCTGTTGCAGAGAAATTGCCCCTGAGCATACCTGGGAGTGCAGGTAATTCTCGACCTTATCTTTTTCGTGAAAACCGGGCTTGGGGCTGGCAAGCTCGGGCCAGAGGTTCGAGATATCGTTTGAGCCACCCAACTCAAGGCTGACAAGATGATCAACCTCGTACTGGCCCGGCGAACGATGTGCTATACCGTACTCGGCGTATACCTGATCCTTCTCGCTCGTTGGCACATTGCGTACAGAGCTGGAGTATCCCGATTGGCAAATGGCATCTTTCGTTCCAGTTGCCAGGATAGCGCCAGGTGTACAGGCCGAATCAGCCAGTGCGTCATGCGCCACGCATCCGGAGGTTTTGGTCTGTACTCCCCAGTGCGGCACACCGCCAGTCGTGTTATTACCCGATGTAGGGGTGATATTCGGTACGGTTATGGTTATCGAACCACAGCTACTGAGCACGATTAGCAAAGCTGCGAGCAATCCAAGCAAACAAAT
>DMFQ01000345.1 GCA_003450555.1 Ktedonobacter sp.
GTATAAAGTTCCTGGCAAGGCAAAGTGCAGCAATAGATGGAGCATCCTGCAACTCTCCATTGGCGCATAAATCAATATACGTGTCGAAAGGAACGCTCCGTGTACCCACAGGATAGCGTTCATCCCCAACTAATTTACTGGGGATGAGCTCGCGCGCCAGGAAGACGAACTGTCGCGAGGTCAGGTACTTGAAGAGGTGGATTTCGCCCAGGTAATCGATACGTCGCGCGCGCCAACCCAGCTCTTCTTGCAATTCACGATTAGCTGTCTCTTCTAACGCCTCACCCGGTTCTGTTGCGCCTCCAGCCACTATGAGCACATCTCGACGAAAGGCGGCGGAATGTTCAACAGCCATCAATACCTGGCCATCTGCCGTCAAAGGAACAACAAGGACACCGTCGCCACAATGCACAAACCCTTCACCATCATCATTGGCCATCAATGCGAAATAGGGATCACTCGTGATGATATGACCCTGCGGCTCAAATGGAGTATATTCCACGAAATCCTCTCCCTGGTTTTCTTGATACATCACTTTAAACCCGTCAACCTTACGTCCTGTGGCTGCTCCACCGTAAAACGATACTCTATCTGCTGTTCAGCATTGGAGGCCAGCGCAAACTCCCACGTCAACACTTCAAGTTTGCTGCGCTCTTTCGGAGCGGGTTGAATGCTGAGCACTCTTACCTTGATCCGCTCGTGCTGGGAAACAGGCAGGTGATCCTTGATCACCACGTTTCTGGGCGCGGGAGCATAGTTATGCACCAACAAGCGGTACGCGTACGTTGTTCGGCGCACGCCCGCTTGCAAGAGATTACCCTTATCAACGCTGCGTTCTATCAGTTCGCGCTTCACTTTGATGCCATCGTCAATCCCCAGAAACATTTTGAATGTTTCTGTGGGAGCGGTTGTCTCCACCCTGGTTGTTCCTACGTATTCGCCGCTTAAAAAGATGCTGGCATCCCCATTGAGAAGTATACGGTCAGTCGTATTGTGAATGGTCGCGCGCAGGTGAACGTGCTCATCCAGCGCGGGAGCGCTGACATAATCGAACGTGCAGGGCAGGTTGTCCCGTGCAATGGTCGTCTTGTGGGGAGAGTTATCGGATGGAATATCTACCGAACGTCCAGCACGGAAAACGAGGGCTGTTCCCGTCTGTTCGACAGTCGCAGTAGCTACATCTGCCGTCACCGAGTATGCAACCTCCTCTTCTGTACCATTCGCCGCTTCCGCCATAGCAGCGGACAGCTCAGCAGTCTGACCAGCTATCATAGCCCTGGCCATTCTTGGAGCGCCTTGCGGACTTGCTGCATACATCGGTGCCCGCAACACAGGCGGTGTGTATACATTCAGGTACCAGGGTTCCAACTCTGGAAGCACGGCTGCCAGGCTGGGGCGTGCAGTCGAAAGTGAAAGGCCAACATTTTCCCAGCGCTCACCGGTAAACTGCTGTACCACACCAACATAAGTCAGTTCAACCTGCCCATCATTCTGCTCAGCAGTCTTCTGCACCCGCACATCATACTGTGGATGCCAGGAAGCCCCCATTACCAGGTAGGATAGCTCCAACGAAAACTCTCCTGCCTGTGCGAGGTCAACCGTTATTAGCGCGGCGAGGCGATCAGGATCAGGACTCCCCTGTTTGTGCTGTAACTCGCGCGACTTCGCATCGATCTCCCCCTGCACTTGCTTCAGTTGTATGTCCAGGCTCTGAGCCGCTTCAGCATCTTGTAATGCCTGCTCAGCCGTAAAACGAAAGAAGTCGGCGCAATCCTGCGGCTTCATCTGGCCCTGAGCCAGGCCCTTGGCAAAATCTCTGGATTGCTCACCCAATGCTCGTAACCACTGGCGGCGATCATTCAGAGCGCCCTGGCGTGCCTCCAACAATTGCTTGTTCTGCCGCAACAACTCTAACTCCTGTAGGAGGGACTGAAGCTCGCTTTCTGGCGGACGGCTATGGAAAGCGGTAGTTACATCAACATTGAGGATACGTGTTCCTTGTGGCCCCTCACCAGCAGCCCGCAGCGATTCGCGTAAGAATTGGGGGAGATCATTGATGCGCAGTTCATGCTCGCCTGCCTCCAGGCTAATGTTGCCCCGGCGCGCGACGAGGGCGCGATCAGCATAAACAGTTACTTCTCGCATAGATGCTACCAGATCGATCATTATTTGCTCTCCAATACATATTTTTCATAGTTGATCAAGCTCCCCAGCACCGTGAAAATCGTTGAGCTACACGCATACTATAGCATAGAAAAAAGAAGCGCAATTCTTGCGCTCCTAAAAGAAGTAGAGTTTGTTTTACAGCATCATCTTATGCATGTTCAAGGCGGCGCAGTTCAATTTTTCCATCGCGCACGCGCACATCAAAGGCTGGCTGCGCATAGACAGCCGGTCCATTGACAACGCTGCCATCTTGCATGCGGAAGCAGGAACCATGCCATGGACATTGAACAACGCCATCTTGTATCGTTCCTTCATCCAGGGGACCGCCCAGATGTGAACAGGTGGCGCCAATTGCATAGATCGACTTGCCCTTTTTCAATACAACTGCTGGTATGCCTGCAACATCGACGCGTGTAAGTTTTCCTTCCACCAGCTCTTGCGCGTTCATTACCGCTACAAAGTCATCTGAACCACCCTCAAAGGCGACATGGTTCACGCCAATACCCTTGGCAAAAACCATTTCACCGCCCAGATAGGCGGAGAAGAGCGACGCCAGGTACCCTGCGCTCGAAACAGCGATGCCCGCGCGCCGCTGGCCTGTGCGCCTCAGTATGAGCGAGACCACGTACATGACAGTGATACTACCGTTGAGCAGTCCATGCATTAAACCTACACGCCGGTCAGTACCGTCCAGGTCACTCCAATCAGTCAGGCCGGTTACAGCTGATCCTGTAGCTCCCAACAGGCCAAGCACTAACGAGAGGTCCGCCCCATTGGCCATCCCATCGCTCTCATCCTTAAGCGATACCAGGTCTAACAACATTGTCCCGCTCCATGCACCAATGGGTATATCGGTTAAAACCGGGTGTACAGAGTGCCCCAGCCATGTACCGTTCAGCATATCTTTCAGTTTGCGATTAGGCTGCCCTGGCTGGCCAAAAAAGCCCAGCAGCCATTGCTGAATAGGATTCGCCAGCTTATCCAGCCATGTTTGATTTTCAACAAACTCGCCGATAACATGCCTGACTGGCGGAGTGCTGGGCGGCGTCTCAGCCCAACTTTTCTGTTCCCCCGACTGAATGTTCGCGGTCATGTGTGCAATTCCTTTCATAATGCAAGGACAAAAAGACTTTTTTGCCCTTTACTCGACAGTAAGCCACCAATAATCGTGTGGTGGATTAATACCTAACACCGAATACGGAACTTCTGGTTTGCGTTTCTTCAGCAGATAGTGCACGACGGATTTGTTACGAGCATAAAATAGACGAGCGCAACGGACAGCACTCTGCAATGAGCGAAAACGCACCAACATCTCTCGATGTAGTGGTATTGAAACATAGCGAAAACCATGCCCTACTAACCAGGAATAGTCCTCTTTCCGCGGCCAGATGAGCACTATTTTTCCCCCTACCTTTGTCACACGTTTAAGCTCCGCTAACCCCGGTTCGCCGCCCTGTTCTGGTTCAGCAGTGAAGGCAGAGCAGGAAAGCGCTACATCAACCCTACCATCTTCTAAAGGGATCTGTTCAAAGCGCCCCTGATAAAGCATGATGCGATTGCTCGCTGGTTGGTTTCCTACCTTTTGCTCTAAGATACGGAGTAACCCAGGAGAAGGTTCCACCGCGTAGACCAGCCTGGCGCCATATCGCAAGCACTCAAATGAGGCGCGTCCACTTCCAGCTCCCACATCAAGCACTATTTTCCCTCGTATATCTGGCGCTAAGCGTTGAAAAATACCCGGATGGAGCTGTTCACCCTCGGTCAATTCATCGTACAAATTCGGCGTTTTCCAGTACGTCAACTCCCAGAAAAGACCGTCGAGAACTCGTTGTCTAGCTTTTTTCACCTCACCAGCACCTGCTGGGCGCCGTAACTCTTGCTCAAAGTACACCCGCTGCTGAGCAGGTACATTGCGCCTCATACGCCTTACCAGGGGTTTCGATGCGCCATGCAAACTCCGGGCCAGATCTTCGAGTGTCAAGCCAAAACTACTATAGCTGAGCAAACGCTGCATCGTCGTGTCATCAAATACCAGCAAATCTTCAATCGAAAAAGGATTTTCAAACAACGGAGTAGTAGCAGCAGATGCAGCACCTTCCTTTTCACCCTCTTCCCTCACGATAGGAATCAGCTGAGAAGCTTCATGATCAGATGCCGTCGTTCTCATTTCAGTATCGTTTGAAGGCATTCTATTCATTCACAGTACCCTATCAGCACACAGTGGTCCTTGGAAATCCTGTTATTACGCTATCACAGCGCAGCAAAGGATGTCCAATGTCTTTGATCATACTAATTCATAGCATAAAGAGGCAAGTCAACAATAGGAAGCTTTCCTGGCCTGATAGTCCCCATCTCCACCTGGATAGCTTCTATCCCACCGCACTGCTTTCTCAAACAGCAGGCCAGGATACGAACATGCTCCCTGGCCATGTGCG
>DMFQ01000053.1 GCA_003450555.1 Ktedonobacter sp.
CCTTTATGGTCGCCCGCGTCCAGGTCACACCAGAGACTCCCCGCCTCGACAAGTATGAAGCCGCTTCCCAAGCAGCCTGACAAAATACCTACTCCTGACCCCCTCCATTTGGCTTGCTTCGAGTATAGCATTTTTGGCGGAAGAACACCAAAATGTACGGGCAACCCTTGCGGTTGCCCTGAAAAGGGTTCCCTTGCGGTTGCCCTGAAAAAATCTCATTCAAAACGACCGTCCCAAACACTTGTCATCCTGATAGCATCGTGATACACTTTGCAAGGAAAATACGACCATCCCATTACTTCTAACATAGTGCGCAAATCTACACATTTTTAACGGACATAATGGGGAACGTCCGCTATCCAGTCGCGACCAATAGAAAATCTTTGAGGTAGTAGTAACAATGTCTGAGCTATGGCGCATACTCCTTGTTGAGGATAATGACGTTCTCAACCAGAGTATTGTCAACTCGCTTCGCAAAGATGGATATGTTGTCCATGGAGTCAGAAGTGGAGCTGAAGCAATACGCATAGTCTGGTCGGAAGAATTCGATGTAGTAATTGGTGACCTCAAAACGCCAGGAGCAGATGGCTTTGAAATGCTTCAATGGCTCAGAACATTCCGCCCAAAAACACGCATGATCATGATTGCCGCGTCCGGCTCTGCCATGGACCGCACCCAGGCTTTAGAGGCAGGAGTTGTCAGCTACCTATCAAAGCCTTTAGACCTTCACCTCCTCAAAGAAGAATTGCGCCGTCTCCTTCAGCATACCGGGTTTTCCGCGAGTCTGGACTCATTTGATCTGCTTGATGTCATTCAAATTATTACTATGAGCCGCAAGAGTATCGCCTTGCTGGTGAATACCGGCCTGGAAGAACGCGGGATATTGCGTTTCCAGGGGGGAGAGTTGATCTGGGCAGAGTACGGTATCTTGCGCGGAGAGGAAGCATTTTTCGCCCTTGCCGCCCACAAAAACGGTACTGTGATTCATCAACCCTGGAATGAACGAATTACCCCAAATGTCACGCAGCCACTCTCTCGCCTGATTTTTCAGGCTCTCCAATATCGCTCGAAGTACGCTGCTATGCAGCAATCAACTGGTGAACACGAGGTCATTCAAAAGGCTATTGTCCACAGCATGGCACTCTCTGCACGAGATTTAATTGACGATCGCCCATTTCTTACCGGTGAGATGGCCCAGGGCGATGGCATTGATAAGGTTTTTCAAGAATACGTAGAGGATGAAGAGATGGTAAGTATCAGCGATGGGAATAATGGGAACAACGGCAGCGTCGAGAGTAATGAGGCCACGGAATGGTGGCAACAACCGCTCAGGATGCGGAATGGTGATATTCAAACGAGCGATGATCCTTCGCTTGTGAAGTCTGATCCTGATGCTCTACCAATTGCCAACGTCACTAATATCACTCCCTCTACTGTGCATAAGACCGCTGCCAGTCAACGTGCTGATCTCCCATCCTGGTTGATGGAGCAACCTACCGATTCTGGCATGCCTAAGTTGCATCCCTCTTCCCTCTCTACTACTGCTCATGGACCGGCCGCTCAGCCTGCAAAGCCGTCACCCGCGGAATGGCAAGCAAATTCTCCTCGGGCCAGGACAACTATACCACTGTCTCGCAAGCAGTCCACTGGGGCACAAAAGCCTCTTCCCAAAGCTACCGGCAAAAGATCATCCAGTTCCCCAGAATGGCAATCACCCGAGCAGGAAACTCCGCCCAATGGACACCTGCAGAACCTCGCGCGCGCGCGTAAGACAAGTGGTGCTATGTCTCTTGAAGAATTGCTGGAACGTGACACCCCGACGCTTACAAATATGCACAAGCTGGGAACTCATCAGCCAACAAAGCGAAACTACTCAAACCTGGTTGCCGCCTTGCAAACAGTAGGGTATTCTATCAGTGGTTTTATCGCTACCGCGGTTGCGAGCTTCGATGGACAACCGATTGCTCAGGTCACGATAGATGATATCGATATTTCACAGCTTTGTAGTTATTTCAGTAATATCCTGCAAGGCGTTCTCATGTCACTGAAAGAGGGAAATGGGAGCGACTATGAAGATACAGTTATTACCAGCGCGGATCGGCACATCTTGTTGCGCATTGTCGGCAGTGATAAAGAAGCTTTTCACGTGCTCATCACAACTCGTGAAGCAAAGCCTTCGGAGAGCCTTGAGGTGATGACGAATGTCGACGCTGCTATCGTAGCCGCGTTACACTAGGACAACGAGGAAACAAATGAGCGAAAAACGTACTCCGACTGAGGAAGAACAAAAAATAAATCGTAGATCCTTCATCATAGGTATCTTTATAGGCCTGGCCTTTATTGTTCTCTTCACCGTGCTCTACTTCATGGGCCTAATCAAGTGATTTTCTCCATTCTGTCAAATTCAGCTCTTTGTTTGTCTCTACTTTCCCTGTTGTTCCTGTGGTATTTGACAATCCAGGATCAACCCGTCCTGGCGCATCCCCCTGATCTCCTTCTGCTACTTTCTTCACAGGAGCATTCTTCTGTGGCTTCGGTGGGATCAGCGGTGAGGGGTTTGCTTTCCCTTCATGGAGCAGGGGCAGATCTCGCGGAGGCTTATTTTTTGCCTTGAGGTCACGCATCTGGCGCTCGATCACCTGGTCTTCGGAGAACTGATCAAGCTGCGCTCCAATGTCCCTGCTGTGCAAGTCTGCTAGCGCGCGTGCGCGCGCCTCAGCCTCTAAAACAGCATCCTGCGCCCGGTTCGCTCGCTCTTTCTCCTTTACTCCCCCGGTCTTATTCAATGAGTCAAAGACCCGCTGCTGAAGTAACGCGTTGCGCTTGCGTGTGACAAGCAGTTCGATCGTCGTCTCAACCTCGGAGATCTTCGCTTCGAGCTGCCGCAATGCACCGCGCATCGTAATCACCAACTGTTCCTGTTCCTTTTGCATCTGCTGGTAACGGTTTGCCTGCTTGAGGATATCATTGTAACGGGTCAAAGCCATTCGTGCCGCAGTATCGTTATTCTGTTGGACCGCCAGCTCTGCTTTTTTCAGCCAGGCATCCGCCTCAGCCGCTCTCTCCTTGCTGTGTTTTTGCAGCTTATGGCTTTCAGCAATGGCCGTGGCAACCTGTGTCTTCACCTGTACCAACTGGTTGCGCATATCGAGCTGCAACTGTCGCAGCACCTGCTCAGGGTCGTCCGCTTTTTCGATCATCGAATTAAGATTTGCCCCTAGCAAAGTAAGCACTCGTTCCAACAGATTCATGTAGTCATTAACCCCCCTCTAGCGTGTTGCGGCCTGGCCGCTCTTGCGAGCGCCAGGGCCGCCTTTACACAATCACCTTTTCCAGGTGTGGGCTATTTCTCGCCTGGTGTAGCCTCAACGGCGCTCGCTGTACCATTAACCCTTGCCCCGTTGGCATCTCCCTGCTCCCCATCTTGATTTGCCAGGGCGGGAATATGGTTCATCAGGTCACCAATGCGCGTCCCGCTTAGCAACTCAAAGAGTGCTGGTATCTGCGCGACCATGTTGACGATATCGCCAGTCAGGCGGCTGGCTCCAACTCCATGACCATCATTCCCGTTACCGGTGGAGATGATGGTGACTTTGTCAACCTTGCTCAACGGCTCGGCAATCGCGCGCACCATTTCAGGCATGCCGGTCAACAACTTATCCAGCACGGCGGCCTGGTTGTATTCGTGGAATGCCGCTGCTTTGACTTTCATGGCATCGGCTTCTGCTTCACCTTTGGCGCGGATAACTTCCGCCTCTGCCAGACCTTTGGCACGGATGACCTCGGCGTCTGCCAGACCACGAGCGCGGTTGGCTTCTGCTTCTGCCATTCCACGCGCTTTGTTGGCGTCGGCATCGCCGATACCTCGTGCCCTGGTGGCATCAGCCTGCCCCTGCGCCTCCAGGAAAATGCGTTGCCGTTCGGCTTCGGCTACCGTTTCAACGCGCCGTCGCTCGGCCTCGGCCGCCTTCTGGATCGTTGCCTGCAGTTCCAGTTCACGGCGTTGGATTTCGGCCTGCTGCACTTTGATCTGTGCGTTCTTCTCAACCTCGGTAACTTTGACTGCCTCGATGACGACCTGCTGCTGCATCAAATTGGCCTGGATATCGTAGGCCTTGTCGGCGGACGCCTGTTGCTTTTTAACTTCGGCGTCAAAAGCTGCCTTTTTCAAGGACAGGTTGCGCTGTGATTCCGCCTGGAATCCAAGTGACTCGGCCTCGGCTTTGACACGCTCTTGATCGGCCATCGATTTGGAGACTGCGGCCTCTCGCGCCGCGTTCGCCTGTTGAATTTGTGTATCGCGCTGTCCCAGGGCAGCCGCAATATCGGCCTGTTTGCGGATTTGCACAATCTGCGGACGGCCCATGTTGCTGATGTAATCGTTCTTATCGCGTACATCTTTAATTGTGAAAGAGATGACTTCCAGTCCCATCTTCTCCATGTCTGGAGTGACGGTCTTAAGCATCTTAGAACCCACATTCTCAGGGTCTTTCACTAGCTCTTCAACGGTCAACTGTCCCACGATGCCGCGCAGGTGACCTTCCATCACCAGGCGAATAAGGTTTTCACGATCTTCCTGGCGTTTGCTGAGGAATTGTTCTGCTGCGGTCTTGATGCTCTGTTCGTCAGAGCGCACTTTGATCTGTGTGACTGCCTCGACATTAACCGCTACGCCCTGCGTCGTGTACAGATCCTGCGAGGGTGCGACATCAAAGGACATCAATTCAAGTGAGAAATCCTGCGCTCGCTGGTAAAGGGGTATCACGAAATGAGAGCCGCCGGTAATAACTTTCGTTCCACCTGCTCCAAAGACGATCAGGGCCTGATTCGGACCGACTTTACGAAGTAATCGTCCGATGACCTGGAGGATGACAAAAACGGCGATCACGAGGGCGACAACGCCCACCACCACTAAGAGTATTAAAGGATCCATAACATTGTTACTCCTTTTGTAAGTCTTTGCGTATGACTAATTCTGTGTCTGCTGTGTCTGATTCTTCAAGTAATGCACGTAATTTTGTTAGCTCATCGATATTTGACGCCGTGTCTTGAGTCTCTTCCTCCTCGTTAATAAATCGTTCCCACGTCTCAACCTCTGCAATTCCTCTCTGGTAGTTGACAACAACTACCTCCTGATCCCGTTCGAGGCGGCGCCCATCAATACTGCGCGCGGGGACACTCTTGCGCATGCCGCCTGGAGAAATGTAAACGATCTCGCCCAGCCCATTTTCCTGGATGGTATTGCTCACTTTCCCCAGTAGTCCTGTACGATCTGAGACATCCTGTACGGTTGCACCTTCGCTGTTGCCAAACACGCGCGCGAGCATGAGCAACATCAACGCCGCGATCACTATTCCACCTACTCCCGCAAATGCTAATGTCAAGGGCAGCATCAACTGGGTCGTATTGTGGAAAACGTAACCAAAGAAACCAAATCCAAGCAGGAACAGGACAACGGATGTGGGATTGACATAAGACAGCAATGAGAAGTCATTCCCTTGTGCGCTGTGGGATGCTTCCTGCTGGGTCGTTGTCCCATGGAAAGGGGTGTGAACTCCACCATGGCTGACCACATGTGTACCACCGGCGTGTCCTATACTACTTGTAGCACCATGTCCCACTGCAGGTAAATGGAATTGATGAGAAGCTGTATGGGTTGCCCCATGCCCCAGGTTTCCTAAGATGGCTGATCCCACTAAAAAGAGTAGCCCAAAAAGAAAACAGGCAAGGAAAACGAGGGAAAGCGGGTCTGTGGCGATTAACATTGCTATACTCCCTTCGGCTTTGGATAAAGTAAACCATATCCATTCACGTAAACGCAAAAATCAGCAAAATATACAATTTTATCTGGCCCCATTTTCCTTGTTTGGGTTATAGCTGTGTACCATGTGTTCTAACTCTTCCACCGGCTCATGCAAAAGTTGTTCAAAGACTGCCAGGTATTGCCGTGGATTATCAACGCTGCTCAAGTGCTGAAAAAAACTGTAGATCTCAGGATCGGTATGCCATTCTGCCGCGCTGGCAATCAACCATCTCTCAAAACGATCGCCATCACTCACCATATCGGTCAGCAGGTCAGTACTGTAGTCAGGGGGATCACTCACCAGGTATGAGGGATGAACTTTGAAAAAATTTGCTAATAAGATCCGGCTCGTAGCCGTGAGGTGTACGCGTTTGCCCTTCTCCAGTTGCGATAAATACGCCTGGCTGATGCTCTCGTTCAGTTCCTCTTGCATAGCTTTCACAACTTCTATTTGTGTCATTGGACGATTGTAGCCGCGTAACTCACCCTCAACTTCACGTAAATGTTTGATTTTTTCAGATAAATCCATAACGACCTCACATAACTATTTGCTATAATCTAATATAACTGATTGTTATCCCCTTGTCAAGTGGTAGTGGCAGGTATATGGTATACTAAAAAAAGTTGTCTCGTGCTTCGTGGCTTAGAAGCACAACGTCGTAAATAGTGTCCCTTCTGTTCCCGACGATGATCTGGGACGGCACAAAGCGAAACGTGCTGCAAGACGCTATGTGAAGTCGGCTCATCAACTGCTCTATGCAGGACCTCAGCATACAATAGCAGGGGAATGACGACACACCAACATCGATCCTTCCTCTGAGAAAGAGTGATTCATGAGACGGATACCAACTGGAGTAGTCATCTGGAGCCTCAAACGATACACCAGAAACGAGAACTTGTGGGATCGTGTCTGCTCTAGATGCAAGCAGTCGACCCCTGTCTTTGAGTATGAACATAGTGATGAACAAGAACGGTCCGTCTTTAACTATCTTTGTGAGGAATGCGCGCAGAAGAAGCTTGCCGAGTGGCTTCAAAGCGCTGAGAGCCCCGATTATGTGCATCTTGGCTATCAGACTGACTTTGACATCGCAACCGTCTTCTATGAACAAAAAAATGATGGGGAAACCTTGCTAGTGACCCGCTGGAGCGCAGAACAACGGCGACGGAGGCTACAAGGTAACGAAGGTTAAAAGCCAATGGGCTGCATGATCAAACCTGTAAGTGTCTGCAATGAAACGCTTTATTGACTCGCTGTAATCGCCCCGCTCGCTCCATCTACATGAATAGGAACAACTGCCAGCGGGGTGTTGGCTGGCCCCTGTACAACAGCCGCTGCCTTAGCCGGATCAAATGTCGCCCCGTGACAGGGACAGACCAGCATTTGACTACTGGGATCGTAATCCACTGGACAGCCTGCGTGAGTACAAGTCGCGTCATACGCCACAAACTTTCCATCATTGAGCCGCACCAATATCCCAGGATCACCATTTGAGGCAATCGTAAAATTCACCGCACTATTATTCTGTACCGCGTTCGCCTGCGCTATCGGAGAGGCTGTCACCGCTGGCGTTCCGCTGCTGGTTGCACCGCTGGTCGGGGTCGCCGTTGCATTACTCACACCACTGTCATTACCGCCTTGTACACCGCTGCTAGAATCACCTGCCGGGAAAAGACGGAGCACGTTCCACAGCCATGTCAGACCAAGGATACCCACGCCCCCTGTCAGCGCGCCCAGTAAAAAATTCCGCCGCGAATTTCTTGTTTGTTGTGCCATAGCATATCTGCGCTGCTGTTGTGCCGGACGTTTATTACCAGGTCTGGGACTGTTCTTCCCCTGGGAAGAATCATCCGTGAGAGAAGCGGGTTGCGGTGCCTCTCTCACTCCAAGCAAGAAGCTTATCAGCGGAGCCAGCGTCTTTTGCTCTCGCGGTGAGAGCACGTGCTGCACGAGAAGAGCGTCCAGCGCGGGAAGACCCGTGTGTAGCGGACCCGCGAGTAGTAGAGTAAGCCAGCAGAAAACAAAGACAATATCGGACCCGTAAAAGTATGGGTACACATGCCATGTAGCCGAGAGGAAAAACATCAGGCTGATCAGCAAGCCAAAGCAGGCCGCGAGCCGAAAGAGTAGTCCAAGTATCGTGCCGATACCAATCGCCATCTCTCCGTAGGCGACGAGCGCACCGAATAAAGTGGCGTGAGGCACAGCCACCTGAACCAGGAAGCTATGGAGGGGTGAGCCTGTCGCGAATGCCGCAATCTGTCTCCCAACGTATCCTCGGGCCACTGGATTGAAGAACTGGGGATCGCTTATCTTTTGTAGCCCGGCATAAATAAAGGTAATACCGAGAAATAAACGGAGCGGTAATAGAATCCATCTTGACATCTGGCTTGTTGACATAACATTTATTTGTGAAACCTCCCACCTGTGGTGGAAAGGAGGCTACTCTCTCCTTTTTTCAGATACATGTGCGGAGCTGACCGGGCAGTTATACAACTATCCATACTGTATCAGGTATTTATCAGTAAACCTTCAAAAAAGTGTAAAAAAAATGTAAGTTCAAATGCTCACAGCATAGAAGGGAGGTTGCCCATAGGACACTTGAGTATGTCCTGAGCAACCTCCCTTCTATGACCCTATTTCTCTGGCATCAATTTCAACGTACCTTCGGCGTTTTCCTCAATCATGCTTCGTTCAAAAAGCATGGGATGATGTTCTACCTTCAGCCACGGTTTGATAAAGTCTGCATAGTGCTTGCTGCCAACGTGACCCGACTGTCCCGGAGCATGGCCCGAGAGCGAGGCTTTCAAATCTGCCAGGTTCACAATCTGTCTATAAGATGGTACGACTACTACAACCTCTGGCTGGTTATGCAGCGAGGCCCCCATATTCACGGTATCGATATCACCACCTACCGGAAACGGTCCGCGATTGAAAACCTTCTCGAGCGCTTTGATCGCTCCCAGTGGATGGTTATACGTCATGGTGTGTATTTTGCCATACTGCCAGCGTGTAATGTCGTCGCCCAGTTTTTCGCGCAGTTCTTCGATTGCAGCTGTGAAAGCAGCGGCCAGCGCACTGTCCCATGATCTGGGACCGTTGGGTATCGCTGAGTCTGCGAACCAACTATCGTCATGCTCATGTAACAAGCGGATCAACAGCGGTTTACTGCGACTGGCATACCCGTTCGTCAAGGAAAGAATGGTGGCTCCTCTACCCAGGTAGTCGTGAATGATTGTCTCGTCGCCGCCGAACATAGCCCCGAAGACGATCCCTTGCAGCTTATTGAGAAATGTCGCGTAGATAGCCGCTGCCACATTGTCAGATGCGAGCATGTAGTTCCAGGAGCCTAAGACGTCTAGCGCTGCTTTTTCCAGCGGGGCATCACTGCGAATACTCAGCATATGCGGGACAATCTCAACGGCCGGGAGCGCGTACTGATCACCTTGAATCGCCACCATATCTTCCGGTGCCAGCTTGCCTTTGCTGGTGAGCAGATCGCGAATACGTTGCGCGCGGTAGCCATTCAGCCACTCGTTCGTAATGTAGTAGGGATAACTATCGTCCACCACGCGGTTATTTGCCGTGATAATGAAATGCTGCTCCGGGTTATAGATTTGCGGCAGTTCCTCAAAGGAAATGAAACCTGTCCACTCATACTCGCCCGTCCAGCCCGGGGAGGGCAGCAGGTTTTGTCCCCTCGCGCGAATAGGAATCGCCCCTGCCATCACATAGCCAATGTTGCCCTCTGTATCCCCATAAACCATATTCTGTGGCGGCACATCCCAGTCTCGCAGCGCATCTTTGAACTCTTCCCAGTTCGTGGCACGGTTTAACTTCTCAACGGCTGAAATAATAGTGCATTGCTCCAACCCTGTCCAGCGCAGCGCTAGCGTCAACTCTGCCTGCTCCGTCTGTGAGCCATTCTGACCGGCCTTCCTATTCCTGTCGGACTGTGCAGACTGTGAGGATTGTGAAAGGCTCGTGAGAATGGGGCCGTGGCGTGTAATACGGACTTCCTCGACCAGTGGCGTCTCGCTTCCTCGCACGGTAATCTCTTCGCGAATCACTTGCGCCGCTTCCCACTTCCCCTGGAATTCATAGTGATAGGGGTTCTGCGGGTCGAATTTCTCGACATACAGGTCTTCAACATCGGAGACAGCATTTGTGATACCCCAGGCGATATGCTGGTTGTGTCCAATCACCACGCCAGCAGTCCCGGGGAAACTTGCTCCAATCACATCGAGATCTCTAGCAACGAGGTGGCACTCGTACCAGATAGATGGCGCAGCCTGCCCCAGGTGCGGATCATTGCAGAGAATGGGCGAGCCGGTCGTACTCATTGTGCCATCAACCACCCAGTTGTTGCTTGCGCCCAACATGCCAAATCCACTCAGTTGTTTCAGTTGTTCATACTGTTCCAGCAAGCCCAGGTTGATGCCCTTGTATTCAACGCCAGGGGGAACAATCAATGGATGCTTGGGATCATACCCTGCCTCCAGCTTCGCCGCCCGTTTCGCGCCCAGACGAGCGACAATGCGCGCGCGAATGATCTCCGTCTCCCAGTTGCCTCCCAGATTCCAGCCCATCATCTTGGCCCATTGGATGCTGTCTGCGACCTGCCAGGGGCCAGGCTTGAAACGCAGCAGCATAAATTCGCTGGGGAGATTGTTGCTATTGCGCTCAATGTATGTATTCACGCCGCGTGCATACGCTTCCAGCACGCGCCTGCTGTGATCGGGCAGCCGCTTCGCCTCTGCAGCCGCCGCACGGTGCATGCCCAGACGTCGGCAGAAGCGATCGGTCTCAATGGCAATATCACCAAAAATCTCCGCCAGGCGGCCCGAGCCTATGCGCCGATTGAATTCCATCTGCCAGAGTCGATCCTGGGCGTGTACATAGCCCTGCGCGAAAAACAGGTCATCTTCGTTCCTGGCATAAATATGCGGCACGCCATAGCGGTCAAAAATGATTTCAACCGGTTCGTGCAGTCCTTTTAAATGAAGATTGCCCTTCTTCTTCGGCAGTGGACGTTGCACAAACACATAATATGCTCCGCCTGCCAATCCAGCCACACCGGCCACGCTTGCCGCTATCGCCAGCGTTCTTTGCCACCTGAATGTCATCGCTTCTCTCCTCTTGTCATAGGGAGTATTGTCCTATCAGAGATATGTAGGACCGCCATGTGCTCAATTTTCACTGATATCGGGCTAGGAAGCCCCGTCCATTCATGGCGGGGAGGAATAGCCCGCCGCAGCGGTGAAAAACCATCCATTTGACAATTGCCAGTATAGCAGAAATGCAGAACACGAGCCAACTGCACAATACCCGTATGCCTGTTGACTCATGTTCTGCTTGATACTTCAGCCTCGTGCTAAACCAGCTCCGTCCCCTTTGGCGTATCCCTTACCTCGTAGCCCTGCGTTTTCAGCAGATCGCGTATCTCGTCAGAGCGTTTCCAGTCGCGTGCCGCGCGCGCCTCGTCGCGCTGCTTCACTAACGCCAGCACTTCATCGCTTACCGTGCGCGGAGCTTTCGCCTCGACGGTATCGAGCCGCAGGCCCAGCACCCGGTCAAAATCGAGAATCAGGCGCCACCGTTCCGCGGCGTCAATGGTGTTGTCGCGTGCGACTTCACGTGTGATGCTGAGCGCCGTCGGCAGATCCAGGTCATCATTGATCGCCGTGTGGAACGCGTCCCGCACCTGTGACGCCTTCTCAGACCACAGATCTATTTGTTTGCCATTGGATAGCTCAGGAACGGGCAGCGCGGCAAGGTCATCCCTCAAGTTATTCAATCCATTCTGTGCCGCCGTGATGGACTCATCGGTGAAGTTCAACTTCGACCGGTAATGTGCCGTCAACAGCAGGTAGCGATAGGCCATCGGATCGATGCCGCGCTCTTTGAGCGTGCTGACCAGGATGACATTGCCTTTCGAACGCGACATTTTGAGGCTGCCGAAGATCAAGAATTCGTTGTGTATCCAGACCTGCACCGGCTCTTTTCCGCTCACACCATAGCTCTGCGCAATCTCATCCTCGTGGTGTGGAAACCGTAAATCGATACCACCCGTGTGTATATCGAATTGCTCGCCCAGGTACCTGGTCGACATAGCGGAGCACTCGATATGCCAGCCAGGGAAGCCAGTTCCCCACGGACTCTCCCAGTTCATCTGGCGGTTCTCGTCGCCATGTTTCCACAGCGCGAAATCCTCGGGCGCATCTTTATCCTCGGCAACCTCCATTTGCTGCCGTCCATGTCCACCCTCCCGTAGATTCTCAACCGTGTTGCCCGACAGTTCTCCATAGTTGGGGAAACGACTGACATCGTAATAAACGTTACCATTTGCTACATATGCCAATCTCTTCTCGACCAACTTCTCCGTCATGGCTTGCATCTCCGGGATATGCTCGGTAGCCTTAGGATTGATCTGCGGCGGCAGAATGTTCAGCTCGTCAGAGTCCTTGAGGTATTTCTGCGTATAGTAATCCGCTATTTCATACGCGGAGCGACCCGTCGTTCGCGCCTCATTTTCTAACTTGTCTTCGCCTGTCTCCACATCATCATTCTGCAAGTGTCCAACATCGGTAATGTTCCGCACCAGTAAAACATCGTAGCCATTGTATTCAAGCATACGTCGTAGCCAGTCTGGCGTCATGAAAGCGCGGAAATTGCCAATGTGAATATCCCGGTAAACCGTGGGGCCGCAGCTATAAATGTCCACGTGCGGTGGATGAAGCGGCGTAAACAGACCTTTACTTCTGCTCAAGGTATTATACAGGTAAACAGGTTTCGTCGAAATCGTTGTCATGAGCACATCTCCTCTATCTTCATAATCGGTGCAGGACCATGTCCCTTACCCTTATCATTGGTGCAGGATCATCATGTCCCTTATCAGGAGGACGGGAATCTTCCCAGTTTCTTCCCTTCTTAAACACCATATGTGTGTAGGCGCCATTGAGCGCAAAAAAATCTTGAGAGCTCAGACAGGGGACGTGCAGGGGGTATATGTTTCTATCAGTAGTCTTTGGTCGAATGCACGCCAATACGTTCACAGAGGGCTGAGCTACCCACATTTCCTCTGCAAACGCTGGGACAGGTGCAGTAGTGCGTTCTATAGTGCTTCACAATCAATCTTCTCCAACAATGCTCAGGCTTGCTTGCAACATTTCTTCTATCAAGTATACCATAGAGTGTGCCTATTTTGTAGGGGCGCACTTCATGTGGGTGTATGAAT
>DMFQ01000153.1:0-4407 GCA_003450555.1 Ktedonobacter sp.
CCCTTCGCTTAGGCAGCGTGTCTTGCCAGCCCCCTCAAGAAGGGTCAGCAACACGAGGGTGCAGCGTGTAGTTCCACTGAGCACATACCTCAGCATGTTCAATGTTGAGGTGTTCCATTTCGGCATCAGAAACCTTCTGACCCTTTGCATACACTCCTTACGCTCATATCCGGCCTGATTTTTCTGGGTGGTTTGACTACTCGCGGTCTGCGATAATCGATCCCACGCGATCTCCCAGTGAGGGGTCTCTGCGGCTGAGGATGAAGGCGTAGACAAGACCGACGACAATGATTGCCAGGGAAATATAGGGGAAGTAGTTAAATGGTACGGGTTGTCCTGGCTGCACGAGGGCCCAGAGAGGGAAACCTATCGCCAGAACGCCGAGGATCGGCAAGATCAGGTGTTTCAGCAGTGAGAACTGATCGGGATGGTGCCTCCTGTAGTACACGGGCAAGGCGATGTTCGAGACGAGATAGGTCACCGCTATCAGAATCGTGCCAAGCGTGGCAATCTCTCCGAAGAACGTTACTGGGGGCACAGTCCAGCCAAAGATGTAGACGATGGCAAGGCCAATCCCGAAAAAGACCAGGAAGCTCACCCAGGGAGTGTGTCGCTTGGGGTCAAGCTTTGCCAACCCGACCGGCAAAAGGCCTTCGCGAGCCGCGTTAAAGATCAGGCGAGACTGTGAATTCGAGCCGGCGATCATAGCGCTCAAGGTCGAAGTGAACCCGGCAATATAAACGAACACCACCAGGATGCCGGATATCTTCTCGGCGGCTGTGAGGAACGGGACTTCTGCTGCTGAGAGCGTGCTGACATTGTAGTTAAAGGCGACGATGGTGGAGTACGAGAACAGCAGGTAGGAGAGGCCCATCAGCAGGATGCTCGCGAAGATGGCTTTGGGAACGTTGCTGCGCGGATCGTCGGTCTCCTCGGCAAGCGCCGCGGAATTTTCCCCAGCCGACGAACATATAGACTGCTACCGGGAAGCCAAGTCCAAAGCCCGCCAGTCCGCCCGAGATATTCGCGGGATTGAAGGGAGCCAGGGAGAGATTACCCGCGTGAGTGACCAGCGCAACTACTGAAACGAGCACCAGCACGATCATTTCCAGCAGGAAGAAGTATCCTGCCCAGCGGGTGGAGAGGTGGACGCCTCTGACCATGAGGAAGTAGACAATCACGACAAAGATCAACGTGAGCAACTGCCATGGCACGTTGATGCCGAAGTAGACCTGTATAATTCTCTGCGTCCAGCCACCGGAGATAGCGATGACCGACGCCATGGCGATGATATAGCCGATACTGACGACAATGGTCGTGGTGACGGCCATAACGGGTCCGAAGGTTTTCCCGATGAAGGTGATGAACGAGCCGGTTGAGGGGATCGATTTGGAGAACTCGGCAAGGGTATTGCCCAGCAAAGCAATGGCGACAATTGCCATGACGATCGTGAGCGGTGAGCCAATGCCGGCTAGTCCGGCAATGAGGGCAAAGCTGAAATAGAAACTCATTGCTGGAGCAATGTTTGCCATGGTAGAAGTTGCTATGTCAATCAGCTTCAAGGCGCCTCGCTCGAGACGCGGCGACTCTATTACGCCTAACGTTTTTCCCTCGATGGGAAGTCCCGATGGCAATCTCTCTTGTTTTTCCATCACAAATTACCTCTTTTCTCGCCGTTTCCCGGGTGAAGTGGGAAGAGGCGCTAGTTGAGTTGACCTGGAATGCATAAGTCCAAAAAGATAACAAAGGAAGAAGGGTACGTTGACGACAACTTGAAATAAGTCGCCCTGCTTCGTGTAAAAAAGACTAAAGAGAACGAAGAAGGACTGGTGACGCGCTACGAAAAAGCACTACATGAAAAAAAGATGTCCTGGACGTAGAATATAGCATGTCGTAGCTATGAAAAAGAGTATACCATAAAACATTGTAAGCATACAGTGTTTCAATTTTGTGGGTTTCTATGAAAATTGGGGGCTAGTACTACTGAAAGATGTACGTTTATCTTATCTTTTTCATTATTGGTTTGCAAGGTTCAACGCTCTGGGGCATATAATAGAAATAAAGAGGTGTACTGCAAGTGAACGCTAAGAACGTTGAGAACCTGTTTCCTATCTTTGATGGGCACAATGATACGCTGCTACGCCTGGATTCGTCTGAGCGCGGAGAGGGACGTAGCTTTTTTGTGGAGAGCAAGAAGGGGCATATTGATCTACCACGTGCCAGGCGCGGAGGATTTGGCGGGGGTTTCTTTGCTATCTTTGCTCCCGATCTTTCACAAGCGAATCTGATGAAAGAGAACCTGATCATTACTGAGACAGGATACGAGGTTCGTCCTTTTCCAGCCGTTGATCCTGGCTTCGCTCAAGATTGGACCATCTCCATGGCTGCTCGTCTCTTTCGACTTGAAGCTGAGTCGCAGGGGCAGGTCAAAGTCGTTCGTAGCGTTGATGAACTGGTACGCTGCCTTCAGGAGGGCATTCTGGCGATCATTCTTCACTTTGAGGGGGCTGAAGCGATTGATGAGGACCTTGATGCTCTTGAGGTATTCTACCAGGCAGGATTGCGTTCGCTTGGTATTGTCTGGAGTCGTCCCAATATCTTTGGGCATGGCGTTCCATTCAAGTTTCCTCATTCGCCTGATACGGGACCGGGTTTGACTGCGGCAGGAAGGGAATTGGTTCGTGCCTGCAATCGCCTGGGCATCATGTTGGATCTTTCACATATCAATGAACAGGGTTTCTGGGATGTTGCTCATCTCTCTGAGGCACCGCTTGTCGCGACTCACTCAGCGGTCCACACGTTGTGCCCTTCCACACGCAACCTCACCGACTGCCAATTGGACGCAATTAAAGCATCAGAGGGAATGGTTGGACTCAACTTTGAGGTGGCGAATCTGCGCGAGGATGCACACGACGACCCAGACACGCCTTTAGCAGTTATGGTGCGTCACATCGACTATCTTGTTGAGCATCTTGGCATCGATGGCGTTGGCTTCGGCTCGGATTTTGATGGTGGAATTACGGTTGCGCAAGAACTGGGCGATGTGGCAGGATTGCCCAGGCTGATTACAGCGTTACGCGAGCATGGGTACGATGATGAGTCATTACGCAAACTCACGCACGAAAACTGGGTGCGCGTGTTGCGAAGGACGTGGCGGTGATGGAGGGAAGTGGGGGAAGCCTCGTCGCCAGGGCAGGGGCAAGCCTCGTTGCCAGGGCAGGGGCAAGCCCTGCCCGTACATTTTAGCCGGTGTTTCTGAGGCCAGCGGCTATGCCGTTGATGGTGAGGAGGACGGCGTAGGTGAGGTTGGCTCGTTCGCGCTGCTGGTCGGTGGCGCGCTGCTGGTCGGTGTCGTCGAGGACGAGGGGGCCTCCGATGGAGCGCAGGCGGCGTAATAGCGCTACCTGGAAGTAGCTTAAGGGATCGACATAGGGGTTGCGCAGGCGTATGGAGCGTTGCAGCACAGGCGAGGTATCAAGGAGTGCTTTGCCACCGACAATCTGGAGGAGCATGTTTTGGGTGCGCTCATATTCTGCGACAATGTCTGAGGAGATGCGCTGGCGCAGTTCTTCGTTATCCACCAGCGAAGCATAGTGATGGGCTATGTGCATATCGGCTTTGGAGAGGGTCATCTGCAAATTATCCAGGAAGGCACGCAGAAAGGGCCAGGCATGGTACATCTGCTGTAGCTGTGCCAGGTGGGCGTTGTCTTCTGCGAGATACGCTTCAAGCGCTCTACCGACGCCGTACCAGCTGGGCAGGACGTAGCGGCTCTGCATCCAGGAGAAGACCCAGGGAATGGCACGTAGTTCTTCGATGCTATGGCCGGTTGCGCGACGAGATGGGCGCGAGCCTATGTTGAGCCAGCCTAGCTCGAGGATAGGGGTAGCTTGCTCGAAGAAGCGTAAAAATTCTGGAGTATCATAGATCAGTTGTCGATAGTGAGCATAAGCATTTGCTGAAAGGCGCTGCATCGTTTCCAGCCAGGCTGGGGGCGTTTGCGCGAACGGCTGAGGTACTGTGAGGAGGTCATCGGGGATGCTGGATTGCACCACGCCAGCTACGACTAATTCCATGTTGCGCAGCGCAATTTCGTGCAGTCCGTATTTAAACGAAAGCATTTCCCCCTGTTCCGTGATACGAATGCGGCCATTGACGGTGCCTGGAGGCTGTCCCAGGATGGCGTCATAGATGGGGCCGCCGCCGCGCCCGATGGCTCCACCGCGGCCATGAAAAATGGTGATGCCGAGGCAGTGACGCGCTCCTAAAGAGGCAAGGCTGGTCTGGGCTAGATAGAGCTCCCAACTTGAAGTGAGGATACCGCCATCTTTGCTACTATCAGAATAACCCAGCATCACCTGCTGCTGATTGCCACAAGAGGCTATCCAACTGCGATAATTTGGCTGG
>DMFQ01000153.1:4516-5091 GCA_003450555.1 Ktedonobacter sp.
GTGATGCCAGCCTCTTTACAGAAGAACTGTACTTCGAGCAGGTCGCTCACTGTGCGTGCCATGCTAATAATGTAGCAGGTGACGGCTTGCGCGCCGAATTCTTCGCGCGCGCGGCGAATCGCATCAAAAGTATGGAGTACATGCCGGGTTTCTTCGCTCAAACGGAGTTCGTGACGTGGTAGAACGCGAGGGTCACTCAGGAGATGCTCCAGAACATTGACCCGCTCGTTTTCACTTAAAGTGCTGTAGTCGTCCTGGCGCAGGCCGGTGACTTTGAGCAGTTCGGCAAGTGCGCTGGCATGGCGTTCACTATGCTGTCGCACATCGAGAGCTGCAAAGTGGAAGCCAAAGAGCTGTACCTGGCGAATCAGAGTGGCGAGCTGTCCGCGCGCCACATTCAGTTCACCGTCTGCCAGCAGGCTGTCTTGAATCAGCAGAAGATCAGCGAGCATTTCTTCCGCGGAGTGGTAGGCAATGGGGGTATCCGTGGTTCCCATAGCCCCGATAGTCCCGATGGTTCCTGTGGCTTCCAGGCGCTTCCACATGAAGGAGAGCTTGCGGCGATAAGGTTCCTG
>DMFQ01000153.1:5166-12663 GCA_003450555.1 Ktedonobacter sp.
GATTCCTGCAATTGCTGAGTGATTGAACAAAGTCTGAGGGAATGCGAATATTCTTGTGCCAGCGCCTGGATCGATGAACGGTAGTGTTCGACGACATGTGCACGTTGCCAGCGCAAAGCCTCAAGCAGTGTGTTCGCGTGTACATTGGGATTGCCATCCTGATCACCGCCTATCCAGGTGCCAACGCGTAAGAAAGGAGGAACGACCAGCTGATCCGCAGGATAGGCATCACGAAGAAGCTGTTCGAGTTCTGCATAGAGTTCGGGCAAGGCTGCATAGAGAATCTCATTGAGATAGTAGCCTCCCATTTTAATCTCTTCGAGTATATGCGGGCGCACGTGGCGTACCGTATCGGTGCGCCATAGGAGAGCGATGGTGCTATCGAGGGTGCGTTGCCATAGAGTACCGCTGTTTCGGGGTCAAGTCCATGTGATGATCTTGTGCTTCCAGCAGCGCGTCAAGCTGGCGCGACTTGATAATCAGGCTACGGCGAGTCGCCTCGGTAGGGTGAGCTGTAAAGACAAGGTCAATCGAAAGTTGATCGAGGAGTTTTTGTAGTTGGGTAGCATCAATGTTGTTGTTTTGAAAGTAGGCTACGAGGGCGGCCAGTGAGCCACGCAAGGGGGTTGATGTTGCCATAGCTTCATAGTTGAAACGGCGCGTGCGGTGGTGTTGTTCAGCGGTATTGACGAGGTGAAAATAGACAGTAAAGGCGCGAATCACGTCAATGGTGGTAGCCAGGTCGCATCCGTCCACAATGTGGGTTATCTCTTGATCAAGCGTGGCAATCTCATGCTGGAGTTGGGCAGCTTCGGACGCGGAGGCCGTGTTAAGGGCCTGATTGCAGGTACGGAGGCGCTTGCACATGCGGCGCAGTTGCTCCACGGTTTCGAAGACGTGGGTGCCGCCGTGTTGTTGGATGGCCTGTCCCAGTGCATCTCCCAACATGCGGATGTCATGGCGTAGAGGTGCATCTTTGCCGGGTTGGTTGTTCTGGTCGGGTGTGAAGGTTGTCATGGAGGAATGATATCATATTTCTTTTTTCTTTTCGATGAGGACAANNTGGAATGAGAGAGGGTGTACCGTTGTGGTTGCCATTGTGACTACCGTTGTGGCCAATTGAGTCTGCCAGTGCGTAGTCGGGATAGGCAACGGCACCGTGCTCGTGCAGGTCGAGGCGTTCAAGCTCACCGGCTTTCGAGACACGCAGCACGCCAACATATTTGAGGGCGTACATCATTACTAACGAAACTACGAGCGTCGCTACGACAGTTACGTCAGAGCCGAGCGCTTGAGTACCGAGTTGGGATACGCCACCTCCGTAGAACAGGCCGGTCACCACGGTACTTGTATCGGCACCCGTAGCGGTTGGCAGGCCAAATGACTCCCGTTGCAAACAAACCGAGCGAGAGCGTACCCCATAGGGGATAGAGAGTGCTTCGTTGGGCAAAAACAATAGAAAACGGCCAGCGTCTCTCTTCACTGGTCGTTTTTGCGATGTCGCCTTAGACATATTGCACAACATTGGTGCCAATAAGACTATAACAGAATGAGACAAGAAACAAAATGAGAAAAAATTATGAAATTTCTTAATTGATATTGTGCAAGATGCACAAATTATTAGTTGTCTGCTTCTTATAATTTGTCCGTATCATACATGAGCGAGTACTTCTATACTTTAAGCAGAAAGAAGTAATGAGTGATGCAGTGATTGCACCTCTGCTTTTATTTGTAAGCGATGAAAGCTAAATACATGGTGACGTTGCCATGGGTGTTGGAACGTTGGAAGATACACAAGAAGAGGGAGTGACCATGGCAACTCAAACTACGGATGATACAGCTACAGGTATGAAACCTACCCTTGGCCTGACGGGAGTAACTATCAATGCGATGGCGTTGATTGCGCCCGGGGCCTTCCTATGGACGACGTATCAGTTGCAAGCAGCGCCAGGTTCAGCAATGAACATGTGGTTCGCTGTATTTGTTGCGACCGCTATCGCGCTCTTTACAGCAACGGCGTATGCCACCCTTGCCAAACGCTACCCTGAAGCAGGTGCGGGCAGTTCCTACTACTTTGCGGAAGCCGCCGTCCTGCAGCAGGAGGAGCATCGTCATTTTAAGTTTGCCCGTCTGAGTAAGTTCATTGTAGGCTGGGCTTCGCACTTATACTACTGGGTTTATCCAGGTGTCATGGTGGCCTTCATGGGTTTGCTTATTACCTACATTATACAAACCTTTTCACCAAGCTTTGGTACACCATTGGAACAGGTAGTGATCTGTGTAGCGTTTGCCTGTATCGTCGGTGCTATCGCTTACATTGGGGTCACAGGCTCTACTCTTGCCAACATCGTCATCAATGTTATTCAGATCATGGCTCTCGTGACCTTCTCTGCCCTCGCTATCGCTTACCGGTTTTCGCATCCTGGAGTTCATTATCTCCATCCCAGTGCTTTGAGCGTTATTACACCTCATGATTTCAGTGGCCTGATCTTCCAGTCTACTATCGCGATCCTGCTCGTGGTCGGTTTCGAGTCGGCAACAGCGCTGGCCGCAGAGGCCAAGAATCCAGGTCGGGACATCCCACGTGGTGTTCTGCTCTCGCTTATCATTCAAGCGGTCATCTTCTACTTCCTGGAATACTTTGCGGCTAACTTCTTTGTCAACGATGGTTACAAGAACAGCGCAGGAAGCGGCTTCGCCGCGGCTTTTAGTTCAGGTGCACCAATCGGCGACATGGCGCAGATCATAGGTAATCAGATGCTTGGGGGCAATGGTACTGCATTCGCAACGATTTTAGCGGCTACCGTTGTTATCGCACTGATCGGTACTGCCCTCTCCTGTTTAAACACTGGAGTGCGCGTTACCTATGCTATGGGTAAAGACACCGAACTCCCTCTCGTCTTTGGTTTCTTGCATGGTAGGTTCCGCACACCGCATGTAGGAGTGATTGTGTTGACGGTCTTGTCTGCAATCATTGGTTCATATGGTGTACTGAGTATCGACAAACTGACGCAGGTGACCCTTATCTCCAATATCGGCACCTTCCTGCTGTATGGTATGACCTGCATCATCTGTATTGTTGCCTTCGCTGGAGTCCAAAAGCGCAGCCTCTACAATAGTATCATCGCTCCTGTGTTAGGGGCTGTGCTCAATATAGCTATGCTTATTGGCGTCATCTACTTCGCCATCACCGGTGGTGGCTCTACACAGGTTGATACGATCATTGCTGGTGCCTTCAGTATAGCATGGTTGGTTTTCGGCTTTGCTTTCCTGTATGGCCGCAAGCTGGTGGCAGGAATACCCATTTTACACACGGAGAACTATAAAGCTAAGGTGAAAGAGCTAGAGGCTCCTGTTGGTGAGAGCGTGTGAGGTGATCGAGTAGCAATGAGGATGTGCTCATTGTAAGTAAATAAGTCCTTTAGCACAGTCAGCGTGATCAATAAACAACAGAGAAAGATGTCCATTTCGACCCGAGTGGCTGTGCCTCCAGTATGCTTGTGTTGTCTAAACAGGGAAGAGCATTCAGGAAACATGGCCACAACAATTTATACGCAAGGTGCGCGAATCGACCACTACGAGATCATTCGTATGCTCGGACACGGGGGTATGAATCGCGTCTACCTTGCTCGGGACATGCTAAACCAGCAAGAGGTTGTTCTCAAATTCCCCAATGATGATTTAATTGGGAATATTGCTGTCTTTGAACGCTATAAGCGAGAGGCTCAGATCGGCAATTGCCTGCATCACCCACGTGTGCAACGTCTGCTCAATAACGATGAAAAGCGTTTGGAAGAGTACCTGGTGGTGGAGTATATCAAGGGGCAAACCTTGCGTGCCGTACTCGAAGAGCATGCCCTCAATCCATTGCCGGTTGCCGAGGCGATCTGCATCACGTTACAAATTTGTGAAGCCCTGGCGTACTGCCATGAACAAGGTATCATTCATCGAGATATTAAGCCTGAGAACATCATGCTACAGGAAGATGGCAACATCAAAATCATTGATTTTGGTATCGCTCTGCTCGAAGGTGCGCGGCGCGTGACCTGGCGCGGCCTATCCGGGACAGTGGGCACACCCGATTATATGTCCCCGGAACAGCTTAAGGGCAAGCGTGGTACGACTAGCTCTGATATATATGCTGTTGGTATGATACTCTATGAAATGCTCTGTGGTCATACACCGTTTGAGGGCGAGAATATCTTTGCTATTATGAATCAGCATGTCTCGCAGGACCCGCCATCGATCCTCCTCATGAATCCGCAGCTCTCGTCGGCACTGGCTACCGTAGTGATGCGGACTATTCGTCGTGACCAGGATAAGCGTTACAAATCGATGAGCGATCTCCTCCATGATTTGCGCAACCTGGAAGAGGTCAAGCCTATGCCTTATGAGCCAGAGACGCCACGCCTCAACCAGTCTGGCCGAACCGCAATCACAGCCACCCTCATTATCATCGCCATTTGCCTGCTGATTATCGCGCTGGGTTTCCTTGTGCAGTTTGTTCATAATGTCGGCCATTAAGATAGCGACACCGCTTTTGCTATGTTGCAATATACCAGGAGAAAAAGAGAGTACTGATGCAGACGCCATCCTCCCGACCTATCTTTATTATTGGTGATGTCCACGGTCACCTGAAAAAGCTTGTCAAGCTGTTGCAGGATGCGCAACTGATAGATGCTGAGCACTCCTGGAAAGCAGGCACAGCTACGCTCTGGTTTATGGGCGATTTTGTCGATCGTGGACCTGACGGCATTGCTGTGCTGGACCTGGTGATGCGCTTGCAGACCGAAGCCGCTGCCGCTGGTGGCTCTGTGGCGTCGTTGCTGGGCAACCATGAGATGTTGTTGCTCGCGGCCTATCGTTTCGGCAGGCGCTCAACGGGACTGGGGAGCAATTTTCTGACCCGCTGGAAACAGAACGGCGGAAACCGCAAGGATATCGCCGGTTTGACGCTGCGCCACCTCGATTGGATGGCTCATCTGCCCGCGATGGCGCTGGTGGATGATTACCTCTTCATGCATGCAGACGCTCCTTTCTATATCAAATGTGGACGCACCATTGATGAGGTGAATGCTGCCTTCAACAAGTTGTTAAGTCGGAGCGATGCGTTAGCCTGGGAAGAAATGCTGGAAGATTTTGCCAGGCGTGGAGCGTTTATTAACACGACCAATGGCGAAGAGTTCGCCCGCCGCTTTCTGAGCGTCTTCGGCGGGCGACAACTGGTACACGGTCATAACCCCATTAGTTCCATGCTCAGCTGCCCGCCTGGAAAGGTAGATAGCCCCTGGATATATGCAGGTGGGCAGTGCGTCAACGTTGATGGCGGCATGTTTCTCGGCGGGTCCGGGTTTGTGCATCAATTACATGCTCCTGTTGGATCAACCGTCCCTACATAATAATTTATATAATTTGCATACTCATGTGCTTGCTTTCCTCAGCAAATTATCAATAAAGTTTCACCTCCTCTCTGTCATTATTCAGGTTTAACATAAGCGTTGTGCATAGTGCACAGAATAATGTGCTTTATTTTTTCTATTTTGTATGTAGTACCTTGAGGTTAAAGTCCATATACTTTGCCAGGTAAAACCAGTGAAACACGAACAGTGTATTGTGTAGTGCTCTGTCAACATTCAAATGATGAGTGAAATGTAGAGGCAGCCTTGAGGCTACCAGGTTCACTCCTCTCAACATGAAGCGTGACAACTCAGTAGAGGCCGGTAGAGAGGGCCACCATCGATTGATGAGACGTTGGTGTCCCCCTCACGGCCCGATTGGTGGGCGGTGGCTCTCTCCATCAACTTTGCAAGTTAGGATACACTCATGAAAAGCAGGCAGATACATCTAAAGGAGCAATCAGAACCAATGAAAAAATTACGCCTATCACTGTTCTCACATAAGTATGCTGTTTGCCAGTTCCATCCCGATAAACACATTCCCTACTGGGCTCTGTTGGGCGACTTTGTCTCGCTGACACGTACACATGAGGAGCTATCTATAGTTTGCCAGCAGGACAATGTGCCAGGTGAAATCGAGGCGGAGAGAGGATGGCGCTGTGTGCAGGTGCACGGTGCCTTCGATTTTTCCGTAGCGGGTGTCCATGCCTCGCTGGCTATTCCACTGGCCGAGGCGGATATCAGCGTTCTGGCGATTGCTACGTATGCGACTGATTACTTACTGATCAAAGAGGAGAATGTGGAACGGGCCTTACAGGTTCTGGAGCAGGCAGGTCATTCCATTGAGCGCTAGGCCACGAGAAAAGCTACAGAGCGCAAAAGTCAACTATTGACTCGACATTGGCAGGGCTATTTCGGCCGTAGTGTTTATGCCACTGGTATGCTATACTAGGGGCATAGCAGAGTGTTGTCTCAACATGGAAGTGCATGGAGCATATGACGGCAACATATATACCAGGCGCGCGAATAGACCATTACGAGATCATTCGTATGCTTGGGCATGGTGGAATGAATCGTGTTTACCTTGCCCAAGATATACTCAATCAGCAGCAAGTCGTCCTGAAGTTTCCCAACGACGATTTAATTGGCAACATAGCTGTCTTTGAACGCTACAAGCGCGAAGCCGAGATAGGTACCCGCCTCAACCATCCCAATGTTCAACGCCTATTGAATACTGATGAAGAGCGCTGCGAACAGTACCTTGTCATGGAATACATCCAGGGGCGTACGCTCCGCGAGGTATTAGAGGAACGCGCTCCCGATTTGCTTCCAGTTTGATGAGGCGATACGCATCACTCTCCAGATCTGTGATGCATTAGCCTACTGCCATGAACATGGTGTCTTTCATCGCGATATCAAGCCAGAGAACATCATGATCCTGGAGGATGGCAGCATTAAAATTATAGATTTTGGTGTTGCGTTGCTGGAGGGAGCACGCCGTGTAACCTGGCGTGGTTTGTCAGGAACTGTGGGGACACCAGATTATATGGCACCAGAGCAGTTACGGGGCGAACGTGGTATGGTTGGCTCTGATATTTATGCTGTCGGTGTGATACTGTATGAAATGCTCTGTGGTCATACGCCGTTTGAGGGCGAGAATATCTTTGCTGTCATGAACCAGCACGTTTCGCAAGACCCTCCCTCGATCCTGCAATGTAACCCAAGCCTTTCACCAGCCCTGGCCACGGTGGTGATGCGTGCCATCCGTCGTGACCCACAAAAGCGGTATAAGTCTATGCGAGACATGATGCATGATCTTCGTCACCTGGATGATGTAGTACCTACCGACTATAGTCCAGATGTTCCTAAGGCAGGTGGGCGCTATCGCCGGGCTATTCTCCTGACCTTGATTATTATTGCCATCTGCCTCCTGATTATCGCTTTTGGGGTCCTCGCCCAATTCGCGCATTCAGCTATTCGATAGTACAGCACATAACAAGATATGACTTCGGCAACTGACGACGAGTAAACACATCTTTTTCCGCTCTTGCAGTTTTAGGCACTCTCCCTAGTGCTTATCAGAGGGAGAGTTTTCTAAGTA
>DMFQ01000003.1:0-3549 GCA_003450555.1 Ktedonobacter sp.
ATGAAGTTTTATAGAATGAAATGGACGCCCACGCGTGGGCGTCCATTTCATTCTATAAAACTTACTGCTAGCGTTTACTGAGCACCAGGCAAGCCATAGATTTTCTCGAATTTGGTGTTCAGGTAACGAGTGAAGTGTTGTGGATTTGGCGGCTCGTCTGTGACGCGTTTGATCAGTTCTCCAGGGAGGTAGATAGCGCCAAACGAATACATTTGATCGCGCAACCACTCCAGGATAAAGAAGGTATCGCCGCTGGCGAGGCGCTGATCGAAGTCTGGAAACACGGCATGGAGTTTGTGGAAAATCTGAGCGGCGTAGAGGTTCCCCAGCGTATAGGTTGGGAAATAGCCAAAACCGCTGCTCCAGTGGATATCTTGCAGCACGCCTTCAGCGTCGTTGGCGGGTTCAATACCCAGGTATTCTCGATATTTAGCGTTCCAAAGGCCAGGCAGTGTTTCAATCGCGACGTCACCATTAACCATTGCCTTCTCTAGTTCGTAGCGTATGATAATATGCAGGTTATAGGTGACTTCATCGGCCTCAACGCGAATCATGCTAGGCCGCACTCTATTTAAAGCTCGAACGAAGGTGTTCAGGTCTACATCGGCAAATTGAGCGGGGAAGGCTTCTTTAATGGAGGCATACTGACTTTTCCAATACGGTTCGGAACGCCCTATAGCATTCTCCCAGAGGCGAGATTGTGATTCGTGAGCGCCAAGGGAAGCGCCACCGGCGATAGGCGTGCGGGCGAGAGTTGGTGCACTTCCCTGTTCGTAGACAGCATGACCACCTTCGTGAATTGCTGCCATGAGTGACGCCTGTAGAAAGTTTACCAGTGGACGGACTGTCACACGAACATCAAAAGGGCTGCCAAAGCTCGTGGTGAATGGATGAGGCGATTGAGCCATCTGGCCGCGTGAGAAGTCGTAGCCCATTGCCCGAAGTAAGTGCTCGCATAATGCTATTTGCTGTTCAACTGGAAACTCGCCTTCCAAACACGAGGAATCGATAGTGTTTCCACTCTTCTCGATGCGCTGTAGAAGTGACTTGCTAGTTTCATATACAGGTGTAAACAAGCTATCGAGTTTACTGGCGGTCATACCTGGTTCATATTCATTCAGGAGCGCATCGTAGCGTGTTTCGATGTATCCCAAGCGGTCCGCTACTTCGCGCTGCAACGCGATGGTGCGACTGAGCATTGGCGCGAAGAGAGCGAAATCGTTGTGCGCTCTAGCGCTGCGCCAGGCTTCGAAACTAGTAGCCTGTAGGCGGGCAATTTCCTCGACAAGGTTGCGCGGCAGTTTAGTGGCTCGTTCGTGAGCGCGCAAGACCTCGCGCAGCAGGCCACGGTCCGCGTCAGAGAAAGGCGCTTGCTGAACGCGTTCGCTTAGTTCGTTGAGCAGGCTAGCCAGGCGCGGGTTAGTCCAGAGCTCGTGCAGGACGCCTTGCAGCGCGGCTACCTGAAAACCTCTAATCTCGGCTGCTCCCCCTGGCATGGCGGTATTCTGATCCCATTCCGCGATGGCCCCGAGAACTTGAAGATCCGCTATCTGGTGCAGGTAGTTTAGCAATTCACTGAGATGTGAATCACTTCGTGTGAATTCTGGTAATGATCTGGTATCTTGTTTTGGCATGAGCTTATTTCGTGAACTCCTCTTAGTAAAGATGCGTGTTGTCAGGCGATAACAGGTTCTTTGTGACAACACGAATGTACCCTACAGTATACAGGGTGTAGGGAGTTTTTGCATCACCTGCTCTGCTATCCCGGCTATCAATGTGCGGGGCGAAGAGCTGCCACGATCATTGCTATAGCACTTAAGCCAAATGAGACGAAAAAGGCCAGGTGTACACCGTGGAGAAAGATTGCCAGGGCCGCGGGGAACTGGCTCATGCCGCCGCCGTAGATAAACACCTGCATCATAGCAGCCATTGGTACAGCACTTAAAGCCAGCGGAAAGACAATCGCGATGCTGAGCATTTGACCGGTATTATTAAGCATGCTCAGGATACCGGCTGCTGCACCACGTGTATGTGGTTCTACCGAACTCATAATAGCGTTTGTATTGGGTGAGACAAAGAAACCAGACCCACCTCCCATTAAGGCCATATACAATGCCAATAGCCAGTAGGGAGTAGAGGGGCCGATGGTGGTGAGTCCCAGCAAGCCAATAGAGGAGATGCCTAACCCAATAGGTGCGAGTATGCGTGAGCCTACCCGGTCTGAAAGACGTCCGCTCAATGGACCGATGATCATAAATGCTGCCCCAAATGGAGTTAAGAGTAATCCTGCTCGCAATGGGTCTTGTCCGTAAGGCCCTTGCAGGAAGAAGATCAACAAGAATAAAACCGCGCCGCGTGCAATCCCATTGAGCAGACCGCTCAGGTTTGCCAGTAAGAAGAGACGATCACGGAAGAGGCGCAGCTTTACAATCGGCTCTTGAATGCGCGGTTCAATCAGAGCAAAGAGTATCAGACTGACGATGCCTACGATGAGAATAGTAATGGTAATAGGCTGGCTGAGGATGGGAAAGGCAAGCATGGTCATCGCCAGCAACGTCCCGGACAGGCCAATTGTCAAGGAGATACTGCCAAACCAGTCAAAATGTTGACGTGCAAGGGGACGTACCGGTTCACGCAAGCGCCAGATCCCCCAAAGCGCGCCAAAGATGCCCAGTGGAACATTAAACAAGAAGACCCAGCGCCACGACCATTCGGTAAGGAGGCCGCCAATGATTGGCCCGATCAAGAAACCCGCAGCACCAGCAATCTGGTTAACACCAAGGCCCAATCCTACCTGTCCTTTACGGAAAGCATCCGTTACAATGGCGGTACTGTTCGTCACAAGCAACGCTCCACCAACGCCCTGAATAATACGACCAAGGATGATGTCGGCGCCATGGAATTGTGGCTGCGAGAGGCCTGCCACAAGTGAGCCAACACTAAAGATGATAAAACCGCCGTTATAGAGGCGCTTGCGGCCCCAGATGTCGGCCAGCCGTCCAATAACGGGCGTCAGTACGGTCGTAATCAGCAGATAGCCCATCAGTACCCACATAATGGTAAAGAAATTGATATGGAGTTCAGTCAGTATATTGGGCAATGCTATCAGGAGAGCCGAGCCCTGAATCGAGGCAAGCAATGCTCCGACGGTAGTCACAGAGAGGGCAGTCCATTGATAGCCATCACGCGGGTTAGTTTCAGGCTGAACAGAAGTTTGATCCTGATTGATGACATTGTCAATTGAAACATCAGAAGAAAAACGTGAAGATCGCATAATTATCTTTCCGAGAGAACACTTCACTTCTCGCCATGCGTATGAGCATAGCAAAGGCGAGCATACAAAGGTGAACATCGATAGGTATCATCGATTTGATAGTCGATAGCCTAATCTTCTATATCGATCAAATGACGAAGGGCCGGTAGAGCTGCTAGCAGCGCGCGATACTCAGCCTGGCTGAGGTGTCGCATACGCCGTTGGAGAGAGGCCAGGCTGGCGCGATCAAAAATGGCAACAGCAGAACGTCCCTTCTCTGTTGGTTTCACCCACAC
>DMFQ01000003.1:3630-6852 GCA_003450555.1 Ktedonobacter sp.
TCAGTGTCATCACGAGTACGCTCTACATAACCCTGCGCCAACAGTCGTTTGACCATTGCCGTCACGGTAGATGGGGTCACCACCAGGTGATCGGCAAGCTCTTGCATCATACAGCGTTCGTGCTCGACGAGCACACCTAAAAGCGTAATCTGTCCTGGTGTTGCACGCAGTTCCGATACATCTTGCCAATCTGGTAAATCGGTTTCCAGAGGGAGGGCTGCGCGAACGCGACGTAGCAACTTGGGTGCAATATCAAGTAAAGCCATCGATACATCTGTGTCGTGCTGTACTAATTCCTTAACCATCTCTTAATTAACCTTTAAAAACACTTTGATATTCTAAGTATATGATAAACGAAATATGAGAGAATAGCAAGAAAATGTAGGCATGAATTTCACGGCATGTATGAATGTCTCTGCTTGGACCCGTTCGTTTGATTGATTTTAAGTTTTAGCCATACCGCTCGTTGCGCCATTTTGCCAGTTTAGCGACAGCACCAAAATCCCAGGGTTCGCTCATGCCCAGGATAAAATGTGTTGCGCCTGATTTGACATAGGCATCAAGCTCGGTCGCATCGGCACTTCTGGGTGCACCGACGGCATGTTCGATCTCCTGAGGATTGCGACCTATTTCCGCGCACCAGGAGTCAAGCACCTCAATTTTATGACGATAGGTAGCTGGGTCTGCAAAGCTATGCCACATATTCGCGTACTGAGCAGTAATGCGCAGTGTTTTCTTTTCGCCACCTCCACCAACGAGGATGGGGATCGTGCGTACTGGTTTGGGAACGTCAACTTCCCAGCGATGGCGAATAATCTGCAGAGATTGCTCTAACGCTGCAAGGCGACTTCCAGCAGTACCAAATTCGTAACCATATTCCGTATAATCGCGTTCAAACCAGCCAGCACCAATGCCAAGAATCAAACGGCCATTGCTGATGTGGTCGATCGTTTTGGCCATATCCGATAACAGAGCTGGATTGCGGTAGGTGTTGCAGGTCACGAGGCAGCCGATTTCAGCGCGCTGTGTAAGTGTTGCCATCGCGGCAAGAAGCGTCCATCCTTCAAAATGATTTCCTTGCGGGTCTCCATACAGCGGAAAAAAGTGATCCCAGTTCCAGATGCTATTGACTCCGAGATCCTCGGAGCGACGAACTGCGTCGGCAAAGGATTGATAGGTTGTATGCTGCGGTTGTAGTTGAACGCCAATTCGTATTGGGTGAGTAGTTTGAGATTGTGTCAAGAATGTACATCCTCTCTTGTCAAATAAGAGTTTTTTCAGGTACTTTACACATTGTAAGTGTAGTCATTGTATTCACGTTTTTATGATGATTTCAAGTTTCTTGCATCATTGGCGATGCCTGGAGGAAGTAAATTTGGCTACGGAGGCAGTTGCAGTTTGCCAAAGGATTATAATAAGGCTATACAAGGTGATACCATGTAGTATCGTGTAGTATCATTCTGAACTGGTACACCAGGTTAGAAACGTACGAAATGTAATCTTTTGAAAAAGGGTGAACGAGAAATGCAATCCAATGAAACAGTTCTTCATGCTCCCGTGCGCTGGGGAGTACTTAGTGCCGCTAATATAGGAGTCAAGCGTGTGGCTCCAGCCATTCATAGTTCTTCGAATGGACGATTAGTGGCGGTGGGGAGCCGCAATCCCATACGTGCGCGTGAGTTATTTGCTTTTGCGCCAGACGTGCACATTTATGAAGACTACGATAGTGTTATCAATGATCCCGAGATCGAAGCTATTTACATTCCTTTGCCGAACAGTCTCCACGCAGAGTGGACCATCAAAACCCTGAAAGCTGGCAAGCATGTGTTATGTGAAAAACCACTGGCGGTTACCGCTGAACAGGGCTTGATCATGGCGCAGGCTGCCCGAGATACAGGTATGTTATTGATGGAAGCCTTCATGTATCGTTTCCATCCCCAGACAGTATGGGTTTTAGAACAGGTGGCGGCTGGTCGGATTGGCGAAGTCAAGCTCATTCGCGCGTCGTTCTCTTTCAACATTGGTTCGCGTCCTCATGATATACGGCTGCAAGCTGCGTTAGCTGGCGGTTCTCTAATGGACGTGGGTTGCTACCCTATCAATCTGTGTCGTGCTGTTTATGGGTATGCTCCTGTGGCAGTTGGCGCTCGTGTCTATACGCCTGCGGAAGGTGAGGTAGAGCGTTATGCCAGTACAGTGCTTGACTTCGATGAAGGATGCTTTGGCTTGATAGACTCAAGTTTTGAATTGCCGACGCGCCAGGTTGCTGAGATTATCGGGGAAAATGGAATGATTACCATCCCACTGCCTTTTACGCCAGGACATATCGAGACCATGGTCATCCTGGCTTTGGAAGGCCAGACGATCCAACAGCGCTTTGCACCAGTAGATCAGTATCGCCTTGAAGTAGAGCATTTCGCGAACTGTATCCGTTTCGGTCACCAGCTCTACCTGAGCCTGGAGGAGACGATTGAAAACCTGGTTACGATCGAGGCTATCTATCAATCCGCAAGTTACCCCTGGCCAATCAAGTGACATATGAAGTCTCGTGATTTTCTGTAAAGAAGGGGTTCGTTGAGGTGATCACCTCAACGAACCTTTTGTTCTGTCTTCAAACTCGTGTTTGTAACCTGAACGGGAGTTAGAACGTGCATAGGGTATAAGTCAACAACAGAGAGGAAATTGTTTTATGAACGTTCTAGCAATTGGGCATGCCGAGCTATACATGTATCCGGAAAACACTATGCCGCAGGAATCTCCGCCTATGCCTCAGCGGATAGATGTAACAGATTTACAGGTGCTGGTAGAGGTGTTGAATGCCGTACCCTCTGAAACTAGTTTTAGCGTGCTTCTGGTAATCAATGAATGTGTGGTAGGGAATGGAAAATACTTTATGAACAGTGAGAATACGGTCATACTGCATGAATATGGCGCCTGTGTGGGATTTCTGATCAAGCCGCTGGCCCTGTTGAGGGAGGCACGGCAGCGAGCAAGTGAGATGTAAAGTACACATTTGATTGCTGGCAGGTAAAACTTTAGCGGCATGTAAATGAGTTATTATAAATGCTTTACCTGTCATAATAAATGTGGAAGCGATAGATGGCAAAGGGGGAACGCCTTCTACAATTTTCTAGCCAGAATCACTCCCGTATTCAATCCTACCGTGTGCAGTCCGCCAAAAAACCTGGCATGCTCGATTTTCATGCAGCGATCCTGTACGAC
>DMFQ01000003.1:7008-7414 GCA_003450555.1 Ktedonobacter sp.
AGTTGTAGCCAGAGAACTTTGGCGCCCACAGCAATGGCCTCTTCGGCAATGGGTGGGACATCTTCAGTACGACGAAAAACATCGACGACCTCGATCTTTTCACCGGCTGCTTGGGCCTCTGTCAACGTTGCATAAACATGTTTGCCTAGCAGCGTTTGTCCAGCGTAACGCGGGTTGATGGGGATAATATCGTAGCCCTCTGCCTGCAGGTAGATGGCGACAAAGTGACTGGGACGATAGGGGTCAGCAGAGATACCAACAATGGCAATATGTCGATATTGCTGCAAGATCTGCAGGCGGGCGTACATGTCGGGCGTTGATGTTGATAGAGTCATTCTCTGTGTCCTTCAATCTGACTAACGCAATTAAATTATACAGCCATCCGTGGGAAAAGCCAATTTTATCA
>DMFQ01000314.1 GCA_003450555.1 Ktedonobacter sp.
ATGGCATGCGCCCTCTGTGTGCTCTGGCGGGGCCGTTATTGAGCGCGTAATGTGAAATAAGCCTTGAGATGGGAGAGACGCCGCAGGGCTTGTTGTCAAACAACATTTCGTTTACACCGAAATCGCCCGCGTATCCCAAAGGTTTATCCAGCGCCCGGCGTACAAACTGGCTTTGTAGGAAGTAGGGCTGCAGCAGTGCTCGATGATAAGACTGGCACGCCCCGCGATCCTGTGGAGACAGTTCTGTATCCAGTTCAGTTAATGATGCATATGAAGCGTCCAGAAAATCCGTCAGCATGGGATTGTATTGCTGGCACAAACTATCTTGCACCTTTTGGACGTTTGCCCAATGCTCAGGTTCAGAAGGAAATGAAGTGATGCTCGGCTTTAAGCTGGTATGTAAGTCAGCATCAAGCTTATCCAGGAAGGCGCGCATCGTATCTGTAAGTTGAATGACGTTTTCTGCTGTGTTCATGCTAGTGTGTATCTCCTCTTTGGTTTCTGTTCCATCTGGTTCATTGCTATTGAGACGATGGGAAGCTCTCTTTTTTTGTTGGGAACAGGTATTCTTTCTATTTTCAAATTACCATGTGACCGTCTGAAAAACGTTACTGAAAGCGTTACGGAAAAATACAATAATTCTCTGTGGTAATGGATATGAGGAGTGGTGCACAGTTTTTTGGTTGTTGCTTCTCAACCGTGCATTTGTTACAATGTCTTTAACATTATGTAAGGGACTTTGTGGTGCCATCGCTTACAGCGGTAAAGCATGGTCAGGTGAAAAGTATGGGAGCAGCCTGTGTCTAAAGTATACGCAATCACGAATCAGAAGGGGGGAGTTGGTAAAACCACCACTGCGATAAATCTTGCAACCTATTTAGCTGCCGCGGGGCGCAAAGTGTTGCTCGTCGATATGGACCCACAGGGCAATACGACCAGTGGTATTGGGGTGTCAAAGCATCTCAAAGACCAGACCATTTATGATTTACTGGTGCAAGAAAACGATGAGATCAGTATATTTGATGTGATTGTGCCAACCCCACGGCGTGAACTCGTAGTGGCTCCCTGTACGGTAGATTTAGCTGCCGCCGAGATCGAACTGGTGGGAAAAATCGCACGCGAACAGAAGCTGAAACAGGCACTGGTGCCGATTCGTGACCGCTGTGATTATGTCCTGATAGATTGTCCTCCTTCGCTGGGGCTACTGACCATCAATGCCCTGGTTGCTTCCGACGGGGTGCTTATTCCTATCCAGTGCGAATACCTGGCACTTGAGGGCCTGAGTCAATTGAGCGATACCATTCGTATCGTCAAGAACAAACTCAACCCGGACCTCTATGTCGCGGGGGCCATCCTGACGATGTTTGATCCACGCACGCGCCTGGCCAGTGAGATTGTGCGGGAGGTACGTAATTACTTCCCGAAAGAGACGTTTCAAACGGTCATCAACCGCAATGTGCGCTTGAGCGAAGCTCCTAGCTATGGGCAAGCGATCCTTGATTATGACCCCACTTCACCTGGAGCAATGGCCTATCGAGCGCTAGCAGAGGAGGTTATGGCTCGTGGCTAAACAAAAATTCGGCCTCGGACGTGGTCTGGGACGTGGACTTGATGCCTTGATGCCTGGCGCTTCTGAGGTTATGTCGGCCCAGCAACCTTCGCGCCTCGATGAGAGCGTTATTTTATTTGCTGCAATCGATAGCATCATTCCCAATCCACGGCAGCCGCGCCGTATTTTTCGCGAAGATGACCCCAAATTGTTGGAACTGAGCGCCTCGATCAAAGAACATGGCCTGTTGCAGCCGATTGTCGTCACGCGGCTGGATACGCTTGAGGGTTTCGAGGGGGAGAAAGGAAGTAAGGACAGCGATCCCTGGCTAAAGGAGAGCGAGACAAAGCACGCGGAAGTGGCGCACATTGTGCAATTCCAAATTATTGCTGGCGAGCGGCGTTGGCGAGCTTCACGGTTGGCGGGTCTGAGCAAAGTACCCGTTGTGATTAAGGAAGTGACACCGCTGCAGATGCTCGAACTCGCATTGATCGAGAATATCCAGCGTGCCGATCTCAATCCCATCGAAGAGGCCCTGGCTTACCAGGCTCTGATCCAGGAATTTGGGCTGACCCAGGAGATGGTGGCCAAACAGGTTGGCAAGGAACGTTCAACCATCACCAACTCTATGCGCCTCCTGCAATTAGCGCCGAAGGTACGCGAGGCCCTTGTGAATCAGCGTGAACATTTCAGCGAAGGGCACGCGCGTGCATTGATCGGCATTGCACAGGAGGAAGATCAGATTACCGCCATGGGCAAGATTATTACCCAGAAATTGAATGTGCGGCAGGCAGAAGAGTTGGCGGCACGCATCAAAGCGGCGGAACGCGCTGATCTCGCCAAACAAGTCCCTTCCTCGCTTCAGGCTCAGAGAGCGGAGTTAGAAGATCTGGAGGCACGTTTTCGTAGCTCGTTGATGGTCAAGGTTGACTTGAAGTGCAATACCAAAGGGAGGGGTACGCTGGTACTCCATTTCAACAATCAGGATGAGTTGGAGCGTTTATATAGTCGGCTTGTGACGCCAGAAGAGTAAAATGCCGAGGCACAGAGAAGGAAGAAGAAAGAAAGATGACTACTGTTGACAATCCATATGAAAAAGCGCGACGCAAGATGGTTGCGGCACGCGTAGAGTTTTTGGGAAGACTGGCAAAATTTAGTAAAGATGAGCTGACCAAACGACCCGCAGATGGAGAGTGGTCCCCCCTCGAACTGGCCAATCACGTCTATATTGCTGATGGACTTGCGCTGGAACAGCTGATACTGGTGCAAAGCGAAGAGAACCCCATGGTTGTGGCGACTGAAGAGGAGGCGCCGCGCCGAACGAACGCCTCCGAAACTCCTGCTTCGCTGGAAGCTGTGCTAGGAGGCATGGCTGCGCGCCGCGAGGAGATTTTTGAGTATCTTGCTACGTTACCTTTTGAGTCCTGGGAACGCCCTTTCCGTCATCATGCCTGGGGACAGCGTAAATTCTACCAGATGGTGAATATACTGCCTCTTCACGATCAAATGCACGCACAACAATTGTCAACGATCAAAGAGGGGAATGGGGAAGCACAAAACTCCTAGAGGTCTAATTCTTCTCGTAATTCGTTCAAAAAGGTACGCATGAAGGCGGTGCGACGCTGTGATAGTTCGTTGCCCGTTTTTGTCGACATGGCGTCACTCAGTTTAAGCAGCTTGCTGTAGAAGTGATCCAGCATGTACCTGTGATCGTCGGGTATGTGCTGTTCGGCAAAGGGATCTGTGGGATGGTAGGTTCTCGTCTGGGCATCGCGGCGTATCGTACCTGTAACTGCCCAGCGTATGATACCGGATGCTCCAAGACCGTCGAGGCGGTCCGCGTCACGCACTACACGCGCCTCCAGGGTGCGAGGCTCGACATTGCGACTGAAACTGTGAGCAATAATGGCGTGTAAAATGGCTTCTTGTATATCTTGCGGAACCTGGTATGTTCTCAGTAGCTCGGTAGCAAGTTTGGCTGAGAGATCGGCGTGATGTAAGGTACTATTTTGCGGCACTGCCCGTCCTAAATCGTGCATGAGCGCTGCCATACCGACTATGAATTGGTTTGCTCCCTCTTGCCCGGCAATGTAGAGGGCCAGGTGGTAGACTCTGCTGACATGTTCCCAGCCATGAGCGAGGTCATCAACTCCTGTGAAACGTTGCTCCACCTCTTGATAAATTTTTGTAAGCACTTCTGATTCGCGTGGTATCGTCTCCAAGTTCCTGAAAGTCCTTTCTCTCGATAGGTAGACTCTAGATTAGTAGTTCAATGTATGCTTTCGTGGGTTTTTATCTCAACAGTGTCAATGATAATAAGTCCTACTTATATGACGGTTGAGTCTATTAAAACGAGTCACATTATTTGAGAAGAAGGGATGAAAAAGAGCGAGCGTCTGGCGAAGACAGACGCTCGCTCTTTTTCATCC
>DMFQ01000097.1:0-283 GCA_003450555.1 Ktedonobacter sp.
CTCGCCCTGGCAGAGGAAGCGGAACGGCAGCAATTTGGCGGCGAGCAAGCGCTATGGTTGGAACGCCTGGAGCAGGAGGATAAAAATCCCCGGGCGGCACTACAGTGGCTAAGCGAGCAGCATCAAACAGAACTCAGCCTGCGCCTGAGCGGATCACTCTATTGGTTCTGGACAGTACGCGGCCATATCAACGAAGGCCACCTCTGGCTGGAAAAGGCATTAGCCGAAAGCGAAGGGACCACCGCCCCCGTCTATAGTAGGGACGACCCTCGCGGTCGTCCTA
>DMFQ01000097.1:452-6855 GCA_003450555.1 Ktedonobacter sp.
AACGAAGGAACCTCCAACGAAGGGGCCCCTCCCATTCATCCTGCTCTCCCCAGCGAAGGGATCTCCGCCCCCGTACTGGCCAAAGCGCTAAAAAATGCTGGTGGGTTCGCTTACTATCTGGGCAAGTATAACCTGGCTGAGGAGCACTGCCAAAAAAGCTTGGCACTGTATCGCCAGCTTGGCGATACACAGGGCAGTGCCTTTGCACTCTACTGGCTCGGACTATTGGCCTGCTGGACAAGCCACAACTACCCACTGGCCCACGCCCTGGCGGAAGAGGCACTCGCACTACAGACTGCCCTGAACAACAAAAGTGGCATGGCTGATGCCTTGCTGATGAGCGCGTATATTGCACTCAATCAAGGCAACTATCCTGAGGCACGTCACTTTATCGAGCAGGGGCTGGCTTGTTTCAAAGAGGCGCATGATTCCTGGGGGATGGCCTCTGCACTTCAGTATTTGGGGCGTGTGATGCTTGAGCAAGGTGACTTCGCGCTGGCTCATACAAAGCTAGAGGAGAGCGGAGCAATTTCCATCGAGTTGGGCTACAAGAATGGCATTGCCTTTGCTTTGGGCCTCAAAGGGCATGTTGCTCTCAGACTAGGCGATACGGCAACAGCTCGTTCCTTGATCGAGGAGAGTCTGGCACTGCACCGGGAGGTAGGTCAACAAAGTGGCATGGCCGAATCGCTCTTTTTGCTTGCAAAGGTATCTCAGGCAGAAGGGAACTATGCGGCAGCCCGTACATTGTATGAAAAATGTCTCGCGTTGCTCGAAAAACTGAATGAACAGGACCTGCAAATACGCTGCCTCAGTGGATTGGGAGTAGTGGCCATGGAGGAAGGACGACCAGCATCGGCGGTGCTGTTATGGAGCGTGGCAGCTCAAATGCGCGAGGCGCAAGGGATACTCATGCCTCCGCTTGATCGAACAGACTACGAACCAGCAGAGACATCTGCGCGCACGCTACTGGGCGCGAAGACGTTTGCCTCCCTCTGGGCACAGGGTTACACAATGACGCCCGAGCAGGTCCTCGCGCTTCAAGAACAGGACATCACACCTACGCCGCCATCCTCTCTATCACCTCCAGCCGGAGTGAAACCACCACCTCCAACAAACTACCCCAATGGACTTACGGCACGCGAGGTCGAAGTATTACGCCTCTTAGCTCAGGGATGGACCGATCACCAGATCGCCGAGCGCCTCGTGATCAGCCCGCGCACCGTAAACAAGCATCTTACCACGATTTATAGCAAGATCAGGGTACCATCACGCAGCGCCGCCACCCGCTATGCCATTGAACGCAAGCTCGTATAAACGAGCCCTATTTAAGACAGTGGGGACCAAGACTACCTACAACCGGCTCGAACGTGATCAAGGTAACGGTGCCTACCATAAAGAGAACCAACGTCAAGGTTCCCAGCAGAGATACCAGGCGGATACGCCATGCAGCGGTACGCACATAATCATCAATGACCACGCGCAAGCCATTCATGCCGTGCAAAAGTGCAAGCGTCAACAGCAGCCAATCGTAAACCCGCCAGTACGGGTTGGCATAGCGTTGCGCGATCAGTTGATAACTGGTGCAAGCAACATCAGTCGTCACATGATTCAGAATCAAGTGAATAATAGCGAGAAAGATAAGCCCGATGGCAGAGATACGCATAAAATACCAGGAAAAGGTTTCGAATCCACCGCTTGTAGGGCGAGCCCCATATCCTGTCGAAAGACGCATACTAATTCTCCTCTCCTGAGTTCCACAAAGGGAACCCACATACATGTTACATACCCGAGGCAGTATTGCCTGTATTCACACCAAAGAGCGGCGCAAGCACAAAATATGCCATGGGAAGGAAACACACAATGGTCAGGATCATCACAGTCCAGAACATGATTCGCTGGTAGCTCGCAGCCTTTGGCACAAAGTCGACCAGCATAATGCGCACACCATTGAAAGCGTGATAGAAGAGTGCCCCGATCAATGCCAGAGAAACAAAGCGTACAACAGGGGTACCGAACAGCGCTATGCCTTCATTGTAGACAGCAGGGCCGAACCCCAGCAGCGAAATGTCCACGATATGGACAACCAGAAATAGCAGCACACCCAGGCCTGTAATGCGATGCAATAACCAGGCCCACATACCAGATTGACCTCGATACATCGTTTTTCCTCAATTCTAAAATCAGCAGACAAGACAGGAGGCTCGTAGAATACTACCTCCTGTTTAGAAGACATGCTACGCCTATTATACTGTAGAGTGGCGCAACGACCAACTTTTGCTCTTGTTAAGAAGCCTCAACCATCATACATGAATCTCCACCAACCTGTATCGCATTATTAACACCATTATCTTTCCTATACTCTACACTTAAAACCGCGGCATTGCTTTTCACTGTGTATCTGGGGGAACGTGCGATTTGCAAGCAAACCAAACCTTCGCTTCTCCCCCTTGCGTTCATATGCTTCCTGCATAGAGGCTTTTCAATAGAAGGTGACGAAAGTCACCGCACGTTAGATTTAGGAGAAACGAGATATGTCGTCCATCGTCAAGCGGCTGATACTAGTTCTACTTGCTTTCTGTACTCTGGCAAGCGTGGCCCTTTTTACATTCGCTCACCAGAACTTATCCAGGGCACATGCGGCCCCTAGTCTACAAAGCGCCTCTCCGTCTGTGAGCGTCTATTTTGGTTCAGACAATGATGCCTTTTATGCGCTTACTGCTGACGAGGGATTCCTGCGCTGGACGTATCAATACCAGCAAGGAGGAAACACCTGGTCTCCAACAGTAGTTGTCAATGGCGTGATCTACTTCGAGGTGGCAAATAGCAGCAGCACCGCCATCGTCTCACTCAGAACGGATGGCTCTAAACGCTGGATCTACCAATTCCCACCACAGACCGTTGGTAGAAACGCACTTGCGGTCGCCAACGGCCTCGTCTACTTCGCAGTAGACAGTACTGTCAGTAATAGCGCCCTCTATGCGCTCAATGCAAAAGGTGGGTCGGTGGCTTGGACGCACTCAGCACGAGCCAACAACTCCTTCGGGAACCCCGTCGTAGACAACGGTATGGTGTATGTAGCTGAGCTCCCTAATTCAGGTTCAACGAACACCCCACGGTTGGATGCGCTCAATGCAAGTGATGGGTCGGTCATATGGACGCAGGTACTTACCAGTTCACCTCGAACGAATCTCGCCGCAGCGAATGGAGTCATCTACTTCGGCGGTTCGGACTCCTCTTTATATGCCATCAAAGAGACCGATGGCCTCGTGCTCTGGCACTCTCCGGTAGACGGTGGGCCTATCTCGACACCAGGCGTAGGCAATGGCATCATCTACTATGCGGCAGCGAATTACCATGTGACTGCCGTCAATGCCACGGATGGCTCGCTGGTCTGGGATTATCTCATTGGACAAGCGTTTGCTCCAACCGTATCTCCAGCCATCTACATGACGTCAAACTGGACACGGGTCTACATTGGTTCGCTGAATAGAAACATGTACGCCTTTAATGCCAGTTCGGGAGCACTCGTCTGGAAGACGAAAATAGGCACGCAGATTACGACAACCGCGTCCATTAAAAATGGGATTGTCCACGTGGGCCTGCAAAATGGGACTTTACGCACGCTTAATACCACTAATGGCGTACAACGGTGGTTTTACCATACAAATGGAAGCATCTATACCTCTTCGCCACCAGCACTGTATTGAGTGCACATGCGCCCTTGCAGTGGCTGTGGTAAGACTGTTGACTGGAGAGGGGTATGTGCCAAAAGGCGCATTAACGTTTGAAGAGAGGCGTCAAGCGAGGAGTCGAAAGATTCCTCGCTTGACGCCCACTCTCTATCATCTACCGCTACTTTTTTGACTGAGGAAATACTGTTTTCTTGCTTTTGACAGTTGACTATGCCTGGCTTCTGTAAACCTGAGTCAACAGAGGATGCACATTTGGTATTCAATAGTAGTTTGATGCGGTCCTTTTATGTGTCTTTATGTGCAGTGCCCTCTTTATTTCGCGCCCTGGCTAAACGTAATCGGAAGATGCTTGACTCCAAACACAATATTGCTACCTGTCTCTTCCAGTTGAACGCCCGGTACTCGCTTAATGTCATAGAATCGCTCAAGGAGCATAGTGAGCGCAATCTTGGCTTCCAGTCGGGCCAATGGCGCCCCAAGGCAAAAGTGAATGCCATGTCCAAACGCAATATGCCGGTTTGGAGTCCGTTTGATATCGAAGTCATCTGCATTGGGAAATTGCGCCTCATCACGGTTGGCGGAACCGATCCACGCCAGCACCATTTGACCCGCTCGAATCTCCTGATTCTTGAAGGTGACATCAGCAGCAGCCCTGCGATACATGAATTGAACTGGCGAGCGATAGCGCAGTACCTCTTCGATTGCCCCTGGTATCAACTCAGGTTCAGCCCGCAGTTGCTCATAAACCTCTGGATGCTCATCGAAGCAGAGAATTGCATTCCCTATCAGATTAGTTGTCGTTTCATTCCCCGCCACCAACAGCAAGATGCAAAAACCCAATAGTTCGCGCAAATCGAGATGCTCCCCACCGATTTGAGCATCCAACAGGGCGCTGATGAGATCGTCCTTCCGCTCTCGGCTGCGCTGCTCAATCATATTGAAGAAATACGCGCTCATTTCTACTTGCGGATTGCCTTCCCCCGCGTTAGCCGCGCCAACTATGATATCAGACCAGATCTTGAAGCGTTCGCGGTCTTCATGTGGAATCCCCAGCATTTCCGCAATCACAATCACCGGCAGTGGATAGGCCAGGTCGTCAATAATATCCATGTGTCCTGTGTTTCCCATCTGCCCTGTTTGTCCCCTTGCCGCAACCGCATCCAACAGCTCATTGACAATAGCTGTAATGCGCCCCGCTAGCTGGGCCACGCCACGAGGAGTAAACGCCTGCGTCACAAGATTCCGTAATTGCCTATGTCGCGGAGGATCCATACTAATCAAACTTGCGCCTAACGGGTTCTCTCCTTCGCCGCCTCCAAAGACCGAAGAAAACGACGCGTAGTCCGAAAGCACCCGTTGCACATCGTCATAGCGGAAGACTTGCCAGAACTGGTGCTGCGGCTGATAAAACACCGGTTGTGACTCACGCATCAAGCGATAACGGGGAAAAGGATTAAGGGCATCTTCTGTAGTTCTACTTTGCATCTCATCTATCCTCATATGTTTCTAGCTATCGGTTTCATTTCTCTTTTTGCTACATCGATACCATTTGATATGCTTAGTATCTTATGATATACTGTAGATCAAAACATACCAAAAGTCAAGTTAAAATCACGTCGGGGACTGCAAAGGTCATCATGGAAAGAGGCAACCATGGAAGTCCAGGATCGGAGAGTCAGACGCACACAACACCTGTTAGCCAAAGCCTTGATCGCACTGACCCTGGAAAAAGGCTACGAGTCCGTAACTATTCGTGACATTACGGAACGCGCGGATATCGGGTACGCCACCTTTTTTCGTCACTATCGCGACAAGGACGATCTGCTACAGGATGTCCTGGACGTCGTCTACGATGAGTTCATCAACCTGCTCAGCCCCGAAGCACTTGATGCTGATCCAACAGCCGTCGGAGTCCTGTTGTTTCGCCAGATTCAAGAGCGCAGCGAAGTGGTTCGCGTGCTGCTTGGCAGTCACACATTGCTTCCCCGTCTCACCGAGGTCGCCGCACAAAATATTGTGAAAGATCATACTCCGCGTCCAGCTAGCACCGTGCCGCTTGAGATTGCAGCGTATCATATCGTCACCTCAACCATCTCACTCGTCCAGTGGTGGTTGGATCACAACATGCCCTATCCCCCCGAACAGATGGGAATGATCTATCACGAATTAATCGTTCATCCCACAAGCGAAGTAGCATTCTCCTCGACTTCCTCAACCGTGATAATATAGAAAGAACGCACGAAACGTACAAAACTATAATCATCACAGGAGACATTCCCACATGCCTAAAGCCATTGCCATAGTAAGCGGCGGTCTCGATAGCGTCACACTGGCCTACCTGCTCCATGCCGAAGGCTATGAATTACAGATACTGTCTTTCGACTACGGGCAGCGCCACAAGAAGGAGCTGGCTTACGCCGAACGCTGCGCGAAGCGACTCAACGCCCCATTCGACATAGTAGACCTCAGCAACCTCGGTCGCTTCCTCAAAGGCTCAGCCCTAACCGATACCATTCCCGTCCCCGACGGCCACTACGCGGCCCCCACTATGGCCATCACCGTCGTGCCCAATCGCAACGCCATGATGCTCTCAATAGCATACGCGGTTGCCGTCGCCGAGAAAGCTCAGGTCGGTCGCCATGGGCGTCCACGCGGGCGACCACTTCATTTATCCCGATTGTCGCCCTGAATTCATCACTTCCTTCGAT
>DMFQ01000097.1:7038-7526 GCA_003450555.1 Ktedonobacter sp.
GGTTTTGGAATAGCAAGATCGGAAAAGTTTTTTTCTTTCCTAATAAACCAGCCTGACATTTCATTCCAGCGGACCAGCATCTTCCGCCGCCGAATGCAAACGTTTGGCGACTCTAACACATCGAGGGAACGCTAATGTGTAGAAACATCAAAAGTCTCTTCAACTTCGAACCGCCTGTCACCGAGGAAGAGATTCGTGCGGCGGCACTCCAATACGTGCGCAAGGTGAGCGGCTTCAACACGCCATCGAAAGCCAACGAAGCTGCATTCCTTGCTGCCGTTGACCAGATAGCAGCAGTCTCCAGCACCCTGCTCAACTCGCTCGAGACGAACGCACCACCGAGGAACCGCACAGCAGAGGCTGCCAGGGCGCGAGCACGCTCTGCTCAGAGGTTTCCCAGGTGACAAATCAAAATAACAAGGGAGAAGAAGTCTGGACCGCCTCGCCGAAGAACTGTTGAGTTTAATGAATGACCGCAAGGGTCATCC
>DMFQ01000088.1 GCA_003450555.1 Ktedonobacter sp.
TCCTCTAGCTGCGCATTCTTGTAGCGCGAAAAGAGCCACTCTTGTCCGTGCGAGCCTTGTTCCAGCCAGTAGCGCCCGCGCGCTTCTGCGGGAAGTCCCGCCGCGATAGCTGCCAGGGCTGAGCGAAACTGTACTTGATGCGTAGCATGGCTGGCTCGCTGTTCCGCGCGGGTCACAAGCGCCCGGTCGGGGTAGTAGGCGCGCAGCATAGCGGGCAGTGTGCAGTTGAAGCTGTGCATGAGCGCCTTTTCGACATCGGCAAGCCTGACCTTGATAGTTGTATCAGGATAGAGGCGCTTGCCGAGAAAGCTGGCGATGTCGCGGCGCTCATCGGCGGTGGCATCCTGTAGGATGATTTGCCCTCCCACCTGCCCTACCTCGATATACTTCTCATACAATTTTAGCACCAGGCGGGCGTAACCAGGCCGGGTGAAGAATGTGGCCGCTTCCCGCGCATTTTGCAGAGCCTGGTGATCTGCCCTGTCTACCTGGTCCGCTCGGCTCGCCTGGCCTACTTGATCTGGCTGATTGCTCACCTCTGACTCCATCATTGCAAGGATATCTGGCTAGAGGGTCTGGCTATCGCTCCAGAAAGAGGCTGAGGCCGTAGCAATGGGCGAGCCTTTTTCATGGATCATCAGGTATCTCGCGCAGGCCGGTATCTTCGCCCCTGTTCCGCTGATCTGTGGCCCGGTCATAATCCACTGGAATTCCTGCGAGACGAGGAATTCTATGATACGCTGTGTATTGGCGATACTCACCTTATCAAATGCTTCGTCCAGGGCAAGTAACCTTGGTGCGCCGGGTGCAGCGCTACGATAAAGCGCGCCGAGGGCTGCAAAGAGTGGGACATAGAGTGCGAAAAGCTGCTCTGCACCACTACGCGTACCGGCCACGCGATCGGTCAGCCGCTGGCGTTGCCCACCGACAGGTGTGACTAGCACGTCAAAGTGGAACCATTCACGGTAATCGAAGACCTGCTCCAAAGCGTCCATAAAGTTCATATCGGCATTCTCCTGCTGGCGCAGTCGTACCGAATCGATTTCCTGGCGGAAGGCGAGCATCAACGTTTCCGTCTCTTCCAATGTCAGTACTTGCGTTGGCTTGCGCAGCAATTTGTAATGCTGGGCGAGGTGACTGCCTAATTTGGTCAAATCATACTCGACTGGTGGCTTCCATTGCAGCGCGTAGTGCTCGCCAATCATGGGTAGGCCGCTCAGTACTTTATTGATCTGTTGTACCCACTCCTCGGCTTCGAAGATGGAGGTACGAATGGCCTCCGCGATTTCGTGCAGGAGGAAATCCTCGAACAACCTGGTCTCTTCCTGGTTGAGCAGCATTTTCTGCATCTCTATGCGCTCGCTCAACAGTTCAAGCAGTTCGACCGCTTTGCATTTGTTTTCGTTCAGGAAGAGTACCAGACCCTGGTCGTCCAGGTCTGGCCCATATTCAAGCAGGATCGGCTGTTCGCGGTTGAATGTACGCGAGAGCACATTGTATGCATCTCGATAGGTCCCCTCCAACTGTTCCTTTCGGGCGAGAATGTCTCCTTCGCGCAGCGCTCCGCCGAGTAATCGCTGGGCAGCACCGACATATTTTTCTGCTGCAACAAGCTCCTGGGCTGCTACCAGATCCTCCACGGGATAAGCAGACAGAAGATCAACAAAGTTGGCCTGCTTCTCACCGCGCTCTAGTTGCGCCGCTTGCAAGCGTTCTTCTGCTTCTGTCAACTGGTTTGTTGCGTTGTTGGCTCGCTCGTCAGCACGGATAAAGTCGGCTTTAATGTCGTTCAGATTCGTAGTGAGCGTTTCGTTTTGTACACGCAATGATTGTAACCGCTCGCTCAACTCCTCGGCATCAGAGAATTCGGCGATACGTTGCAGTTCTTCTTCCTCTGCCTGTGCTTGTAGGGCTTGATAACGAATGCGCTCATATACCTGAGCAATATGTGTCTCGTTGGTTGCTGCCTGTAGCTGTGCTTCACGCGCTCTCTGAGACTCTTCCCAACTATTGATCAACCCAGCCAGTTGCGTTTGCAACGATTGTGCCTGATTTTTGAGCTTGATAACGCCCAATAATGCATCCTGGACACGCTGCATTTCGCTGGCAAAGACCGCGATGCCATTGCTATCGCGTTCTAAGCGGGCAGCCACGNNNTGATAATGCATCCTGGACGCGCTGCATTTCGCTGGCAAAGAGCGCGATGCCATTGCTAGCGCGTTCTAAGCGGGCAGCCACGTTGTTGAAGCCCTGCCGTGCCTCCTGGGTTTGCGAATGCGCTTTCTGATAGGCATTTCTATTGCCATCGAGGGCAAGCTTGGCCTGGTCGAGTTCGGCAAAAATTCTCTCCAGACTACTGTTGGGAAGGACCTTACGTAGCTGTGCCTGCTGCTCCTGTAGCTGTGCTAACTGCGCTTCAAACTGCGCGATGTTGTCCGTCAGCGCGCGCAGTTCGTCGTCAAGTTGTGCGCGCTTCCTGGTAATTTCGTCAAGTTCACGCTGGCGCACCAGCAATCGCGTGGTTTTGCCAATGCAGCGGGCGCTGCCACCACCCGCTCGACCGGTGAGTAGGCCATGTGTCCAACTGCCATCGTTATTGAAATGCAGCCTTGTTTGCGGGGCCGCTGCGTTACCTGGGAGGCCATTCTCTCCGAAAGCCGTCAAAATGGTTGTGACGATTGGTTCCCAGTCCAGATCGTTTCCCTCAGATGGGGTCACCGGGTTAGTATTAAGCGACGCATCGAAGCGCAATCCGTAGAAGTTGGATGAATTGTGGCCGTGTGTATGCTGTTCCTCTTGTTGTGTGGCGGGCAATCGGCGACTCTCGCTGAGCGTTTTGATTCCTTCAATATCCAGGCGACAATCGCTCAGCCCTTCGCTTGCCAGCAGAGCATCAGCGGCCGCTACTTGCGATGGAGCCACAACGAGCGCATCCAGCAGGCCAGCATCCTCCAGCATGTATTCGATACGTCCCGCTTCCTCGCTCTCGCGGTTGATGTCAGGTGTAAAGTCAAGCAGCATGTAGAGTGGGAGGGCAGTAATACCTTGCTCAGAAAGCTTGGTACGTGCAGTTGTGTGCCGATCCGAGCGTAGGGGCGTGAACTCCGGTTCAGCCAGTTTTTGCTCGTAGAGCGATCTGACCTCTGCGATCTCACGAATCATTCCCCCCTGTACCACCTGTAGCTCATTCAGCTTTGCCTGCCCCTGCTGTGCTTCTTGAATTAATTCATCCCCAATCTTATCAATCTCTTTGCGGTAGTGGTCCAGTATAAAGGAACATTCCTCGACCACGCGACCGGGTAAGGCGTCATCGTCTACTACGTTGCCCATGTCGCCTTGCTGTAGCATCGTTTCCTGCAGGAGCTGTAAGGACTCTTCGGATGTGAACTGCTCCAGGGTATTGTTGAGCATGAGCACAGCCTCGTTGAAGCGATCCTCGACAGACTGAAACCGATTGCGCGAGAGATCTAATTCCTGGAAGCGGGTTGCTTCAAGGCTACGAGCATGCTGAACGGTTGCATCCAGCTTCTCGCGCTGTCGATGCAATTCCTCAAGATGGCGCAGCCAGGCAATGCGCTCTTCTGACATCTCTCCTGGCAACGATGTGATAACCAGGGGCACCTCTGGCGCGGTCGAAGCTTCCGATGAGATACTGTTGACCTGGCGCAGCGCCTCATCTAATTGGAAGGCCGCGACTTCCCAAAGGCTTTCCTGCATAGCCAGCGTGCTCAGTTCCCGTAGCTGCGCCACACTCCCGGCCTTCATCGTGTTAAAACGTGCCACCTGGCGTTCCAGGCGTTCGATGCTTACGCGCTTCGCTTGACGGGCAGCCTCCAGGCTCTTTTGCTGCTCCTGCGCCTGTCCCTGTGTCTCGTGCGTACGCTCATGCGCGGCCGTCAGTTGTTTTGCAACCTGCAGTCCCTCGCTTGTCTCCAGAACCTTGATCTGGCTGTTTACCTGGTAATACTCCGCCTGGAGCATTTGTGTACGTTCGTCTGCTCTCCCGCGCTCATTCTCCGCTGTGCGCAGGTCCTTGCGGAGTTTTGTGACGCGGCTCTGTACGCTATCCTCTGCCAGTTGCGTGCCAGTATATTCGCAGGCCGCCAGTTGCGCTCTACTCAGCGCAAGGTTTTGCTGCGCCATGTGCAGGCGTTCAGCAGCGCTGTAAGCCTCTTGAACGCGTTCTTTTTCGGCCTGGATAGCATCAATGCGTTCAATAGTGCCTATCACGTGGGAGGTTGTTTCGCCAGAAATTTTGCGCAGTGATTGCTTGAGATAGTCGTGTACACGCGAGAAACTCAGCTCGCTGCTCAAGTTTGGTCGGCGTAACACCAGCAGCAGGTTGATAAGTTTCTGGAAGTCTTTGACATCGTCAAAACCAAACAGGTAGCGTGCCACCTGGCGTTCATACTCGGACTGGCTATCGCAGATAATCCCGTGGCCCTCCATCTGTTGTTTGAAGCGGGGGTGATCGAAGGCGCGTTTATCCTGCTTACTGCCGGTTTCGTAGACGGTGTGGAGATCGTATCCCAGGCGCGAGCCATCGGTGATCAAAAAGCGCAAAGGACGTATGCGGTCACTGGCATTCATATTGCCTGCAAGGCTAATGCCGATGGTCAGGAAGCGTGCCTTTTCGCGCTCTCCATTCTCCCAGCGCTGGCGAAATTCTGGTGCAATGGGAGGATTGTCCGGGTC
>DMFQ01000329.1:0-210 GCA_003450555.1 Ktedonobacter sp.
CTCGAAATGGCAACAGTCCAGCAGCATCACTTTGAGCTTCTCCCTTGCGCGCTGCACCCGTGATTTTGCTCCTGAGAAAGAGAGGCCCAGTCTGTCCGCGAGTTCTCGCTGCGTGAGTCCTTCATATTCTGTCAAGTACAGTGCCTCGCGGTAATCGTTGGGCAGGCTGTCGACCATGGTTTTGATGCATGGGATCAGTTCTTTGACGGC
>DMFQ01000329.1:356-963 GCA_003450555.1 Ktedonobacter sp.
GATCAGCTCTTTGACGATATCATCATTGCCGACAGGCTCTTCTAACAAAGCGGGAACTTCTGAAAGTTCTAACGTGGTTTTATGTTCCCGGTAGTAATCCGCGATAGCATTGCGGGCGATCTGGTAGATCCAGCTTTGCAGTTTCTCTTCATCGCGCAGCGTATCGATGCGAGTATGTATCTTTAAGAAGACGTTCTGGAGGATGTCCTCGCCGCTCTGTTCATCTGGTATGCGTTTGAGCACGAACTGTTTCAGTTTGGGGTGAAATTCTTGCCAGACTTGTTCTGTGGTCATAACCATAGCTTTTCTTCCTTTTCAAGCCTCCGTTTATCTCTATCATTGCTTTATTTTACATCAAACTTGCTGTCAAAAGATGCTTAATACTCCGATAACATCTGAGTGGTATTATTCTTTTATAGAGAGAGACGAGGATGCGCCCAAAAGGACGCAAAATCATAGACCATAATGAGAACTGCTTAAAGGCAAGAAAGGCAAACGACATGAAGCGTCGAGTCCTTTTCATCTGTACGCATAACTCCGCTCGTTCACAGATGGCCGAAGGGTTGTTGCGGCATCTGGGAGGAGAGCGATTTGAGGTTTTTAGCGC
>DMFQ01000329.1:1154-5974 GCA_003450555.1 Ktedonobacter sp.
AGCAAGAATTGTTGGTTGGAATGGAGCGATGAAACGAGGAGGCCAATACCAGAATGCAGGTGACTTCCGCCGCGCTGATAGGGCTATATGGAGGTTTCCTGATCTAGAGTTGGAGTGCCTGGCTACATTTTTGCGGTGCGACAGTCTTCACAACGGCCAAAGAGTGTCAGCGAGTGACCTTCAATGTCGAAGTTCGTCTGGTTGCCAATGGCGGCGAACTGATCAACGGGGAGACATACGTCAACTTCTACGACACGATGACAGCGTATACAAGTCAAATGATGATGATGGTGATTGCCGCCACAGACGCGGTAGTGATGACTGCCATCGGCAAACTCGATCCGATCTAGCAGGCGCGCGTTGACCAGCATCTCTACCGAACGATAGACCGTTGCCCGGCCCAGGTGTGGCTCTCCTTCGCGCAATTCTTGCCAGAGATCGTCGATGGTAAAATCGGCACCACTCTGGGCAAGCTCCACCAGTCGCTCCGCAATGAGTTTGCGTGGACGTGTATTGCGCTGGCTCGCTTCTTCGAATGCCGCATAAATTTTATCCGCTATCACCTTTGCCACTCACTTTCTGGGCACGACTCTCCATTGAGTGCGTTTGTAATCCTTGTAGCTTTCTCTTTTAGTCTATCACGTTCCAGACCTATCCGACAATCGGGGTCCCTCAAAAATATGTTTACGTTTAGAGGGTTGTGTTCTATAATGAAACATATTACACGTTGGAGAGAAAGAGGTTCTCTGTTATTTAGGGGAAGGGCTACGAGGGCGACCCAAGGGTCCCCACTCCACATCCACACCACTCCCGCCCCTACGGGGAGATAGGTACTTTTCCCCGCAAAGAATAGAGAAGCGAGAAAGAACCTACCATGCATATTGATGCCAGACCCATTGACCTGACGTTGACGGTGCCGTTTCGCATCTCACGGGGCGTGCAGCATACGTCATCTAACGTCATCGTCCAGGTGAACCACGATGATATTACAGGCTACGGTGAGGCTTCACCATATGAATATTATGGAGAAAGCCCCGAGACGGTTTTGGCCTGTGTGGCGCTCTTCGCGGGCAACCTTGGCAATGACCCTTTTGCGCTTGAAGATATTATGGAGGGCCTGGACAAAATAATCCGGCTCAATCCAGCCGCCAAGGCTGCTGTCGAAATGGCGCTCTATGATATCGTTGGCAAAATACTGAACGTGCCGCTTTACAAGCTACTGGGGCTTAATCCGGCCCACGCGGCACTTACATCTTTCACATTGGGACTTGATTCACCCATTACTATGGCAAAGAAGGCGCTACTCGCCCGTGATTATCCCATTCTCAAGGTGAAGGTTGGCACCAGGCACGATCTCGACATTATCAAAGCCATTCGCGACGTATCTCCGGCGGTCATACGGGTCGATGCCAATGCTGGCTGGACGCCGAAAGAGGCTATCAAGAATATCAATGCCCTGGCTCCCTATACCATTGAGTTTGTCGAGCAGCCCATCCCCGCGCATGACCTGGCGGGTCTCAAGCTGATTCGGGATAACGTACCCATCCCCATCATCGCCGACGAAAGCTGTGTTACGGTAGAAGATATTCCCAGGATTGCTGACTGTGTCGACGGAATCAATATCAAACTCATGAAGTGTGGCGGCATTCGTCACGCCTTAAAGATGATTCACGTAGCTCGCGCGCATAATTTGCTGGTGATGATCGGCTGCATGATCGAAAGTTCGCTGGCAATTACAGCCGCTGCTCACCTGACACCGCTGGTCGATTTTGCCGATCTCGATGGACATCTCCTGATCAATGATGACCCCTACGCAGGCGTTACCGTTGTAAAGGGGAAACTGATGCTGCCCGATGGTCCAGGTCTGGGCGTCAAAGCAAGCGGTTAACACAATAGGCAAAGTAGCTATGGATGAGATGCAAAAACTGTTATTTCCCCCCTTGACGCTTATTGAAACTACATGGTATCGTTGTAGCAACCTCGAGCAGGGCGAAGAGAAGATACAACAAAACCAGGATATCATACGCGTAAGAAAAGTGGTACCTTCTAAGTACACCTTTGGGAGCCTCTCATGAGTACATCAATACCCTCTTTCAACAAATACCGGGTAGCGGCGATTCAATATGAACCAGCACTGGGGGAGAAAGAGAGCAATGTGAGTGCTCTGCTCCGCCTGGTCGAAGAAGCTGCCCAATATGAAGCACGCCTCATCGTCCTACCAGAAATGGCGACGACCGGCTATTGTTGGGAGTCTCGTAACGAAGTCGCACCTTTCGTTGAGCCTATTCCTGGCCCCACTTCTGAACGCTTTCAGCAGATTGCAGCTCGCTATGGCTGCTTTATCGCTCTCAGCCTGCCCGAAGTAGACCTGAGCACGGATGTCTACTATAACAGTATGGCCCTGCTCGGACCTGAAGGGGTGATTGGGACGTATCGCAAAATCCACTCATATATTTCAGAGCCGCGTTGGGCACGGGATGGAGACCTGGGCATGCCTGTCTGGGAAACACCGCTTGGTCGTCTAGCCGGTCTGATCTGTATGGACGCCGAATTCTTCGAATCCGCGCGCATTCCTGCGCTCCACGATGCCGATGTCCTGCTCTTCCCCACGAATTGGATGGATGAAAAATCTCCGAGCGGCAGTTGGATGGCCCGTGCCTTTGAGAACGGGGTCTACTTTATTGGGGCGAACCGCTACGGCAACGAGCGCGGTGTACAATTTAGCGGCGGAAGCTGTGTCCTGAATCCCGATGGCTCCATCCAGGCTTATCTCGATAATGGCGAAGGAATCGTCTATGGCGAGGTTGATCTCGACCGCTGCCGCGACAAACGGTGGGGACGAGCTGACGAAGAAGCATGGGGAGATCGCCTCGCTGACCGTCGTCCCTCCGAGTACATCACGCTCACAAACAATACCTACCTGTGGGAGCCGCTGCGCTATCACAGCCTCTATGAACTGGGGGAATTGCCGCCGGGGCAGCTCTCCTGCGTCGCTATTATCCAGACCAATCTACAGGAATGGAGGGCACAGACCCCAAGTTTCGATGCGATACATACAGTGCGCAGCATAGTAGAGACGCTCATCAACGACCACGATCCGGCGCGGCCCGATGTGCTGGTACTCCCCGAACTCATGCTGCCAGGACCTGTACCTTCCAGCGCACAAAAGGACGACGAGGATATCATCGCTCATTTTCAACATGGTGCCATTGAATTGCCAGGGCCGGAGACTGCCGTACTGGTAGAGCTGGCCAATGAGTTGCAAATTAGCCTGGTACTCGGAGTAGCCGAGCGCGTTGAGGGACCAACCCCAACCTACTATAACACAGTCCTGCTCATCGATCCCGAAGGCATTTACGGCATCTACCGCAAACTCCACCTGACCGCGCAAGACCGCCTGTGGGCAAGCCCGGGCAACCTTGGTCTGCCAACTTACGATACTCCCAGCGGTCGTATCGGGCTGGCAACAGGCTATGATGTGCTCTTTCCAGAGACGCTGCGCGTCCTGGCAGGCAAAGGGGCGGACCTGGTGTGCGCTCCCGCCTTGCTCAATTTCCCTGATCCCATCGGGCTGCCTCCCACAAGTATCCCCAATCGCCGCCCGGTCGCGCCCGAAGATTTTGATCCGGTTCACTATCTGATCTGGCGCGTACGAGCCGCCGAACACAATGTCTACCTGGCAGTGGCAAATTGGAGCGGCAGTTGGCGCACTTTGCATGCCAACGGCAATAGCGGCATTTTCTCACCTGCCTGCCTCTTGTATCCCTGGTCGGAGGTCATTGCTGACGAAGGTGAACCAATGCTGACCATGATGACCATCGATACACGAGAGCAACGCACTGGGCGGCGATCTTCCACACACCCGCTTAATTATGCACCTGGTGACGTAGCAGGCTCATTAACCGGCGAGCTTGCTTATGATATTCGCGATAGTATCCCCGGCAATGCAGCACGCGGCAAACCTCTGCTGCGCAAACGCATGCCGTACTGGTACCTTGACCTGGTTAAGAAAAATCTATAAACGCCTGGTTGAAGGAGACACGTAGCTCATGAGATTGGCAGACAAAGTCGCTATCATCACCGGTTCAGCAAGCGGCATGGGCAAGCTGGCCGCCGATCTATTTGCCAGCGAAGGGGCGTGTGTGGTGGTCACAGATATTGCCGAAAAAGAGGGCGAACAGACGGCGAAGGCTATTCGTGACAGCGGGGGCAAGGCCATCTTTGTCAGGGCAAATGTCGCGCTCGAGGACGAGGTTGAACGTATGGTTGAGGCAGCTATCGATGCCTTTGGGCACGTGGACATCCTCTATAATAATGCTGGCATCATGCCGGCAGAGGACGCGAGCGTGACCGACTTAAGCGAGGCAACCTGGGATAGAGTGATGGATATCAACCTCAAAAGCGCCTTCCTCTGCTCAAAATACACGATCCCTCACATGATGAAACAGGGCAAAGGCTCTATCGTCAACGTGGCTTCGTTCGTCGCCTTCATGGGTTGTACCGTGCCACAGGATGCCTACACCGCCTCCAAGGGGGGCATGCTCTCACTCACCAAATCCTTCGCGGTACAATATGGCCGTCACGGCATACGCTGCAACGCAATCTGTCCCGGCCCTATCGAGACGCCTCTGTTAAGGGTGCTTTGGACAAGTGAAGATGCACGTGACTTGCGACTGAACCGCATCCCATTAGGCCGCTTCGGTGAGGCAAAAGATATCGTCTATATGGCGCTTTACCTGGCCTCGGACGAGTCCTCCTGGACGACGGGCGCCTGGCTCATGGTAGATGGCGGCATATCATCGAATTATTTTTAAAGATAC
>DMFQ01000387.1 GCA_003450555.1 Ktedonobacter sp.
TAGCACTGCTGGCAGCTTGTAGCCCTTCCTGGCAATAATCCCACGGCCACATCGACGGCAATACCTACGCTGAGGCCGACACATACGCCTACCAGGACAACAGCTGACGCCTGTCCCGCGCCGCTCAACGGTAACCCAAACTGTTATACGCCGCGCGCTTTTCGTATTGCCTATGGTGTCGAGGCACTGACAGAACAGGGATTTACGGGCAAAGGACAGACGATAATTGATATTGTTTCCTATGGCAGCCCTACACTGCAACAGGATATGGATGTCTTTGATAAGCAGTTTGGCTTGCCGCCTATCACTATTCAAGTTGTCTCGCCACTGGGGACGGCCCCTTTTGACCCTAATAATAGAGAAATGGGAGGTTGGGCAGGTGAAACAGAACTGGATGTACAAATTATGCATGCCATTGCGCCTGATGCACATATTGTAGTGATGACCAGTCCAGTTGATGAAACAGAGGGCACCATTGGCATGCCAGAATTTCTGAAATTAGAGCAGTACGCGGTAGCACATCATCTCGGACAAATATTTTCACAAAGCTTTGTTGCCTCGGAGGCGACTCTAGCCGATAGTGCAGGACAGAAACTGGTCAAGTCGTTCACTGACTTTTATAGCCAGATTACGACGCAGCAGGGATTTACAATCGTTTCCGGCACAGGAGACAATGGAGCAACAGATTGGGCGGATATTGCTGCGACAAAGCTATCACCCAACCCCACCGTTAACTTTCCTGCAGATGTCCCATGGGTAACATCTGTCGGAGGTACCACTTTGAGGAATACACCTCCCTCCTATGATGAAAGTGCCTGGACTGGCAGTGGAGGAGGTACGAGCAAATTCTTCAGCGAGCCAGATTTTCAAAAGGGCATGCCCTCTACCATACAGTCGCAGCTGGCGGGCCAACGTGGAATACCAGATATTGCTGGAGACGCAAACCCTGAGACTGCGATGGTCAACTACATATTCGGGCACTGGACACAGGTAGGTGGTACCAGTGCCAGCACGCCTCTCTGGGCAGGTATTGTAGCCATCGCCAATCAAATGGCGGGTCATCCCCTCGGCTTTATTAATCCAGGTTTGTATAAACTGGCTGCGTCGCAAAACGCTCAAAAGGATTATCGAGATATCACCAGGGGTAGCAATGAAGTCGCTGATGGAAATATTCACGTGAAGGGATTCCAGGCAGCACCAGGCTGGGATGCTGTTACAGGGTGGGGTTCACCTCAGGCCAGCCAGTTTATTCCTGACCTGATCGCGGCAATGAAATAGGAGATTGTTCATGAACACACATACATATGCATGGCGGCGGAAAGCAACCGCCAGGATCACCCCGACATTTCTCATCCTGTTCCTCATCCTGACGGCCTGCAGCACAACGGTTGGTAATGGTGGAGGAACGCCGACGGCGACACATTCCTCTTCCACCGCAGCAGCCACACAACCAGCTATTGCAAAAGATGATACCTGTCCTAAACTGAATGGTTATCCCACCACCGGCGTCTACTGCTACACACCGTATCAATTCCGTGTAGCCTATGGTGCCGAAGCGCTTACCGAAAAGGGATTTACAGGTAAAGGGCAAACGGTCGTTGATATCGTGTCCTTTGGAAGCCCTACACTTCAACAAGATATGGATGCTTTTGATCAGCAATTTGGCTTACCAGCAATCAAGCTTCAGATTATCAACCCGCTTGGCACGAAGACATTTGACCCTTCAAACAAGGATATGGCGGGATGGGCAGGCGAAACGACCCTTGATGTACAGATTATTCATGCCATCGCTCCTGACGCGGGAATCGTTGTGCTGACCAGTCCTGTCTCAGAAACTGAAGGTACTATCGGCCTGCCTCAATTTCGGCAACTGGAGCAGTACGCCATAGATCATCAACTCGGCACCATTGTATCGCAGAGTTGGGGAGCCTCTGAGGTAACGCTAAAAGATGCAGCGGGACAGCAAGAGATTCAGAAATGGGATACTTTTTTCCAGAAAGCGACGACGCAACAAGGGATGACGTTCTTATCTTCTTCCGGGGATAATGGCGCAACCGACTTCAGCGATTTACAGGCGACAAAGCTCTCCCCGACTGCGACCACGAGCTTTCCCGCTGATGAGCCATGGGTGACGAGCGTTGGCGGCACTTCAGTAATACAGAATGGAATAACCATCGAGGAAAAGGTATGGAATAGTGGGGGAGGCGGCAGTGGAGGAGGATTCAGCAGTTTCTTTACCACGCCATCCTTCCAAAAAACGCTGCCGTCATCTGCACAAAGCCTCTTGAAAAATCGCCGTGGTGTACCCGATGTCGCGGGTGACGCTGATCCTCTTACGGGATTGGCCTTCTACCAGGATGGAGGATGGAGCCTGGCAGGGGGAACCAGCGCGAGTGCCCCGTTGTGGGCCGGTTTGATAGCAATTGCCAATCAGATGGCGGGTCACTCCCTTGGTTTCATCAATCCCGCGCTCTATAAACTGGCTCTATCCAGTAATTATGCACAGGATTTCCACGATATCACCAACGGCAATAACAATGTGAGCTATAAAGGCGTAACGGTACCCGGCTATCAGGCGACAACAGGATGGGACCCTGTAACAGGATTGGGAACGCCCAACGCGGAAAAGCTATTGCCAGACTTGATCGCAGCAATGAAATAGTTGAGGGTATGAAAAGAAGACGAGCAAAGCTTTTTTGGTCTCACTCGTCTTCTTTTTCGTGCGAGAGGCTTATACCAATCCTTTGCTGACGCATAATTCCGCGTTAAGGATGGATCCTCCGGCGGCGCCGCGAATTGTGTTGTGGCCAAGCAGCGCGAATTTATAGTGCAAAATTGGGCAGCGGCGTAACCTCCCAATGGTCACCGTCATACCGCGCCCTGTATCGCGATCGCGCAAGGGTTGAGGCCGATCTGGTTCTCTGCTATAGAGCAGCCCATGCTCCGGCGCACTGGGCAATTTTAGTTGCTGCGGCTCAGATTGATAGTTCTCCCAGGCAGCGATAATTTCTTCGGGGTCGGCCTCTCGTCCCAATTCGATACTGGCACACTCTAAATGGCCCTCGCGTGTAGCGACACGGTTACAGTGTGCGCTCACCACCATTGATGCAGCGGTAAATCCATGGCCTTCGTCCCAGTTGCCAAGCATCTTGAGCGTCTCGCTCTCCACTTTTTCTTCTTCCCCACTAATATAGGGAATTGCATTATCAAGCATGTCATAGGCAGAAAGCCCGGGATAGCCTGCGCCTGAAATGGCCTGCAGGGTCGTCACCATGACCTTCCTCACGCCAAATGTATCTTGCAATGGTTTCAGAGCCATAACTAATGGCGTCGCGGAACAGTTGGCGTTGGTGATAATACAGCCACTCCAGTTACGGAGTCTCCGCTGCTGTACAATGGCAGCAGCATGATCCGCGTTGACTTCAGGAATGAGCAGTGGAACGTCGGCAGCCATGCGATAGTTTTTCGCGTTACTGAAGACGGCCATACCTGCACGAGCAAAATCAGCCTCAATATCTCCAGCAACCTCTGCTGGCCAGGGCTGAGAAGACGATTTTTACGTCGCCCAGCGCCTCAGGGCGACAGGGTACGACAG
>DMFQ01000263.1:0-4200 GCA_003450555.1 Ktedonobacter sp.
ACCAAGAGTGGCCATGAGCCATTTCATTCTGACATTTACACCGTCATGGATAGTAGGCTCCATTGATAGGCCAGTATGACGGACAAAAAAAGTCGCCTCGCGATGCACAATAAGATCATCAAGACGGAGGCGATTTTCGCTATAATCATCTGCTGGACTTGGAAAACTCATACACACCTCTATGCAAAATAGTCCCTGTTCTTTAGAACGAGCGTTCAAGGAAAATTAGAGGAATGTATTGTTGTGCTTTACCTGGCAGTATATTGACTTCCAATTCAGTCTAATGCTACTATGACGGGAGTTAAGAAATGCGTAAGGAGATAACCATGTCAAACGATAAAAAACCGCTAACAAGTGTCGCTCTTTTTCAGGAAAAGACCGTCAGGCGGGTTTGGTTTGAAGATCGCTGGTTTTTCTCTGTAATTGATGTGATTGCTATTCTTACGGATAGTGATAGACCCCGGAAATATTGGAGTGACCTCAAGACAAAGCTAATTAAAGAAGGGTACGTTGAAGTGTCCGAAAAAATCGGACAGTTGAAAATGGAAGCACCTGACGGAAAAATGCGCGTGACAGACGCTGTAGACACCACCACCCTGCTTCGTATCATTCAAAGCATCACTTCACCGAAGGCAGACCCTTTTAAGAGATGGCTCGCTGAAGTAGGTACGCAGCGTCTTGAAGAGATAGAGAACCCTGAAAAAGCAATGGAACGCATGCGGGCTCTCTATGAGGAAAAGGGATATCCGAAAGAGTGGATCGAGAAGCGTATGCGCGGGATTGCCGTGCGCAATGAGCTTACCGAGGAATGGGAGGAGCGTTATCATTACAACTTAATAGTTTTCGCTCCTTTCTGGACAAGCGGAGGGATGAATGTGGCCTTGTTTATGGCCTCCTGTTGAGTAGAATGTTTAATGTTATCTATAAATGTGCCTTTGAAGGTTCCAGTAGCTTCGGATACGGCTTTCTGTAAGATATTGCCGGTGGCATCTATTAAAGTGTGGGTAATGCCAAAAGCCGCAAGTAAAGCAATTACTGCACTCACCTCTTTGGTAAGGAGGTTAAAATTCGAGACGATCACATATAATAGGAGTGCCAGGATCAGTACGAGTACAAGAGCGCCTATTAAGAAAAACGGCCAGAAGACCGCAAACACTTTCAAGATATAGCCCCTACTTTTTATGGATGCGGGCGCATAACTTTGGGCTTCGCGTTCATTAGTGGCAAGGGAGAACCAGATATTAGCTTGATTCTTCAGCTCTATGGGAGCATCACCGGTGGGATCTGGTGGCACATGGCCAGATGAAATCGTGTGCCACCAGGGATTCAGGCTGTTAGTCATAGCGCCAGTGGCGAATGGGGATACGTAAGGTTGCAGCATTGGCACATACTCATTACAAATCTTCTCCATGTAACTGCTATCCTGTATCACATCTGGTTGGCCAAAGTACCAACGAAGAGAGGCAAGGGTTCTGCCAACCAGGTATGCTTTGTCTACTACCGTAGGTCTGTCTTGCAAAGCATCGTGTATATTTAAGTCCCAGTAGAAGAGGTTTTGATTGATCCTGCCGCGAAGCTGCTCAAATGTTACACCTAACATAGGGTCAAGATTGTGATGAATGAATAGTCTGACATCATGATGCAGCACATCTATGTAGCGCTGTTTAGCTGGATCATCTTCTATGGCGCATGCACTCACATCTAACGAATCTGCCAGGAAGATAATATACTTCATGAGGGCATATAGCTTCTCGCGCGGTGTAAAGTTTTCTTGTAGTTTCATCAGTTTGTCGCCAGACCAGTCGATCTCAACAGAGTTCGCCGGGTTTAGTTGAAAGCAGCGACCCAGTAATTCTGATATTGCCCAACCCAACGAAGCAGCATTACAGACGGTCTGCTGCAAGCTCATGGTGTCAGTGGCAGTAGGAGTGGTGGCGGTGGTGACATTTTCTGGCGTATTTGCCTGCACAGGTATTACTGCTCCATCCATTTGTTTTTCCCTCTTCTCGCCTGGTTGAATGAGATGAATCAGGATTCCAAACTCTTCTTTTATATAAGATTACTACAAAATGCACTTCAATGCTAGTATACGACGAGCTTATTGAATCCCTACAAAAGGACTTTTAAATCATCCTGACGGGGATATTGTTCAGACTTTGAGGGAAGGATTTTGTTTGGGTGGGTAGACGGGGGAATGATGGGTATGATGAGTACAGTGGATCTGTGCAGAAATACGTCAAGATGTGAGATAGTGAGATAGTATAAGGGAGGGTAGTCAAAGCGTTCTATTGGATTGATTGACGAAGAGGGTGATGAAGCAACAGGCTAAGATACAAGAAACAAACTGATACGGCTGCTGCTCGTGTGCTGACCTACGCAGGAGTGTGGTTTGCTGTGCTGGCATGGGGAATGTCGTTTGTGGCAGCGCGCTTTCTGCTGCATCCTGAAACAGCGGGGCAAGCTACGCTCAGCCCGATTGTGCTGGCGGCTGTCCGTTTTAGCATCGCTTCTCTGTTCTTTGTTGTGCCATTTGCACGAGCACTGCTTCTCCGTCAGATCGCGCGCCGTGATCTGCTGCGCATGGCCTTGCTCGGACAACTCACCTTTTCGCTCTACTTCTGGTTACAATACGAGGGCGTACAACAGACGAACGCTGGCATTTCCTCGATCCTGGTCGTTGGCTTGATCCCGGTCGTGACGGCCTTGCTGGCTCAATTGTCCGGCAAAGAGCGCATGCACTTGACGACTTTGGGAGCATTACTGCTCGGTTTCATGGGAGTGGCGATCATTGTCTTGCAAAGGCCTTTGACCATGACGCTGGCATCTGGTTTTTTGTTGGGGGCTTTGTGCTTAGTTGGCAACGCCTTTGCCTTTGCTGCCTACTCCACGCTGAGCAAACGCTGGATGCAGCGTGTATCGCCTCTGGTGATGACGGGTGGAACCATGATCAGTGGAGCGGCTGGCTTAGTGCTGCTCTCATTGCTGGATCCGCTCAGGAATCAGTGGGGTGTGGTGACACAGTTGGATGGTATTCAGTGGATGGCCCTGCTCTTTTTGTCCGTGGTCTGCTCGGTGATGGCCTATTTTGCCTACAATAGCGCCCTCACAAAGATCGATGCTTCTCGTGTGGCCGTTTACATCTACTGCGAGCCAGTTGTGGCTGTCCTGTTTGGGGTCACGTTGCTTGCTGAGCCGCTCAGTTGGCAGATCATTGCTGGTGGAGTGTTGATTGCTGGATCAGTGGCGATGGTCAACCTGATCAAGAAAAAGGGAGATGGAAAACATAGGATTTTCTCTTGACTCTCATCATTTGCTTCTGTTGCATTCGAGACATGAGTTGCATGATGAAGGCATGTCTATAGATGTGGAAGTAGCGATGCCATTGCCAACAGCTCTGCCGGGCAACGAGCAGGTCAGTATCCGAACGTTGCCAAGCGGATTGATGGCCTGCACGGTTCACACGGGAGATGATCTATCCCTCGGTCGGGCCTACCTGGCCTTGCACCGGTGGATGGAAGACACTGGGTACAGTTTCGCTGGCCCTCCGCGCCAGGTGCATCTCCAGCGTGCGGAGCATATGGACCCGGTCCACTACGTCACCGAAGTGCAATTTCCGGTGAGAGGCCCTATAGCTAGAAGTTAAGGGCCTGTGTTTAATACATTTCAAATGCGAGCAGTATGGAGGAAGTAGGGGTGTTATTCATTGTGCCGGTGGGATTGGTCGGCTCCCCAGGCGGGCGCCAATGAATGGCGNNGAATATAACCTGCCATGGGTTGTTCCTTCTTTCTTTTTTTGTGTGTATGCGAAACGGTGTTGTGATCCTCATAAGAGTGATCCCTACCAATGAAGAGGGTCGAGTGGTTCGTTTTGTGACGGATGGCTGCTGAAACCGAGAGAGGGTACTTCCTTGTGCAGCAACCCACCTTTTAGAAGCCTTGTAGTTCTTTAAGCCGCGCGATGGCGACAGACGGGTCAAGGCGGCGCGTGAAATCAGGATCGACAAAAGCCAGGCGAACGATGCCCGACTGGTCGAGCAGAAAGGTCGCCGCCATGGGCAGGTCCCACAAGTCGTTGCCGTTGAACGTAGGCAGATCCGCACCCACCTGCTTGGTGCGCGCCGCGTACCGCCTCATCGAGCGTGAAGACGAGTCCAAACTGGCGCGCTACCTGGTTGCCCACATCGCTCAAGAGCGCAAAGG
>DMFQ01000263.1:4396-6040 GCA_003450555.1 Ktedonobacter sp.
GCCACGAGTGTGGCTCCTCCTGCCAGCAGCTGTGGCAATGCCTGCTGATAGGCGCGCAATGCCAGATGGCAATACGGACACCAGGCACCACGATAGAAGGTCATTACGACCGGCCCCTGCTCGAGCAGATGTGAAAGCCTCACAGAGCTGCCGCGTGGATCGAGCATCGTGAAATCGGGCGCCCGCGCCCCCTCCTTGAGGGAGTGCGAGGCCGCGCCTGCAGTGATGAGCTGCCCGATGGGACGCAGCAAATCCCACAGCAGGTCGGTGGGTAACCAGCTTGCTCCTTCAGCAATAAATTCATCAATCTGTTGCTGTAATGGAGTGTTTGTTGGGGTGTTCGTCGCCATGATCGTTCTCCTTCTAGTCAGCTGGTAGCCACTGCCTCTCGCACTTGCGCTGACGTCTGAACCGCCTCCAAAGCAATTTCGATGGTGGCCATCTCACTCGCCGCGAACTGGACCGCCATGCCCTGCCCCAGACCAAAATCGGTGCGGTTGATCTTCGCCGAAACTCTCAGACCTGTCCGCGCACCCTTGATCGTGCGCTGATCATGATATGCAACATCGAAGGTGACTGGTTTCGTCACCCCATGCAGGCTCAGGTTCCCTGTCACCTTGTAGTCCTGATCGCTGACATGTTCGACATGCGTACTCTGGAAGACAATCGTGGGGTACTGCTTGACGGCAAAGAAGGCCGCAGAACGCAGGTGGGCATCACGCAGCTTATTGTGGGTATCGATGCTAGCCGCATCAACTTCAGCCTCGACCCAGGAGTTGGCAGGATTCTGCTCATCAATAGAGAGATGACCACGAAGCGCGTTGAAGCGTCCTTTCGTTGTGGTGACCCCCATGACTCGGATAGAAAACGACACCTGTGAATGGGTGGGATCGATTTGCCAGATCATTGTAATCCTCCTTGAGAAGCTCTTCCACGAGAAGAGCTTCCACTTGATGTGTGTATTCTGAGCCTCCTCCATCCGGGTAGATCAATCTCTACGGTGGTACTCTCCCGTTGAGAGGCTGGAATGCACACGTGAAACGAACGTATGGTAGCTTGTAATGAGAGAGAGGGTCGAGGGGGCGCATTTGTGACAGATATACTGGCATGTCACAAATGTGCCCCCTCGACCCTCTCTCTTTGTGAGCATCATGCAGGTGAGGATTGTAACAACAGTTCTCCCACGCTTGAAAAGCTGAGATAAGACGTTCGTTCCCGCTCTGAAGGAGCGGGGTATCCAGAAATTGGAGGTTCTGTTCAATGAAGATTTTAGTAATGCCCAAGCCAATCGAAGGCGTCCCGCGCGAGGAACTGCTACAACACGCGGCAGCAGAAATTCAAGCGGTGTGGGAACTCTACGCGCAAGGAATCTGCCGCGAGTTCTACACCCGTGCGAACGAACCAGGCAGAGTGGTGTTGATGTTCGAATGTGCGAGCGTGGAGGCCGCTGGAGAGGCGCTCGCCACGTTGCCATTTGCGCAGTTACACCTGATCGACTTTGATGTGATTCCACTGGCTCCCTTCACAGGCCTCGCGCGCCTGTTCCAAGCACCGACTGGGGAACCCGCTGGGAAGACCCAATAAGGAAAGGAAAGCCTGATCACCGGGCCAATTCTGGCATTGGAAAAGCCATCGCGCTGGGAT
>DMFQ01000058.1:0-6420 GCA_003450555.1 Ktedonobacter sp.
GGTAGCCGTCCCGCGCTCTTTCATTTTTTATCTTGACAATCCTCTTACAAACTGGCACAATCGGACAGGTTGAAGCAGGGCTTCACCGAACCATTTGCGCGAGGAGTCACTTTTTTATGATAGAGCCGTCAACTGGGCAGCACGTTGAAGCAGTAGAGAGTACGATACAAGAACCTGTAGGCGTCGCATTTCAAGGCGAACGAGGCGCCTTTAGCGATGAAGCCGTGAAACGATATTTCGGGAGCGAGGCCGAGCCATTTCCTTGCCGTAGTTTTAGCGAGGTCTTCCGTGCCGTCGCCGCGGGAGAAGTGAAGCACGGACTGGTACCGGTGGAAAATTCGCAGGCGGGCAGCATTAATGATGTCTACGATCTGCTGCGCCAGCACGACCTGTTTGTCATTGGAGAGATTAGCCATCCCGTCAATCACTGCCTGCTTTGCTTACCAGGGCAGAAACTCAGTGACATCACACGGGTTATCTCGCATCCACAAGCACTGGCGCAGAGCGACCAGTATCTGCGGGAACTCGGCGTAGAGGTCGTGGCCACGTATGATACGGCGGGCAGCGCCAAGATGATCCGCGAAGAGAATCTGATTGGAGTTGCAGCGGTAGCGGGTAAAGGCGCGGCGGAGCTCTACCAGTTGGAGACGCTGGCTGAAGGTATCCAGACCATCAAGGATAACTATACGCGTTTTATTGCGCTGGGCAGGGAACCTGCGCCACGACGCGAGGGAGCCGCCAAGACGATGTTGGTGATGGCAACAGCCCATCAGCCAGGCTCCTTGTATAGCTGCCTGGGGGTACTGTCCGCTAAGAAGATCAACCTGCTCAAACTGGAATCGCGTCCTTCGCGCCAGCGCGTGTGGGAATATGTCTTCTACCTGGATTTCGAAGGGCACCGCGAAGATGCAGGGGTACGCAGCGCGCTGGCCGACCTGGCTGCTCATACGACATTTTGCAAGGTATTGGGATCATTCATAAGGAATGCATAAAGAAGAGAGAACCGCTATCTGACCTCGCATTGCTCGGAAAGTCAAATAGCGGTTCTCTTTTGTTGCTACATCTAGCGTTTAATTTTGAGGGTGTTGATAAAGTTTTCGGCGAGCAGGTCGTACGCTGGAGCATGATACTCTTCGACATGACCTTCATCACAGAGGGTGGTCAGTTCGGAATCGATGGGTAACTGCGCCAGCAGAGGAGCGCCGGTCATATTGACCAGTTCTGTGCCATTGCTAGGGCCGAATATCTCGTAGCGTTCCCCATCAGGCGTTTCGAAGTAGGACATGTTCTCCACGACACCAACAATGATCCCCTTCAATTGCCGAACCATATTGATACATTTCATGACCACCATGGTCGCCAGCATCTGTGGTGAGGAAACAATGACGATACCATCGACGGGAAGGGATTGCAAGACCGTCATGGGCGCGTCAGAGGTGCCAGGAGGAAGGTCCACCAGGAGGTAGTCGAGCTGGCCCCAATCGACATCGCTATAGAACTGTTTGATCGCGCTCGAGATCATCGGTCCGCGCCAGACCACGGGATCGCTTTCGTTTTCCAGGAACATGTTCATCGACATGACCTTGATGCCGCCCCTGCTAGTTAAAGGATCGATGCCACCACTGGCTGATTTATTGGGCTGACCCCTGGTACCAAACATACGAGCGATACTGGGGCCGGTGATATCGCCATCAAGCACGCCGACGCTCATGCCCTGGCGGCGCAGCGAAACGGCCAGTAAACCTGTGACGAGCGACTTGCCCACGCCGCCCTTGCCACTCATAATCGCGATGACCTGCTTAATCTTGCGCTCGGGATCGGCAGATGACATCTGTAGAGGAATGCCGCGTCCGACTGGCGCTTTTTTGGGAGCTACAGAGGTTGGTTGCCCGTTGGCAGCCGCGTTCAGGTCTTTGACGAGAATATCAAGTTTTTCCGGTCCAAAGCGGTGCGTACGTGCACCACCCGCAATACTTTCACGCGAACCAACAGCACAGGCTGTACAAGGAAGACCGTGTCCATGAAAGACTTTGACTGTTGCCGGATGCCTGGAAACGACGTCGTGAATTATCATTTCGGCAGTTATTGTTTCCGCCATGTGTGATTACCTCTCAAACCAAGAGCATTAATATATAAGTGTTTATGTTGCTTGTGTTTTGTTGTGTCAGGCAAGCATGAAATAGTGATTTCAATTCCTACCTATTTACTCTGATATTATTATAGCACACTTCTTTAAGCTGTGACTATGTAAATACGTGTGTTTTGAGTCAAATGGGCTGCAAACAGCCCATTTGACTCAAAACACACGTATTATTTTTTCAGGCGGTCTGGATGGATGCCACGCTATCGAGGCCGAGTTCTTTGGTAGATTGCTCGCGCATCTGGAATTTCATGATCTTGCCTGTGACCGTCATGGGAAAGGCATCGACGAACTTGATGTAGCGGGGTATTTTGTAATGAGCGATCTGCCCGTTGCAGAAGGCCTTTAACTCATCTTCCGTGACCTGCTCACCTGGTTTGAGCTTGATCCACGCCATAATCTCTTCGCCATACTTGGGATCTGGGACGCCGATGACCTGCACATCGCTGACCTTGGGGTGGGTATAGAGGAACTCCTCGATCTCACGCGGGTAGACGTTTTCGCCGCCGCGAATGACCAGGTCTTTGATACGGCCAACGATGTTGATATAGCCCTCTTCATCCATGGTGGCAAGGTCGCCGGTATGCATCCAGCGGGCCTGATCAATGGCCCTGGCCGTCGCTTCAGCATTATTCCAGTAGCCGAGCATGACGCTATAGCCGCGCGTGCATAACTCTCCCGGTGTACCAAGGGAGACGATCTGGCTGGTCACCGGATCAATAATTTTGATCTCAAGATGTGGGTGGATGACGCCAACTGTACTGACGCGCTTCTCTAAGGGAGAAGCGAGGCGGGTCTGTGTGGAGACGGGGCTGGTTTCGGTCATGCCGTAACAGATTTCGACATCACGCATATTCATGAGCGTATTGACCTTCTTCATCACCTCGATCGGGCAGGGTGATCCGGCCATAACGCCTGTGCGCAGAGAGCTCAGGTTGAACTTGTTGAAATCGGGATGGTCAAGCTCGGCGATGAACATGGTGGGAACGCCGTAGAGAGAGGTGCATTTTTCATCCTGCACCGTTTGCAGTACGCTGTTTGGGTCAAAGCCTTCGGAGGGATACACCATTGCCGCGCCATGGGTGATACAGCCGAGGTTGCCCATAACCATACCGAAGCAGTGATAGAGGGGGACAGGAATACAGAGCTTATCTTCGTGAGTTAAGTTCTGCAGACGGGCCACGAAGTAGCCATTGTTGAGGATGTTGTGATGGCTGAGGGTAGCACCTTTGGGGAAACCGGTGGTACCGCTGGTATATTGAATGTTGATGGGATCATCAAACTCTTGTTCATGTTGCCGTTCAGTGAGCTGTTCATCGCTCACAGGGGCGCCCATTGCCATGACCTCGTCCCAACTAAACATGCCGGGCAATTTCTCCGAGCTCAGGCGGATGACCGTCGTCAGTTCGGGAAAGCGGGCTGCCTGCAATTTCCCTGCCTCGCATTCTGCCAGTTCCGGCGCCAGAGTGGTGACCATTTCGGTATAGTTGGAGGTCTTGAACTCAGGAGCAAGGACGATCCCGGTACAGCCCGACTGCTTAAGCACATATTCCAGTTCGTGCAGACGATACGATGGGTTAATGTTGACGAGAATCACGCCTATCTTGCTCGTGGCGAACTGGGTGATGCACCATTCGGCGCGGTTAGGTGACCAGATGCCGACACGCTGGCCCTTTTGAAAGCCAAGCTGCATCAATCCCTTCGCGCACTGGTTGACCTGTGCCTGTAGCTGCCGGTAGGTCAGGCGGATATTTTGCTGGCGCGAGATAAGAGCGGGTTGATCAGGATATTTCTCGACGGTTTGATCGAGCATGTCACCAATGGTGAGGCCCAGGAGTGGAGTATCGCTGATGGCGCTGGTGTAACTCCAACGGGTTTCTCCCTGGTCTGTTGAGGCGGCAGATGAATTTTTTTGCATCACTGTCATCGTATTTCTCCTCTGGGATCATACATTTAGGTAGGCGAAGCTATAGATAAGAGCCTTGCATTGAGATAAGAGTAACCAATGTATGGATAAAAAGCAAGTTTCTGCTTTCCCAGGAGAGGTAACTCTTGCATGATGATACAAAGTAAGCTAGTATACGGTTATAAGCAGTATCAAATATGTCACAGTAGTATCCATTTGTAGTAGTTTTTCGAGGGAAATAGCATATGGCAACAGAGAATGAAGCAGTATATTTGAAACAGGTACCGCTCTTTGCTGGCCTGGCGGACGAAGATATTGGCGATCTCATGTCCCTGGCAAAGCGACGGACATTCCGCAACAACGAGGTTATTTTTCATCGCGAAGACCCCGGCCAGGTTCTGTATGTAATTAAGGAAGGCAAGGTCAAAATCTCCCTGATTAGCCCAGACGGACAGGAGATCTCACTCGTCGTGTTTGGCAAGGGCGAGTGCTTCGGAGAATTCGCCATCCTCGATGGTTTACCACGCTCCGCGGACGCTGTGGCACTGGAAAAGGTCGAGTGCTATACGCTGCAACGCAGTGACTTCCATAATGCTATTATGAAGAATCCCAAAATCGCCATACAGATCATAGAAGTGCTCACAAAACGGCTGCGCAGCACCGATCAAATGGTGGAAGACCTGATCTTCCTGGATGTCTATGGACGCGTGGCTAAAAAGCTGCTGGAGCTGGCAGATACGCACGGGACAAAGGTAGACGATGGAACGCGCATCGATGTGCGGTTGACACAGCAGGAGCTGGCTTCGATGGTTGGCGCATCACGGGAAAGTGTCAACAAGGTAATGGGGTACTTTACTGATAAGAACTTGATCAGCACCGATAAACACAAAATAACGCTGCACCGCATCAGCGAACTAAAGCGACGTATTTACTAAGCCAGGACACTCCTGACATTAGATGGCAGAGTAGCCCTATTACAGGTTGCTTTTGTTACCCATATTCAACGCAAAACGTTTATAGAGAGAAGTCAGGGCTTGTGAATTAGCAGGGTGGAGGCAAGCCACGCACGTTCATGGGCAGGGTGGAGGCAAGCCCCACCCGTACATTTTAACCCGGGGAGGGCTCAAGATTGAGACGAGCAGAGCTTGCCTCCACCCTGCAAAAGGTGTAGCAGAGGTGTTTCTACAATAATTCACAGACCCTGAGAGAAGTTGACGAGAGCAATAACCTGGTTCCTCTTGCGACAATGAAAGAGCGCGTGGGACTTTATGGCGCAAAGCCGGTTTTTCTTCTTTATTTTAATAGAACGGTGAATGGTAGTGCTGAAAAGACGATTATGGCTATAGAGAAACAGACGGAAGAGCAAAGCGAAGTACTGTACCCGGCAACGACCGGGACGTCTCCAACTCCTCGTAAACTGAGCACAAAAGGTCGGATATTTGCACTCATCATCGCGATGCGACCCCGCCAATGGACGAAAAACCTGGCGCTCTTCGTTGGGCTGGTCTTTGCGCAACAATTATTTACCTTGACGTCGTTTGAGCGGGCTGGATTAGCCTTTGCCGCATTTTGCCTGGCTTCCAGTTTCATCTACCTGCTGAACGATTTACTGGATCTGGAGAACGATCGCCAGCACCCGACGAAACGCAATCGTCCGCTGGCTGCTGGCGACCTGCCGGTTACGTGGGCCGTGGTGGCTATGGGCGTGCTATTGTTGGGAAGCGCGGGACTAACAGGGCTGATCTTTACGATTCCTATCCAGGTGAAGCCGGATATCTTTGCCAATTTGGGTGGAGCCAATCTACTCTTTACCACTACGCTTGTAAGCTACCTGCTATTAATGGTGCTCTACAGCGTACGGCTGAAGCATATTGTCCTGCTGGACGTCTTTATCATTGCCAGTGGCTTTGTATTACGTATCCTGGCCGGAGCAGTCGTTGTTCCTGTCTCTATCTCACCGTGGCTGTACCTGGTGACTATCCTCCTGTCGCTTTTCCTCGCGCTCAACAAGAGGCGTCACGAGCTTGTTTTATTAGAGGAACGAGCCAGCAATCACCGGCAGATACTCAAAGAGTATAGCCTTCCCATGCTTGACCAGATGATTACTATCGTTACAGCGGCAACCTTTATGTCTTACAGCCTGTACACGTTCCAGGGGCCAACGGGTAACCATCGTCTCATGCTCACCATACCGCTGGTACTCTATGGCATGTTCCGTTATTTATACCTGGTTCATATGCGTATGGAAGGCGGAAGTCCCGACGAGGTGTTATTGCGTGACCGACACATGCTTGGAACCGTTGTGTTGTGTGTAGCAATTATTATTGTTGTACTCTACATTTTGCCAAATTAAGGGAGAGGGTGGGCTTGCAGA
>DMFQ01000058.1:6518-9796 GCA_003450555.1 Ktedonobacter sp.
CAGCCGTGGCTCTGTACGCGGATATTCCGCACATGCTGGGGGCACTGGCCCGTTTCCGCTGGGAATATCTGCCGCTCATCCTGATGCTCACACTCTTCAATTATCTTTGCCGTTTTTTCAAATGGCAGTACTTTCTTAAACGCCTCAAGTTGCATGTCCCCTGGGTGAAAAGTCTGTTGATTTTCCTGTCTGGGCTTTCCATGGCGATTACCCCTGGCAAGGTAGGCGAATTACTGAAATCATACCTGTTGAGGAGCACCACAGGAGCGCCGATCAGCCGTACTTCTCCAATCATCGTGGCGGAACGTCTAAGCGATGGCCTCGCTATGCTCATCCTGGCGGCAACCGGGCTGGTACTCTACCGCTTTAATTGGGTGGTACTGCTGGCTTTGCTGGTGCTTGGTATGGCAGGGATTATGGTTATTCAGAACCGAACGCTCTCACTGGCAATATTGGGCTACGGAGAGCGATTGCCATACGTGGCACGAATTGCTCACCTGGTACGTGCTTTCTATGAAAGCTCTTATACGCTGTTACAGTGGCGACCTTTGCTGCTGGCTGTATCGATTGGCGTTATCTCGTGGTCAGGCGAATGCGTGGCTCTGTATTTTGTCTTTACCGGACTTGGCATAGCACCCAGTCCCGATCTACTCCTTAAGTCTACCTTTATTTTATCAGTTTCATCGTTAATTGGATCGGCTTCGGGCCTGCCGGGAGGATTAGGCACGGCAGACGGTAGTATGTTGGGCCTCACCCGTTTGCTCGTAACAGCTTCAGCAACAATCGCGGGTGCAGCGACGTTACTCATTCGTCTCTGTACGCTATGGTTCGGTCTAGGACTAGGTGTCACCGCCTTGCTTATCTTCCGCGCAACTCAGCATACTGGAACCTTTATGAAACAAGAGGACGGTGAGGAGGATAAAAATTCTCCCGGATTAAAACACGAAACCAATAGCACTTTGCCTATGAACGAACGCCAGCGGAGTTTAGAGCCTGCACCGGCAACGGCAAGGAACGGAGATAAAACTGTATGAAAACTATCATTATTATCCCAACCTATAACGAATTTGACAATTTGCGTCCACTCTTACAGAAGGTTTTCTTCTATGCTCCCAACACGGATGTGCTGATCGTCGATGACAACTCGCCCGACGGTACAGGAAAACTGGCTGACGAGATACACGAGGAGGACGCGCGGGTGCACGTCATGCACCGAGAAGGAAAAGCTGGGCTGGGGAAAGCTTATATTGCCGGTTTTAAGTACGCGACTGAGCATGGTTACGACGCGGCCTTTGAAATGGACGCTGATTTCTCACATGATCCACGCTATCTTCCCGATTTTCTGAAAGCGATTGAGGGGGCAGACCTGGTGATTGGCTCGCGCTATATCCCTGGTGGCGATACACCCGATTGGTCGCCTGTGCGCCGCTTCATCAGCGGCGGCGGCAATATATTTGCGCGCTTTATGCTCGGTATTCCCGTCCAGGATTGTACAGCCGGGTATCGCTGCTACCGGCGCGAAGTCTTAGAAAGCATCGACCTGGATACCGTTCAATCGCAGGGGTACGCGTTCCAGATTGAGATGGCGTATCGCGTCATGCAAAAGGGCTTCAAAATTGTAGAGACGCCCATTATCTTTATGGATCGCCGTGTCGGTAAATCGAAGATGTCGCGCCAGATCGTTATCGAGGGTTTCACTTACGTTCTGCGCACGCGCTTCAGCAGGAAGCCAGCGAAACGTACGGCTATCGAGGAACAAGACACTGATTACACGGGACTTGATGAAGAGGCTCCAGAAGAAGCTCCAATAGAAGAGCGCCCGCCCGTCGCGCAGAAATAGCGCGGGATGACAGATAGTAAAAAGAAGAGGGCGACCTGAAACATGGTCGCCCTCTTCTTTTTACCTGGGATTAACGGCATGTTTGAGATTAATGACGGCGGGATGATTTTTTCTTGCCACCTTTGGTAGTAGAGCGGATTTCTGGCTCATCATCGGGATCATAGGAGGGATCAAGGCCGTACTTTTGACGGACGGCGATGCGATGGCGGGTGCGGCGCGCCACGTCGCGCGAAGGGGCATTGAGCTGGTTGGTCAACTGAGTGACGCTCTGAACAACGCCTCCCTGCCTGGCAACGGCCTGGCGCACTTCCCCATCGTTGCTATACATCTCTACTTCACGGCCTGCAACTCTCGCCTCGGTGGCCAGGCGCGCGATGACGCTGTCGGCTGTTTCGTTATGGCGGGAGTAGATGATGCAGATACGCCGTTCGTGGCTGATCTGTTCGCTTCGCGCCGTCGCCGTCAAAGACGACAATAACACGATGGGGAGTGTGGCGGTAACGACTGACGAGTTGGGTGAGGAGGGCAGCACGGGCCGCGGCGAAGTTTCGCGTTTCTACTGTGCGAAACGTGGCGCTATTCTTGATGATGTTGTAGCCATCGACGAGTATGTCTCGGCCCATGGTTTTGCTTCCTTGTTTTAGTTATATCCTACCATTGAACGAAATTGGTATGCAAGGGCGCTTGACAGAAGTACGCCTGTCTGGTATTATCCTTTTGCGGAGGATGAATTGAAAAAGCGTCTGAAGCGAAGTAATAAGGAGCCGTGGTGTAGTGGTCTAACATGTCTGCCTGTCACGCAGAAGATCGCGGGTTCGAATCCCGTCGGTTCCGGTCTTGCCAATTTTCTGTCACAATGATACCCTTGGTTTCGTCGTACTCGACCACTCCGGTCAGCATCCGTAAAATGGGTAAAAATGCTGCTCGGGGTTTGAGTGCAGCGATTATTTTTAACTCAAGGTCATAGTACAGTCCTCCTGGTTCCAACAGAAGCATGACCATTTCCCGCCTCTCTTCCGGTGTTGCCTCGTCCCACAGTGCTGCCATGCCGGGGATGTGTTCACCTGCTGCGATAACATCATCAAACTTGACCCCATTGACCTCCGGTGTTTGAAGATGGTGAAGAGCAAGTTCTACCGCCGCTATTTCTCCATGAAACTCATCATCGTCAATGTAACCTTCCCTATGCTGTTTGAGAATGCGGGTTCTTTTAAGCTTCAATCTCTCCTTCTCCCTGTCCATTGTATCAAGCATGATGCCTTGACTTTGCGCCTCTACAACCATCTGGCGGCGTATCTCCTCACGCCAATTGTCAGGCAGTACCAAAACTCTTGAGCATTTCCCCAAACTGCGCCCTCACTACGTCGCTGCGAAGCATCAAATGTCCTCCTGCTGGACAAGGAATGCGCCGCTCCCTCGCCGTGTCTCGGTAGTACTC
>DMFQ01000161.1 GCA_003450555.1 Ktedonobacter sp.
CTGTAGAGGCTCGCTCTCGTAAGGTCTGCCCGCGTGAAGTTGGCTCTGGTAAGATTTGTCATAATGAGGTTAGTCTCGGTCAAGATCGCTCTTGTGAAGTTGGCCTCAGTGAGGTCGGCTCTGGTAAGGTCAGTCCATCGGATGTCTGCTGCAGTGAGGTCTACTCCCCTGAGGTAGGATTTGGTGAGGTCTATCCCACGGAGGTCAGGCTGTATTTCAGCATGCTCTTGTCTCCATTGATTCCACAGCGCTATTCCTTGCATGAGGAGAAGAAAATGGCTCTTATCTGCCATACAGTTAACCTCCTGATTCCCCTCTGCAATGTGAATGCCCAACGCTAGCCTAACAAAGGAACATTTTGTGTTGCAAGGGTGATAAGCCAAGCAAGCGAGAAATCATAACTCTGGTATAGATACGTTAAAAATTAACCTTCAGTTTCTATCTAACTCGTATTTTCCAATACGTTGTATATTCGTGCTCATGGTCATCCCTTACTTTCCACAGAGGCTCGATGTAGTAGCTCAACACCCAGAGGGAAAGAGCTTGTGCAATCCTCTACTACCTGTATTATACTCCTCTACAGACGAACCTACAAGACTTTTGTACCTTCTTACAAGACTTTTGTACCTTATGGAGGCATTCAATCAACACAGCAATACATTTATAAATACGTTGGTGTGATACACTACAGCCATATTATCCAATATGCAGCAGAGAAGAACACAGAGGGATACATCATCATGATTGAACGATATTCTTTACCGGAAATGGCAGCCATCTGGTCAGCCGCCCATAAAACAGACCTGTGGCTGAGGGTAGAACTACTCGTCTGCGAAGGGTGGGCACGCGAAGGCATTATCCCCGAAGAGGCTATGGCAAAGATACGCCAGGCTGGCTACAATGCCGAACGCATGCAGGAGATCGAGCAGGAGACGCACCACGATGTTATTTCTTTTCTGCGCTCTATACAGGAACAGCTGGGATTGGAAGGACGCTTTATCCATCTCGGTCTGACCTCTTCAGATGTGCTTGATACAGGACTGGCGGCCCAATTGAAAGAGGCGGGAGTGCTTCTGAGCACCTCGCTGGCTGAGCTGGTTCAAACGGTAGCAGAGGCGGCTGTTCGCTATAAATATACGCTGATGGCCGGGCGCACACACGGCATTCACGCGGAACCAACCACCTTTGGCCTGAAACTGGCTCTGTGGGTTGATGAGTTGCGACGGGGCCAGCAGCGACTCGCGGCGGCGCTTGAACAGGTCACGGTGGGTAAAATATCTGGCGCGGTCGGTACGCACGCAACGATTCCGCCTCAGATCGAAGAGTTTGTCTGTGAAGAAATGGGGCTTGGCGTTGCCCCCGTCTCCAGTCAGATCGTGCAGCGCGACCGCCACGCCCACTTTATGACGTCTCTAGCACTGCTGGGTAGTTCGTTGGAGAAGATGGCACAGGAGATTCGCCACCTGCAGCGCACGGAATTGAGCGAGGCGTTCGAGCCATTCGCGGCTGGTCAACAAGGTTCCTCCGCAATGCCACATAAACGCAACCCGGAACTCTGCGAGCGTATTTGTGGTCTTGCGCGCGTGCTGCGCGGCTTTAGTCTGACGGCCATGGAGAATATTGCCCTCTGGCATGAACGCGACATCAGCCACTCTTCAGCGGAACGCATCATTCTGCCCGATGCCTGTACACTGATACACTATATGCTGCACACCTTTACCAACGTCATCAGCGGCCTGGATGTGGATGAGCAGCGCATGCAGGAGAACCTGAACATGACCGGCGGTCTGGTTTTCTCACAGAGGATTCTACTGGCCCTCATCGACAAAGGCGTGGGTCGACAGGAGGCCTATAAGATGGTACAGCGCAACGCGAAAAAAGTTTGGGGAATAGCCAGCAGCGGAGCCATTCCCGGGCCGGCTTTGCTTGAAGCGCTGGGCAGCGATAGTGAAGTCACCGAATATCTCTCGCGAAGTGAACTGGCGGAACTGACAAATACTGATTATTATGTCAAATATATTGATACCGCATTCAAAAGGCTAGGATTATAAATGGAGGAGGACGAACGCCTGGAAGTGGCAACAATGCAAGGAATGGATACACCTTCTCCGCATGATAAAGGAAGTACTTATCCAAGGCGAGCTGGGCTGCGCGCCTGGTCGCCTGCCGTGCTCCTCATACTGTTTTTCGCCTGTCTGCTGGAGGTCCTTTACCTGGTCATAGTAGCCCTTGCGCCTCTGCCGCTACTTCATTTAAGCAATACGCCGCTGGCCGCCGCGTGGCCCTTGACGCTTGCTCTTTCACAGATCTTTTTTCCGGGAGCCTGGGCCGTCGCTGCCAATCCTCCCATAGCAACAACCTGGCTCTACCAGGCGCTGTTGACGTTGATCCTGGCGGCCATTGTAGCAATCTATACACTGGCTATCTGGAGCATGTATCATTGGCGAAACACGTTACATAGAGCGGCGTTCCCCTGGCTTCTGCTACTCTTAGGGGTAACCGCGGTCTTCTGCCTCACCCTGCTCTTTCAACCCGCTCTCTTTTCAGACGACGTCTTTACCTATATGTTTTCTGGCCGCCTGCTCGCTTTCTACCACGCGGACCCTTTGAGCAATGCCCCCATACAGTTTCCGCTTGATCCTTATATACGCTGGGTCGTCAGCGGGCGCTTCACTACGAATTTTTATGGCCCGCTCTGGCTCTACATCTCCGCAGGATTGGTGAGTATGAGCAACGTACCTATTGTCACGCTGCTCCTCTTTAAGGGACTGGCGATAGTGGCACACCTTGTCAATTGCATCCTGGTATGGGCCATCCTGACCAGCCTTGCACCTGGTCATCGCTTGCTGGGCACGCTGCTGTATGCCTGGAACCCACTTACCATTATCGAGCTGGCTGGAAGTGGTCATAGTGAGGGTTTGTTGTTAAGCATACTCCTCCTGGCTATGCTCCTCTATGTACAAAGAAAGGGGCTCTGGCGTGAAATCGCTGTGCTGATCCTGCTGGGCGTTGCCATCAGCTTGAACCTCGTCGTATTACTGATTGCCCCGCTCTTCACCTGGTTTATGGTACGTTCTGAGCGCAACACAAGCCGCGCCTTCAGGGGCTTTTGCTGGCGTACGATCGTGGGACAGGGGCTGGTCATTCCCCTCTTTCTGCCGCTTTGGAGGGGTCCAACAACCTTTTTCTCCATCACGTCGGCGATAGATTTAACAAACTTCTCGCACTCAATCGTCGGGTTGTTAGAGGTGCCCAATGGAATGGCTCTTTGGTTTTGTCGCGCAATTGTCACATTTTCCGCCGGTTATGCAGCCAACGACCGCCGCGGATGGTGCATTACGAGCCTCTACCATCTTCATCTTTGCTCTGATCTATTTTCGTCTCTTTGGCAAAGTGCGGGCTGCTCCAACAAACCCCGCTGCAGACCGCGAGATGCTCCTGCCCGGCTTTGATGTGCTACTTGACTGCTGGAGTATCGCCGTTTTCTGGTACCTGATCCTTGTATTAGGCTGGTTCTGGCCATGGTACGCGCTGTGGGTCTTCTGGATCGCTGTCCTGCGACCGCTTGATACGCATACAATGGCTCTATTGCTCTTTTCCGCCACAGCCCTACTGCTCTATCCATTACAAGGTATTACCGGGTCAGTGTCTGCCCTGTACCAGCCGGTATTCGTTTTTGGCGTCCCTCTCGTCTATATGTATCTGAGTAGGAAGAAAAGAAAGGCCCACATTGAACATGTCAGATGAAGTGAAACAGCGTAAGATAGAACACGTCAGCATTGCTTTGGGACAGGATGTCAGCGCCACACAGATGGCTAACTGGCATGACATACAGTTCGTGCACCAGGCCCTGCCAGAGGTAGACCTGGATGAGATCGATACATCCGTCACCTTCCTGGGGCACACGCTGCGTTATCCCATCTTCATGTCTTCACTCACGGGTGGGCATCCAGATGTTACATCGATCAACCGCAACCTGGCGCGTGCAGCGGAACAGTATGGGCTGGCTCTTGGCGTTGGCAGCCAGCGGGCAGCTATTGTGAATCCAGAGGTGGCTGCTAGCTATGCAGTGACGCGCCAATATGCTCCTAACGCTTTTCTCATTGCCAATATCGGCGCGCCACAACTGATTGTGCAGTCACGCCACAGCGCCTTTAGCCACGAGCATGCTCAGCAAGCCATCGATATGATCGGGGCCAATGCCCTGGCAGTCCATATGAACAGTCTGCAGGAGGCGGCACAGCCGGAGGGAGATCGCCGCTCGGTTGGAGAGGCAGCGGCGCTCAAAGCGCTTACCGCTGAATTGGGTATCCCTGTGATCGCCAAAGAGACCGGTGCCGGCGTCTGCCGCGAACAGGCTCTTCTCCTACGCGATTGTGGAGTCGCGGCGATTGATGTCGGCGGCGCGGGCGGGAGCAGTATGTCCGCGATGGAGGCGGCTCGTTCCGAGGCACGCGGGGACGAGCGCACAAAGAACATTGGGCTGCTCTTTCGCGACTGGGGTATAGCCACGCCCATCTGTGTCGTCGAGGCAGGGACTGCGCACCTCCCGCTCATTTCCACCGGAGGCGTGCGCAATGGCCTGGATATCGCTCGCGCCCTCGCACTCGGAGCCACCCTGGTGGGTATGGGCTTTCCTTTCCTCAAAGCCGCCAGTGAAAGTTATGAAAAAGTTTGCGAACTGCTGGAGACGGTGGTAGCTGAAATGAAAGTGGCTATGCAGTTGAGTGGTGCCAGCAGTATCGCGGATATGCAGCACACCGATATCGTGGTGACCGGCGAGACACGCAACTGGCTGACCATGCGCGGTTTCGAGGAGCAACTGAAGGGTATGGCCCAGCGACGCTGGCATATCTATAATGCAGGGTGATATGTAGTCTAGCTCTTTCCCCAACACATGTTGATGCGTACGAATTGAGGATGTTGACTGCTGTTTGTCGCACTTGTCGCA
>DMFQ01000264.1:0-1146 GCA_003450555.1 Ktedonobacter sp.
GGAGGCTGGCTATAGTCATGTGACCAAAGCAGAGGCCAGAGGTACAAAAGCGATTGCTGTGCACGCCTGGCCGTTGCATCTTTGATGGACTGGCGAAACGCGCCAGGAACGGTTTTGTCTGATTGAAAGTCGATTTGGTTAAACGTGTTTAAGTACCCCGAGATGACACCCTGACCTTCGGCCTGCACATCTGAGGTGATGTCCTTATATGATGTTTCTCGCTGTAATTTGCTTGTACGCAATCCTTTTGTTTCCTCTCTCGCTTCATTTGCGAAAGAGTAGGTGTGCCCAGCGTCTCTCATGTTCTTTCTTTCTCATTTCTTCTTTGTTTGGCTGCTGTGGCGAATGCCGGCGAGCAGGTGTTGTTGTTGTTGAGGGTGGCGAGTGCCTGCGCCCCAAAATCGTATTGAGTGGTGTGTGCATCAGGGTAGCGAATGCTTGCGCCTGATGGGTGTCTATCACACACTTTTCAGGGCGGTTCGTTTTGCGAGTTCGCACTTGAGCGTCTGTTGCAGAGCGGCCAGGTCCTCACCGTCTGGCGCGGGTCCACCAGGCGAAAAAATGGAGTGCAAGATTGCCAGGTTTTCCTCGATGCCAGCCAGGTGCATGTACAGAAAGCGCCAGCGTACCAGTTCGGCATCAGTCAGTTGTGCCAGACGATCACTGTTCATTTTTCTTCAGCTCAAGTGCAATTTGCTTCAGCGCGGCAAGCTGTGCTGAGCTGGCTGAGCGCAGGTCAAGTAGAACCTCACCTGCATTCTTCGTCGTAGTGGTAGCGTTAACTTGCGCATCAATAGAAAGTTTCGAGGCATCGCGGTATTCTGGCATCCGCGATCTGGCGAGAAAAACCAGCAACGTATCTGAATATTTGCGTATCGTTCCTACTTTGGCGCCGCCCTGGTAGACCGGCTCCAACCATCCTTGCCGACCTCTCCTGTCGATCTCAGCGCGTACAGCATCGTTGGCGTCCATCTCTGCCTGGTGATAGAGAATGCTAAACTCTTCGCTTTTTTCGAGCCATTCATACACGGTGGATCGATGGACCTTCGCGGTTTTTGCCGAGAGGAGCACATTGGCATTTTTGGCAAAGGTTATGAGAAATTTCTTTTGCGAGCGCTCCCGCTCTTCATCGGTCATATGCTGACC
>DMFQ01000264.1:1214-12007 GCA_003450555.1 Ktedonobacter sp.
TCATCGGTCATATGCTGACCTTGCCGCCTCAGCGTGTCGTTTTGGTCATGCGCGCGCGCGCGTAGGGGTGTCGGACTGTCGGTTTGTTCGCTCATCTTATCCTCCTAATGGCAGTGCAACGCCCATTTCTTGAAGGGAATTGAGCGCAAACCATTTATCTGTAGGATTGGAGAAATCCAGTCCTTCAAGCACTTTCTGTGCCTTCTCAGGATTGCGTGCAGACTGCACAACGTGCTGCATAAGCACCATAAAGACATCTGCTGGAGCATCTTTCACTGGAACGATAATCGATAAAGTCATGGCACGATCGTATTGCAGAGAAGGAATTAAGTGATTTGGCACGATTACAGGCTCACTTTCTGATGAAGTATTTATCACCATCATACCACGCCTCATGCTGACCTATGGTTATCTTGAGCGGTCATGCTGTCCTCTACTTGCTCGCACAGTTCGCATACTTCACGCTCACCATTCCAGCACCAATGCAAAAAATGCAGATCCCGAGCAGGGCACAATTGTTTGTCACCTGCTTGCATCATGGTAGCCAGTTGTTCACGATGCTTGAAGATCGCACGGCGCAATGGCATAGGCATTTTTCTGCCATTGGTCCACAAGTCCGGACCGTTATCTGTATGAACCAGAAACACCGTATGAGCCTTGCAGTACTGCATTGCTTCCTGGATGGACATATAAGCTTTGCTCATGATGCTACCTCACCTGGTGTAGATCCACTTATCTTTCTGAACCCGACCAGTATTCGATAACTGTCTTCACATCGAACTTAGGAACTCTGGCACCCCCATAACGACCCTTGGCGGTAAACCCTTTTCGGTGTAACTCAACAATCCATACACGATACTGCTTTGAGGGAATAGGGCCATTTATGGAAAGAACTTGCGTAACATTTGCTTCCCAAAGCGTCATGTCACGTGGGTTATGGTAATCACCTGAACCAGCACCCTGGGTAACCCTATCAATAACTCGGCACTCATCACACTCAGGATTATCGCAATAGGTTTCTTTGCCTACTTCTTCCCATGGTTTTCTAACAATCGTGACTGTCGGGTGATTTCTCATCTTTCTCTTTTCTATGATGCTATAGCCTGTTCTCTATAGCCCTTGCACCGTTGGGCTAGATCACGTTTCCTGAACGCTTGCCAGTCGCTACCACCTTTAATCAAGCAATAGACCTGATACTTATCCATCGGACAATCAAGCCAAGCATTGCTACTAAAATCTTTAGCCAGGTCGGTTTTACGATTAATGGCAACGTTGGGATTACGATCACCGCGCCAGATCGCAGAGAACTTCCCTTGACGATTAGAGCCGCCACATTGCGCTATAAGCTGCTCCCATGAAGTTGTATCGTTATAATCGGCAATCACATATGGAGCAACGTCTTTTTCCAAGTACCCCCCCATGCTCGTTTGTGGCTTCGGAGCAGGTTTCACGATAGGCTCTACTGAAGGCCTCTCATACTCGTTTACCAGCTCAACAGGTGTCTGGTAGTCAAGTAGCACCCGGGCCGCGCCAGGTCCATCGTGCGACAATTCTAAGCCATCAGCATCATAGAGCTTGCACGAGGCCGCGAAACCTTCCTTGATATATTTGCCACCTGGCAGTCTCACATTATTTCCATTGCCTGTTAAAGAAGGCCATTGCTCTACTGATTTGAGCAGATCACCTGTGTACTGGTAGACCGTCTGGAAAGCAGAGTAGGCATCAACACGTCCGGCAAAAACAATCAAGCCATGCACACCACCCTCATGTTTTGAGCCAATTGGAGCTGGGGACGGTTCTACAATCATCGTGATACCGGCTGCCTGCAAGAGTTTGGCGGCATCCTGTATTTTTTGCGAGTCCTCTTGATTGTCGCCATCAAACATCATGCCGCGCAGCGTTCCATCCGCGTGATACAGCTTTGCGCCTTTGGTTCGCTTCCCTCTCAAGTGGGCTAGCATATCATCCCGATTTAAGGCATAGGGAACAGTGGTGTATTTTTGTGCTTGTGGAATCATCTCGATATGTTTTGTATGTTCCCCGGCAATGTCTAGCAGGAGCTGGGCCGCTTGTTGCTCAATTTCTTGTGGAGAAAAAGGCTCTTCAGGCTGGGGAGCCTTTTGGGTTTGGAGATCTGAAGCAACGAGCGAAGCAGGGGGGGTATTTGGATCGTAAGCAGGGGCAGATGTTTGAGCCTTTTCCCCTTCCTCAAAAGGCTCTTCAGGCTGGGGGCCTTTTTTTTCAGGGATGTACTCACCTGGGCCAAGGGGCTGCTTATCGTCCAGGATGGCAGATACCTTTTTGTATCCGCAGCAATCACATTGCTGAACTTCCTGGTACTTAATGCGATGGGTAGTGACCTGCAGGTTGTTCGTTTTGCACTGTGGGCATGGTTTCCCATTGCCGTTAATCGTGCGTTCTTTTTCTTCTGGAATGGGAACATTCCAAGGTTCCTGCCACACCGGCTCCTGGCGATCGACATAGGTGAGTGTGCGATCTTGCCCTTTGAGGGTAGTATAGGGAACAGGTACTTTTGTGGCGCCATAGCGATCGATCACGGTGTTAGAGTAGCGCCCGATTGAGCTTTCAGACATGCCGGTGAATGCAGCTATCTTGTCAGTAGGAAGGCGTACCAATCCATCTGTATTAGGCTTTTCCTGGGCCAGCACGCAGCGAGCACCAATTGAAAACAGTTTCTCGCCCGGGGCCATTGTTGTATTCGGGAGATGGATAGTACTATAAATCGCCTTCAGCGTTGCATCGTGTTTTTCAAGCGAGTCAATGAGCTGCTCTTTGCTCATGTGAGCGTAGCGCGAGTTTTGCATCATTTTCCCACCTCGCAGCCTGGCCTAGCAAGCCAGTCGAGAGGGGAAGACGTGGGTAAAGTTGAGGAAATCACACTTTTCTGTGATACACTTCTATTGGACATGTCATTGGCATATCCGGAGGTGTTGACATGACTACATGAAAAGTGTATAGTCATATCAATTAAACGATTGATCTGCATAAGATCACACCTTGTGGAACGCCAGCCTTACCTTTGTGAGGGGTCTCGGGCTGGCTTTCTCTTTGTCTTTTTTTAGACAAAGGACATTAAAAAAAGGCGCAACAATTCCGAAATGGAATGTTACACCTGTAGACTAAGCAGCGAGATGACACATCTTCGCGTAGACCTGTAGATAAGCAGCGAGGCATACGCGGGTCATTTTTATTTGACTGTGTTTCACAGGGCACCATGATACAACCGCCTTGTAGTTTGTTGTAGCACATAGAACCCTTGGGCTGAGTATAAACCAATCGTTCCACCTCTGTCTAGTGTGCATTTTGCACATGTCTCCATATGGAGATATGCCGGGCCTATTTGGCATCACATCCCGCCTTCTGAAGGTACTGAATTGCGTTCTTAAGTACCGCTACTTTATCCTCAGCGTTCCCTAGCATGTGATTACACTGGTTGCATAATAATCCGCGAATTTGCCCCGTTTCATGAGAATGATCGACATGCAACTGCTTGCCTTTTGGGGGTGCTTCTCCACATATAGCGCACACTCCCATCTGGTTTATAAACATATCGTCATATTGCTGTGAAGTTAATCCGTATTTGCTTTTAAGCCGGTATTTCCTCGCATGGTTGCTCATCTTGCTAAAATACTGCTCATGGCTTTGCAGCATGATATACTTCTCCTTAGTGGTTATTGGGGCCTCGTCGCCTGGGTGTTGTAATCGTGAGCGACGAGGCCCTGGCTATGCGATGGCCTTTTCTTTCTTCTCCTGCGCCCCTACTCGCTCTTCATCGTGTGTTTCCACCAACAAGTCTTTCGCTGGTACTCCCAGCGCCACGCCGCTCATAGCAGCCTCCCACCCTCAGGCCATTCCCAGGGAAATTTGTCATTTTTGCTCACATTACAGTGAGGGCAAGTCAGCACCAGGTAACTGATATCATTCGCGGGAATGTCAGTACCTGCGACACGGCTAAGAGGGAACGTGTGATCGACATGATAGATGTATTTGCCTTTGATGCGATCAAATCTGGTCGAACAGTAATAGCACCTGTGCTTTTGCCGTTTCAGCAACTCTTGGATTTGTAAAGCAGTATGCATTCCCCGTGCAGATTTTACACGAGCGCGTCGGTTTCTCCGATGCATCGCACGTATTTCAGGGTGACTCTGTGCCCATCTCTTAGACCTCTCCTTATATATACCAGGGTGAGACTGCGCGTGTTTCTCACTAGCAATCCTCATCCTCTCAGGGTGAGACTGCGCGTATTTTTTCTTGAGATCTTTATCTCTTGATGGGTTCTTTTGCCGCCAAATTTTATAAAGGTCACTCTTATGTTCCTTTGTTTCTGGACGTTGGCGGTATGCCTTGTCATAGCCACTCTTATGTTCCTTTGTTTCTGGACGTTGGCGGTATGCTTTATGATAGTCGCTTGCACATTTTTTGCACTGGCCCTGTAGACCACCTTTCCTGCTTTTATGACGACTAAAGAACTCTGGCGTTGCAGGATGCCACTGCTCACCTTCAGGGCATTTTGTGCAGCGTTTCAGTGGTATATCATCCTCTTGCATGTGATATCCTTTACCTCAGTAGACTAGGGGCTAGTGGTTCAACCTTAACTTTTGCGCCACTAGCCCTGCTCTATGCCACACTCTCTTCTGGCTTCTGTTCTGACTTGCGTCTCTGCCGATTGATATACTCTTCAATATCAGACTCCTCAAATCTCCAGGACCTTCCCACCTTAAAGCCTTTCAAGTCGCCTCGCTCCATGAAGTTGAATATGGTTCGTTCACTGACACCAAGCATTTCCTGGACCTGTTTTGTCGTGAGCAATTTCCCTGACATGGTATGTATCTCCCTTCTCATAGCTAACTGTAACTACTACCATTTTATACGAGTTCTATGCAATTGTCAATACTGCATAGAAAACACTTGCAATTAGTTGCAAAGTGTGAGATAATGAAAGTGTCAAGAGGATGTACTTCTTGAGGATAGTAAATCTGAGGAGCAACAAAAATGGCGAAGACAGCAACCGCAAAAACTCAAATCTCATCGGCTACCGTCAATCGCGTCACGAATAAAGTAACGCACGAAGTCTCTTACCTGGTCAAGAGCGATAGCAGCGAACAGTATTATCAAGTTCGCTGGGATAACAACCAAATGATGTGCAATTGCGCGGCGACCCGTCCATGCAAGCATATGCGCGCCGTAAACGAAGTACTTGCCGAGCGTCGCGCTCGCCTGGCTGAGAAGATTGGTGGCGAGATGCCGGCAATCATCAGCGAGATGCAACGCGAAGAAGATCGCGTGACAATGCCAAATGGAACTCAGCGCATCGCCAGCCAGATCAATAGCGCTTGCCTTGATAGCCTCGACAAGATCAACGAGGCGTATGCTGAGGCTGATGCCAAGTGGCAGGCAAAGCAGGAGGACTGGAAAGAGTCCTCAAAGTTTGGCACGCAGTCGGTCCAGAAAACGGAAGTTGCACCCAGCGGCCGATTGGTCCCGATGAGATAGTTCACCTGGGCGGCTCGCAAGGGTCGCCCTCCACGATAGGATAGGAGATACACCAATGTTTAACCCCAACGAACATATGCGCCAGATCAAGAGCCGCGATGGTTCTGCTCAAGATTACTTAGATGTGAAATGGAGATTAGTGTGGTTCAGAGAGAAGTTTCCGAATGGCACAATTGAAACGCAGGAGATCGTTGTCGATCTCGACCGTGAAATGACCGTCGAGGCGTACGTGTGGAACACTGAGAAACGGCGCTCCGAGAAAGTGCAGAAGACAGCCAAAGGCTATGCGCGGTTTCGCGCGATCGTGACCACTGGCGAGGGTGGCAGCGCTACTGCAACGGGTAGCGAGTGTGCTGCTGACTTTGGTGACTACATAGAGAAGGCCGAGACAAAGGCGATTGGTAGAAGTTTAGCTTTACTTGGATTTGGAACGCAATTTGCCCCTGAACTGAACGAGGACCACAGGATTGTAGACTCGCCAGTGAAATGATAGCAAAGCGAGACAGAAGGCGGCAGGTATGGGAACCTCCCAGCGCTGCCGCCTTCCCCTTGTGTTTTTAGCAAGCAAGTAATATACTGTGAATACAAGATAACTCTTGTTTTGTTGTATTGGCATGTTAGGAGAGATTTGTATGGAGAGAAGCGTCAGTGTCTACCAGCCACAAGAGACCGTGTTACCCCCAAATACCAGTGATGAGCAGCTTATCGCTATGTGGCTGCATGACAAATCTCCGCTCACACAGGATGAATACACGCGAGACATTCAGCAATTCCGCGAGTATGTTACCGTCGGATTACGGATGCTTACCCTTCCGGATCTCCAATCCTACGCTGACGAGCTGGCACTGCTCGACATTAAGCCTGCAACCATCGCGCGGCGTCTCAAGTCGATCAAGTCTCTCCTCTCCTTTGCGCAGAAAACCGGCTATATCCGTTTCAATGTGGGCGCAATGGTCAAAGTCCCGAAACTGAAAAACACGCTGGCCGAGCGCATCATGAGCGAAGAGCAGGTTTTCACGATGCTGGCAAAGGAGAGCAACCCGCGCAACCATGCGATCTTGCGCCTGCTCTATGCGTCTGGCATCCGAGTCTCTGAACTGTGCGAGCTGTGCTGGAAAGATGTACAGCCACGAGGAGATACCGGGCAAATCACCGTGTTTGGCAAAGGTGAGAAGACACGCCATGTTCTCTTGCGAAGAGAAACCTATGAAGAGCTTATAGCCCTGCGAGATGACGCGCCTCCGGCCGCGCCGATCTTCCGCTCCCGCGGTGGAGGTCGTGGGAAGTCTGGAAGAAAGCTCGACGCCTCTCAAGTCTTCAGGATTGTCGAGCAGGCTGCCATCAGGGCAAAAATTCAGACGCATAGTGAGACGGTCATCCTGGATGAAAAGCAAGTCAAGCGCACACGTTCGCGCGTGTCTCCTCACTGGTTGCGCCACGCACACGCCAGCCACGCGCTTGATAATGGTGCATCTATCGCAGTCGTCAAAGAGACGCTAGGTCATGAGTCGATAGAAACAACAGCAGGCTATACTCATGTGCGACCAGGAACGAGCAGTTCACAATTTTTGAAGATATAGATGGAGGTATACCGCTCTTATGACCTTAGATGAATTGCTCGCCCTGGTCCGCAGTGGCGAGCTACAAATTGCCAAATGCAGCTGAAAGGAGACGCGCTCCCTCATCGCGTTGTGCAATAAGGCCCATCAATATACCTGGATGTCGTCGCTATATTTTCGTGGCGAAGCAGATGCTGGATTGCTTGCAGCCCTTCACCAGCCTTGAATCTCATTCTGGCTGATGTGTGCCTAAACACATGGGGATGAACTTTTTTAGACAGTCCAGCGAGCCTGGCATAGCGGCGCATGGACGCCCAGACCGCTGAAGGTGTCAATGGCTTCAACGGGTCGCGGCGGCGTGGCTTACTCCTGCTATGCGCCTGGTAGATGTTCGCGACAAAGATCGGGCTATCCGGATCCATATGCTCTCTACGCCCACTCTTCACTAAGTAGTGTGTTATGGCCTCCCATGCCTGCGGAGGCAGCTCCTGGACATCAAGCACTCCTTTATGGCCTTTCCCCCTGAACGTAAACTCTGTGATAGACGAGCCATCCTCAAGAGTCGTCTGAGTAATGTCACCATAGCGTAAGTTGAGGATTTCTGAGATGCGACGAGCCGTGAATAGCAATGAACTATAAAGTGCAAAATCGCGGAGGCCTTGCTCATCTCTCGGAATTTGAGCAAACAGGCGCTGCACCTCATCAGTGCTTAACGCTTTATAGTTGCGCGGCGTCCGGAGTGCCCGCATGTTTGCCGTTGGTGCAAGTGTTTTCAAGAGTGGGTAAATCCTACCATCCTGTCCAGTGATCCCATATGCCGCGGCATAGGAGTAGAACGATCGTAGCGACGATAGACGATTGTTCTGCAAACCAGGACCAGGCGAGCGACCTATGCGCCCTGTTGCGCGTCCTGGGCTGCGCATAAACGCTTCAATCTCAGACTGTACGATTTCATCCGGTGCTTTGTGATAGGTGCTGAAGAAGTCTCCAAGTATCTGCCGATTCTTCACAAGGGTATGCTGGGAGCCGCTCCGATCGAGCGCCCGCTGAAGGTAAGACTCAAGGCATTTTCCCCACGCTGATGACTCGCTGAAGGCGAACGGCGGCCAGACGCCTTTAGTACTAACAAGCATCGCGCAGCCCTCCCTCTTCAGTGCAAGTCGGTAACGCTGTGGCCAGGAGATCGCGCAGCGCGTAGCACTCAGCCAGGTCAAAGAATTGGAGAGACGTCGGCAATCCGGGGAAGGACGTGCGCAGCTCCTGGAGCGCACGAAAAAAGACAAACGTGTGCCGCTCAGTGGATCTCCCAATTTTGTCTAAATGCCCGCTGTGATCTCCGGTAGTGCAGTTGGGGCATACGGCTCCCAGCAGGCCGACAGGGTTGGCACAGGGGAGCGTGCCCCATCGGCACATGCATGAGTACGCGCCAGGTAAGCGGATGTCGCTAGGCGTTGCTACGACGCTGCTGGGGGCAGTGGTAGAATAGGTCTGTTTACTCATAGGGTCACATCCTTTCGAGTAGATAGGGCTGCTCTTGTGTTAGTAGCACGTGGGCAGCCGATTAACGGTTAAGGGCGATATGGATTCATCGGGCAAGCATCAATCATGAATTTTTGGTGATGCCCTCTGCAATACGGACAGCGCACGAGGGTTACGGTGTCTTCAAGCGGCTCTTGCTTTGCGACTGATTGCGCCGATAGGTTGATAGGCTCTTGCCCGTCGTCGGTGTCATGTGGGAAGTGGGCCAGCGGCATATGCGCTTTGCACAAACCGCAGTAGTAGGTTTCTTCTGTCATGAGTGCGACTCACTTTCTGCTCTTCTTTTGCTACTCGCCATCATGAAGCGGTAGCCAGGGCTTTGGTACAGTGGCGCGAGCGATAGCGTTGCGTTCGTCCATTTCCGCATTGTAACGCGCTGCCCGTGTCTCTGGTGACAGAGGCAAAAGTACCCATGTTCCGTTGCTCACTTCCCAACAAAACTCTAGCCCTTCACGCGCTGCCAGTTCGGTCAGATTGTCTATCGACTCCTCTACACCGTCCTCCGGATAGGTCCCGTTTAGATGATCTTCTGCGCTCCGTTCAGAATATGCGCCGACGCTGATACGACGACTCAATTCTGTGTAGTCCTTGATAGCCTGCTCTTGATTAAATGCTGTCATGATGTGCGCACTCCTTATGCTGATTGTCTCATCTTTAACATGTGGCGTCCCACCGTCGAATGTGGCTTGCCTACAATGGCCGCTGCCTCTCGGGTGCTGATCTCAGGCGATAGACTGAGCAAACGCTCTAATTGCGCTTGTAGGCTTGCTTCGTCGCCTTCCGTCTCAGGTGAGACACCCGCCGTCTCAGGGATAGCGAGGAGCTGCTCTTGCACCTGGCTGACGGTGATTGAATGGGCGGATAGGGCTTGCTCTAAATGATCTAATTTCTGTAGCTTCTCAAGAATAGTGTTCATCACCTCATCACTGAGTGCTGAAGGTGTTTCAGGTGAGACGGCCTGTGTCTCATCTTCCAGGTCTGTGAAACGGATGTACTTTGCTCTACACAGATAGACATACGAAACTGATACCAGGACCCGCAGGCCTGCCAGGGCATAGAACAGGTAGACAGGTAAACTATTCTCTTGCAGGCCGGTTGTGTTGGCTATCAGTTGAAAAAGCAGCATTGCGCCGCCGGTGATCGCCAGCAAGAGAGAGAGGACCAGGTACACCCATGCCTTGATCTTGTCATGCTGCTTGAACGATTGCAGCGCATACACAAACACCACGCCGCTACTCGCCTCTATCGCAATGGCTTGCGTCCATGCCCATAACATAGTCAGCTCCGGATTGCTGTGCATCAATGCGCCCTTACTCAGAAAGTCAGCAGCACTTATCACGAGGCCTGCCGCGAGTAACGGCTCGCTGGTTTTCGCCACGAACCTGAACAGAAATTCGATGAAGCTATCGTACCAGGCGAGTGATACAAATTTATGCCAGTTCACCATGCTATCTATGCCTCTCTCTCTGCTTTCTTAATCCCCAGCTCCTGACATACGGCCGTAAAGAGCGGGTACTTTCTGCCGTTCAATCCGACGGTATCACTAATCTTTGTGAGGGAGTCACCGGCGCGGCGCATCCGAACAATAATGCCTCTCACATCATTTCCCACTGATGAGGTATCAATGTTTTTTTGAGCGTGCGAGGCCTCGTTTTCTGTATCATTTACAAGGCGCAATGGAGCCGCTTGTGAAGGCGTTTCCACATCATTTACAGGTGTTACAATCGTGCTGTTTTGCGGAAATGGATTCGGTGCCAAGTTGGGTATGTTTGCCTCGACTATTCGAGGCCTGAATATGGGTTGCTGTACCACGATCGGGCCTTCTGTAAAGGCGATACCATAAGCAAGGGTGCGACCCTTCGGCCAGGTGTCCATCTGCTTTGCAATCGCTCTATCTTCATTGCAGACGAGCAGGCGCTCGCTCATCATCATCACCTGGTGAGCCAGGACCATCAGCGCGCGCTTGCGCAACCAGGATAATCCGGCCGCATCTTGCGAGATGAAGATACCAACCATCTCAAAACCTCTCGACTCCTGGCCGCAGATCCGCGCTACCATTTTGAGTTTCTTGGCAACGTCACTTTCTACCTGCTCATCTTTGTCGATATCCATAACCATAGAGCCGACTTCATCCACAATCAGCGTGATTGGATACTGCCACTGGCCGCCAGCTTTGCGCCG
>DMFQ01000264.1:12144-15381 GCA_003450555.1 Ktedonobacter sp.
TTTGAAGGCGTGAGGGTCTATCCCTAAGAAACGGTGGCCACGCTCATAATCATCATCGACTCGTAAAGATACACTATTGGTTTTGCCCACTCCGGATCCACCAACAACCCACACCAGAGCACGTATGCTATCTTCTCTCGTTTCAAGGCCACGCTCTGAGATACCTACGAGCGCATGACCTTGCGGGATGGAGGCCTTCACATCTTCATAGCGCACGAGTGAGGGTATAGCGCGGCTGGTGTCCTCTGTGTCTTCATCCTGGCGAGCTGCCGCTAATTGTCTCATGTTGACGTTGGGCAATGCCTGATAGCCCTGCTCAGGATGGACCATATAGGGATAGTGGCCTTTTTGGTCCGCAGATATTCTTGTTAATGCCAGGTGCTTATCAAGCTGATGGCGCTCCCATTCCATCAGCAATTCAAGAGTGTGACGCTCTTGAGCAAGCTGTAAATCATGCTCGTGGCGTTCGCGAACAAGCAAGAGGCGCTCCCGTTCCATTTCTTGTGAGTGCTCGAGCGCCAGTTGCTCGCGGTCATCTTCTCGCAAGGGCAAGCGTTTCACCTGGTAGATATGCCGTCCTATGAGGAAGGCGATAGCCAGGGCAAGAATACCGACAGCTCCGAGAGGAAGTACAATAATCGTCATGCAGCCTAGTCCTTACTAGGCTATGCTTCGCGCGTTCTATATGCAGCGTAGCATAACCGGCCTGTTCGGTTTATGTTGCGTTAGCTCGTGCTGGGAGTCCCATTCCTGGCACGGGCGGCAGACCTACGAATGACGCGCTATATACTCGTCGAGTGCCTCTTGAGAAATCCGGTACTGTCTCCCCACTTGCGTCGCCTTCAATTCACCAGATGCAATAAGCTTGCGCACCGTGGGTTCAGACACCTTCAATATCGCTGCAACATCTTCCACTGTATAGAATTTCATGATTAGACACCTCTCAAAAAGCTTCTTTTAGCTAGTTTACACTCAAACGAGACAAAAAGCAATGCTAACGACAGATTGACGATGGAAAGCGACAATCTAACGTTACTCAGTCTATGAATAATGACAGCATGTCGTATACTGTCGTTAGCATGACGACATGAGAGAAAGAAGAGGAATTATGCAACTCACCACACTGGAAATAGCGCAGCGCTGCCAACGAACTGAACGCACAGTACAGCGGTGGATCCAGCACAATACAATCAAGGCACTACACATTCAGGGCAATCTCTATGAAGTCGATGAGGATGATTTACAGCGCTTCTTACCACATGAGGTAGTCGATAGCCTGAGTGAACGCATAAGCGCATTAGAGGACCGTGTACATACGCTAGAAGGCCTTGTGAGTCAACTCACCACTCACACACCTGTCCGCAGATTAACCGCGCCACGGGCTGTATATGAGCACAAAACAGCATCACAGCCAGAGGGCACGATCACGCTGCAAGCCCTTGCTGATGAGTTGGGTATAAACCGGAGGACTCTCTTGGACCATGTGCGCAATCCAGAAAAGCATCTTGAGCACATAGCCATACCGAAACCAGGGCGACCAGGTGAACACGAACGCTACTTCACTGAAGAGCAGGTTACGGCCGTAAAGGACTGGCACGCTGCGCACAAGCATTAACCTTGTGTAACATCGAATGGCTGAGTTACTAATGACACAGGTCCGAGGCGACTACATGGCAACATTGCAGCAACTTCTAAGCTATCTTGAAGCGGGGTACACCCTTCAGAACGTCCGAGGGGAAATACTACGCCCGCTCCATTCAACGATCTTTGAGCACTGGAAACCCAGCCGCTGGGGCAGTGGCTTCGATGCTGATAAATGTAACCTGGCCGACGTCAGAAGAATGGGTAGTATTTGGGATTGGGGAGTCGTCTTTGTGAGCAATGACGGCAAGACCCCATACTGTTTAACTGGTATTGATGAGATCGAGGCAGCCATAGCCAAAGGGGTAGCGCGTGCTGTGTATGGCAATTTACCCGAGTAAAACAAGAAGCCCAGGTCGTCGCTCCTGGGCCTCTTGCTGTGTTGAGTCGGTCGGTCGTCTACCTCTTGTGAAGAGCAGAGAGGCAAACTTTAGGAGTCCATTCTAGCAGAACATAGAACGCCTGTCTACTTCTCTTCGGCTTTCTTCATCTCAAGTGCGATCGCCACCGGCTTAGCGGCGCTTGCTGCTGGCAGCGAGCTTTTTTGACAGCAGATTGATGCGTATCTGGCTGTCCAGGATGGCATTCCGCGATCGATCTTCTGCTGATTCGGTCAAAAGATTTTGGACCTGCAGGCTTCCAGCCAGGGCCGCCAGTTGCGCGTCCAAATCTTCTTTCTCTTCAAGTGTCGGCTCGGCTGACGATGTTGACCTGGTCACCGGCCAGCCTCTCAAGGTGTTCGTGCGAGCCGCCACGTCCGCCATGCTTTTCAGGCTCTTGGTATGGCCGGAAATGCCGCGAAGGCTTTTATCCAAAGCGTTATGGTCCTCCTCGCTCAACATGCTCCCCGCTTTTGTCGACAAGGCAGGGCGAGCTGATGCTGACCCATAAACTTGGTACCCTGCCAGGGCGTTGGCACGCGCAATGGCCTGCACGCTTCGAATATCACGCACGTGGCCATCAATGCCGCTCGCGACTTTCTGAAGCGCGGCGCGTGAGGCCGCCGAAAGTGTCCGTCCGGCTTTCGCTTCCATCGCCAGTGAGGCCGACATCATGTTGTAGCCGGTGGAGCTGCTGTCTTCGCCGGTGTATCCAAGCGAAACGCCATGAGAAACATACTCGCGCAGCGCACTCGCGAGACCCTGTATTACCGTATTCTCAAGCTCTTTCATCGGGTCGCCGCCGGTGGCAAAGCAGTCCTGAATGGATTGCTTGAGCGCTGAGCTGAGCGCAGACCAATCATCCCAGACCCAATCCTCGAGCATTTCTTCGTTGTAGTTAGAGGTAAAATCTTTTGCGGTGGCAGGCATGAAATGACTCCTTTGACTTTTTACGCTCAGAATCTGGCTCGTATCATTCGCGGGGAAAATGACGATGGAGCCTTCTGTCAGGGCGGCCTCCAATATAAGTCTGACCGACTCCCCGGCTTCACGGATAAATTCACAGCGGATGGTGCGATAGCCCATTGAAAGTTTTGACAGCATCCCCTTGCGCGCAAGACTGTACGCCTCTGCCCCGCGCTGGGTATCCAGGTCCAATTGTGCCCTGATGAACAGCCCAATCTTGTCTTCAAGCGCTTATAATTCCTCCCAATGG
>DMFQ01000476.1 GCA_003450555.1 Ktedonobacter sp.
GTACCCTTGGGATCGAGGCGGTCAACCATCTCACCCTCTTCGTTCACACGCAGGTAGCCAGCCTCGATGTATTTCTTCGCATTGTCCCAAGCGCCACCACCATTGTTCAGGAAGAGAGCAAGGACGATGCCGCCCATCGTGCCGACCATCAGCATACCAGCCTCTGCCTGTGGGCCAAGGATGACGCCGACAGCGACGGGTGTGAAGACCGCTATGACGCCTGGCAGTATCATAGCGCGCAGAGCACCACGAGTACTGATATCTACACAACGAGCATAGTCGGGTGCAACACGATCTTCGACATTCTCAGCCATGATCTTGGGATTCTCTTTGAACTGGCGGCGTACCTCTTCGATCATACGCTTGGCGGCAGCGCCAACGGCGCGAATTGCCAGGGCGCTGAAGAAGAAGACCAGCGTGATGCCGATCAGCGCCGCGATAAAGACGGAGATATTGGCCAGGTCAACACGGTAGACGGCTGGATCGTGTTTGAAAGAGTAGAGTACATCCAGGTATGCACTGAAGAGCAGGAAGGCTGCTAATGCAGCAGATCCGATACCATAGCCCTTCGTCAAAGCCTTGGTGGTGTTACCTACACCGTCAAGCGCATCGGTGATATCGCGTACGGATTCAGCTCCACCTCCCATTTCAGTGATACCACCAGCATTGTCGGTGATAGGTCCGAAGGTATCCATCGCGAGGATATAGGCGCAACTCATGAGCATACCCATGGTGGCGACAGCTGTTCCGAAGATACCACCGGGATTGATGATCTGTGGAATGTTCGTAGCGTGAATGACTACCTGGCTGCCCAGGAAGAAGGAGAGGAACAGGGCGACACAGATAGCCAGTACAGGAAGTGCAACGCATTCGAAACCGACAGCTACACCGGTGATGATGGTTGTGGCAGGGCCGGTGAGTGTCGCGGCTGCGATCTCACGTACCGGGCGCCATGTGCCAGCGGTATAGTACTGTGTGATGAACACGAAGGCGATGCTTAAGAGAATACCGACGGTACCTGCCAGGCCGAACCAGACCCAGGGTGGTACGCCGTTGGTTGCGGTGATGTTATTTCCATTCAGCAGCAGAAAGCTGCCTAAGAATACTCCGAGAATGGAGAGGCCACAGGTAATAAAGTAGCCGATATTGAGCTGATTCATGGCGATTTCGCCCGGGTCTTTACCGGCGGCTTTATCTGGCTCAGTGACGACAGAGGGGCGAATATAGAGTAGGCCAAACATTGAAGCGATCAAACCGAAGGCACGTACCACGAGTGGGAAGAGGATCCAACCAATGTTATGAGTCGCCACATAGAGTGAAACGCCGAGGATCATCGCTCCGATGTTTTCGGCGGCGGTTGACTCAAAGAGGTCAGCGCCACGACCTGCGCAGTCACCAACGTTATCACCAACGAGGTCGGCAATTACAGCAGGGTTGCGTGGGTCATCCTCAGGGATGCCGGCTTCGATCTTACCTACGAGGTCGGCGCCCACATCGGCAGCCTTTGTATAAATACCGCCGCCGAGCTGCGCGAAGAGAGCCACAAAGCTAGCGCCAAAGCCGAAGCCTACAATGAGCGAAGGTGCCAGTGCCGGATTTGTCAAACCGCCAAAGCCAACAAAGACGCCTGTGACGCCCAATAGGGAGAGTGAAACCACCAGGAAACCTGAGACTGCTCCGCCACGTAACGAGACCATCAGGGCCTCACCAAGGCTGCGTGTAGCGGCGCTCGCGGTACGGCTGTTTGATCTCACCGCGACGTACATGCCGATGAAACCTGAAATGCCGGAGCAGATCGCGCCAATGAGAAAGGCGAGAGCCGTATGCCAGGCCAGGCTGAATTTAGCTGCCTGATCGCCCTGGCCGAGTAAATACAATACCGCGGCGACGACGATTGCTGCAACGACAGCAAGAGCAGCGATTGTGCGATACTGTCGGTTGAGGAAGGCCATTGCACCTTCAAAAATAGCGTTCGCTACTTTCTGCATGGCAGGCGTACCAGTATCTTTGCGTAGGACGTAACTCGCAAGATAGGCCGCGAATGCTACGGCGAGGAGTCCTACGATGGTAGGAACCCAGATATAAAAGCTGTTGTCCACGATAGAAAACGCCCTCCTTAGGCACGATAGGCACGATAAAAGATAAGCGCGTCAACATTGACCGCCAATTACTTTGGTATCTTGAGAAAACCAAGTAGAGACAAACGGTACGTATTCCTCTATAGAGGTATTCGAGTCGAAATCTAGTTTAACATAGTGTTTGTCCTATGACAAGTATTTTCGTAACAAAACTCACCCCTGAGAAATGGAAAGGATGTATGAGATCACTGGTTTTAGGGAACAGGTGTTACATATTTCTGCATACTACAACGCTCCGGTTTTACCAGACATCGAGGCCTGGAAGCGTGCCAGTAGTGGCACTAACTGTTTCTTACGCGAGACCAGGCCTTCTACCATAACTGAATGCCCATCTGCTTGCAGGGGAGCGTTCAATACTTCGGCGATGGCCTGCTCTCCGCCCCAGATCAAGAGATGGCACTCCATATCGATGATGTTAACCAGCATAAAGAGCAGGGAGGCGTAGCCTCGTTCGTGTGCGATGCGCTGCATAGCGGTAAGCAACTCGGGAGTCCTTTTCTCAATTGCAGCCGGACTAGCGGTTTCAACCGTCCCGATGGCAAACTTTGTGTCTCCGACGGTGAACTCTTTGAAGTCCGATGTAATCAATGCTTCGGCAGAACGCGCACTCAAATCGGCGGCAGCCGCGGTGAATATCTCCTGGCCGTATTGCTCAATATCTTCTCCCGCGATCTCCGCCAGCTCGGCTGCAACGCGCTCGTCTTTTGTCGTGCAGGTGGGAGAGCGCAGGATGAGGGTATCGTAGAGCAGACCTGCCAGCAATAATCCTGCCACCTCGCGGGGAATGGCGATCCCTGCTTCGTGGTAGAGGCCAGTAATGATCGTGCCCGTACAGCCGACGGGATCGGCGCGAAACATGATAGGCCTGTTTGTGTGAACATCGGCAATGCGATGATGGTCGATAATGCCGAGTAGTTCTGCCTCATCGAGGCCATCGACGGCCTGTGACTGCTCGTTATGGTCTACCAGCACGACCCTTTTTGCACGTGCATTCAGAATATCAGTGCGCGAAAGATATCCTACCAGGGTGCCTTCACTATCGACTACGGGCATGGAACGGCGGCGAGCGAGGGTGCGCTGTACCTCGCTCATGGGGTCTTCTGGTCGGCAGTAGTCGAACTCGCGGTTCATGATATCTTGTGTGCTGATGCTCAAGTTAATCAGGCGCACAGCTGTAAATGTGTGATGGGCCGTGCTGATAACCATAACTCCCTGCTGTTTTGCCGCCGTCAGAGTGCGTGCCGAGACCAGTAAATCACCGGTAATGACGAGGGCAGCGGCTCCGCTTTCGATAGCTTTGAGTTGGGCGTTCTCGCGGTCACCCAGGACGACAAGACAGCCTGGCTCGACATAATCAGCCATAGTCTCCGCCTGCATCGCTCCAACGATGACGCGATTCCCCAGCGTGCGGCGTCCTTCCACCAGGACGCGCCCTCTAAGAGCACGCACCAGGTTATCTCGTTTCAGCGGTACCCGGTTGACGGAACGTGGATCCAGGTCATTGAAAAAGAGTTTGGCGAAATCTTCAGTGGCGATAATGCCATGTACTTTGTTGTCGGCGTCAACGACGGGCATAGATCGACGGTTATGCTCTTGCAAGAGTTGCCCTGCCTCTAAAAGTGGCTGGTCGAGGTACGCGCAGATCACGCCGCGGCGCATGACATCGCGTACCTGGAGATACACGTCATCGATAGCCTCTGGCGGCTCGACCTGAAAACGCTCGAGCACAAAGCGCACCTCTGGTTTAAGCTCCCCGTTGCGCGCGGCGATAGCCTCTTCTTCGCCCTGTAGTTGCAAGAGGCGCGCATAGGCGTACGCGGAAGCTATGGAGTCTAAGTCGGAGTTTTTGTGTCCAATCACATAGATCGGTCTTGCCATGTTTTTTACCCTTTGCGCAGCTCTCTCGCGGCTATTGCTCAGTCCACTCTACGTGCAGGGCTGGCGGCTGGACCAACGTCTGCATTACCACACAATATTGTTCTGTCTTCTCGCGTAACCCTTGTACTTGTTCTGCCGTGGCCTCGGGTGCATCAATCTCAAAGCGAATATGGATATCCCGAAAACCCACCGGCACTTCTTTTGATAATCCTAATGTGCCGCGCAGATCCAGATCTCCCTCGACTATGACCTCGATACGCTCAGTTGGTATACCCATAGACGTGGCGACCATCTGGCAAGTAATCTGTGCACAGGCGGCCAGTGCTCCGAGAAGTAAGTCTCCAGAGCAAGCGGCAGTACCAGCTCCGCCGACTCCGCTGTGGGCTTCGGACTGATAGATTGCGCGTCCAATATCGATAGAGCATGCCATTGGAGTGGCAGTCTGGCTGCCTTGCGCCCTGAGTGTGATGAGGGCGCTATGCGGGTCACTACGGTATTTTTCCTTAAACGGCTTTTGAACTGATCGAAGATCCATAGTATGCTACCTCCCTGGTGGAAAGAATTCGTCCACTCTATTTTAACAGACTTGTAGGATGTGACACCAGGGTTGTGATAGAACTGGGTTTATACGTTTTTATGGTGCCTTCTTCTGTTCATTATTAAGAGTGCAACGAGTAGTATTATGATGCATATCCCCACTGCTACGGGGATAAATACCAGGGCGGGGCTCACGCTACTTGATAGAGATGGCGTGGTTGCTGTCGCTGTTGGGATTACCTGGCTTGATGGAATATCGTTTGGCGTGGGTAGGATGACTGCCGAGTTGGGAGGTGGCACTCCATTTGCTTTATAACTTGCATAGGGATTGTCGTAGCTCGTGGATTGGGGCACGATGTTAAGCACTTTGCTCACGCGCCTCGAGCCTTTTGTTGAACTGACGGTTAATGTCAGTGTATAGCTGCCAGGCGTCGTGTACACGTGGTTGACTGCAATGCCTGTAGCCTTAGAATTAGAACCATCTCCAAAGTCCCAGGTGTAGTGCAACGTATTGCTGTTAGCGTTGAGATCGTAGGAGGCTCTGGCATCAAAGGAGATGTTCTGGTTGACGACTGTTAGCCCAATATCACTTATTGCCGCGATGGGATTCTTGTCGGCGCTGACCTGGCCAAGGATGGCGGGCTGATTGAGCATCCAGGTTGTTAGCATACCGGGAAGCGCCAGAGCTAAGACGAGCGCCCTGGCTTCTTTTGAGCTACCACTGGCAAACGTATTCATCAGTTGGATCGTGTCCTCTTTTTGATCAAATGGATACGACCAGGGCGGTGGGTTGTTATCGTAGTAGGTCGAGTTTCCAGCAAAGGTAGCGCAGGGCAAACCCGCAAGCGTAAAGGGGATCTGGTCGCTACCGCCCAGGGTGTCATCTTCAAGGTGGAGGTTGTTGAGCTGGTTGGAGGCAAAGACCGGTTGCGTAACGTCCTGGTTGTTAGCATCATGATACGAGAGTGTTTGATAACCCAGTGCTTGAAACTGCTGAAATACGGGGGTTACGGCCTGCTGCATCAGAGTGCGAAACGTAGTGATGTTGGCTTGCTGTTGTTGTGAGAGTCTATTCTGGTTTGGATATAATTGGCTGTTCTGCAATGGCGACATATCAACGTAAAAGGGCAATAGAGGATTAGCCATCTTGCCAAGGTAGCGCAGTGGGTATGCAATGCCGCTCTGCTCCTCATTAAACATGGCCACGATGTTGTTGACATCGCCATTGACGGTACTGTTCAGGTAGTGAAACGAGCCATAGAGGCCCTGTTCCTCGGCGTCGAAGATGACGAAACGCAGCGTGCGCGCGGGATAGGTGTGATGGCTACGCCAGTACATTCCCATGGCTCTGGCCACGCCAAGCTCGATGGCACAGCCGCTGGCATCGTCGTTTGCTGATTGCGTGGAGATGGCCTCGCCATCATAGTGGCAGCCGATGACAACCACTTGTTCGGGATGTGTGACGCCCGGGATGGTGACCTCCAGGTTGAAGGCGGGAACGATAGCGGGGCGACCCTGCCAACCCGCAACATTGAATTCGTCGCGCCGGACTTGTGCTCCGAAGCCAGCAACATTCTTCATGAGTTCCTGGGACCAGTAGGAGGCGAATTCATCGTGCCCATTCTGAGTGACCGGTAGATTGTTATCATAGCCTGCTTCACGGTGTTGATAGCTGGTAGCCATGTAGAAGAGCTGGTCATATATATAATTGGGATCGACAGTCGGAAAATCTGCCAGAGCGTGTTGCTGGATGCTTGATTTGGGACTCCTGGCGCTGGCAGGAGTTGTCGTGAAGATCGTTAGTAGTGAACTGATTGCAAGAAAGAAAAGGCAGCAAGCACAGGATATTCGATGTCGCATGAAGTCTCTCCAGTTTGAGCCAGGTGCGTTGTACGTTGGCTATAAGGTTGGTATCGTATTTGTCTCCTATAGTATATGCATATTGCAGCGTTGCATTCACAGAATATGCCAGCCTGTATTGGGAGCCAGCGGTATTTTCGCGAAAATA
>DMFQ01000468.1 GCA_003450555.1 Ktedonobacter sp.
CCACCCCGTGGGACGCGATCAATCGGGTCCCTACGCGCTCCCACATCCCTTTACTTTTTGGTTATTCTGATGAAGATGATCGACAGTTCGTACAGGAAGGACATCGATACACCCAGGAAGATGGGGCTGTAAATGTCTGCTCCTGGCGTGATGAATGTCGATGCTATCCACATGCTTATATGAGCGACTGTACGTTTCTTTCTCAGGGTTTGCGAAGTGATCAGGTCGACCTGGGCCAGAAACGTTAGTACCAGCGGAATTTCAAAGACAATGCCAAAGGCAAGCATGAAAAACGCCACAAAGGTAAAGTAACTGCCAGCCGAGATCAATGCCGCAAAGCTATCCGAGGCAAACGCTATCAACCACTGCACCGGGTATTGTAAAACAAAGTAGGCAACCGTAATCCCTGCTGCGAAGAGGATCAGCCCGGCCAAGATGAAGGGTACAGCATATTTCTTCTCTTTGGTTAGCAATCCGGGGGATATGAAGGCCCACGTCTGGTAAAGTACCACGGGAAGAGCCATGATAAAGCCGACTGCGACAGAGATTAAAAGAAAGACGGTAAAGCCTTCGGTTATTCCTGTCACGACCGGTTTACCATGTGTTATTGCGTTCACTGTTTTTGGCAAAGGAAGCTCTAAAATGTAGAGGATTTGTTCTCGAAAGATAAAGGCCACAACGGACCCAACAGCGATAGCGATTATCGATTTAAAGATACGCCAGCGCAGCTCTTCCAGGTGATCAATCCATGACATGAAAGATTCGCCATCTTCCTCCTCGTCATCCTCTACGTTATCAGGAGTATACATTGATTCCAGAGGATCCTGCTTTTCTACATCGTTTGTTGCCATATTTCTACTCCAAGCAGGTATATATAGCCAACACTACTCACGACTCATCTCTGGACGGCTGGCTTCACTGTAGCTCGCTTCACTCTGGACTGGTTTAGCCGACACATCCTGGAACTCGTAATTGACACTTTTACTGGCTAGTTCGCGCTGCTGTACTTCGGCATTAGGAACTTTGACCTCATCGTCCTTTTCTTCTTTGGGATGTGATATCTCGTTCATGCCTTTTCTGAATTCTTTGATGCTCTTACCAATGGATGCACCCATCTCCGGCAACTTTTTAGGTCCGAATATCAGTAGGGCAACGACAAGGATGATAATCAACTCTGGCATATGAAGTCCAAACATTTGGGATTCCTTTCTTAACTTGCGTGTATTCTTTGAGTATGGAAATTACCGATACTGCTCAATACTACGTTCAATCGTCGTTAATGGATGATATCTGGCGCTAATCTGACTTGAGACCCACGAAAGGCGTCGTGACATTCCTCCAGGGTGCCAGCCCAAATCATGGTAAAACTGGTTGAGAGTTATCTTGACTGACAAGGGCAGTTTCAAGCATCTGCAAACCTTCCAGGCCGAAACACAGCAGGCCCATGCCCGCGTTACCTGCACCTTTAACCGCCAGGCGAGCCACATGACGTCGACTGATACGTTTTTGTTGTAGGCGGGTTGCCACCACTTGTAACTTGCGCGCTTCTTTAGCCTCGTGACGAATGGAAGCAGATATCTTCTCCTCCAGTCCTATAGGCGTAGGAGCTGTATTACCATAGTGGCGCAGTAATAGAGTTTCGATAGAGTTGCTCTCCATAACTTCTCCGAGAAAGTGAGGGGGGAGCATCAAGTAGATTTTCTTCATGCGATAATCGGCTCTCAACCCGTCCCTCGTGGTTTTGTTCGCTGCTAGCCTGCCTCATCATGCCGGTACTTGTGGCAGGTGTACCATTATCAGTAACCTGTTCACCATTTTCCAGCGCATACAACTGTTGAAATTGTTTCCGTGCGCGCACAAGACGTTGGCGAACAGCGGCTTCTTGCAACTCGAGCATCCGGGCAATTTCGCTGGTTGAGAAATTGCCGATGACCGATAGAAGCAGGCACTCGCGCAACGTTCCTGGCAGTCGTGCCAAGGTACGTTGCACAGCATCGCGCTCCGCAATCATGTCCGCTGGATCGTCACCACCTACCGCTCCATAGCCTGGCGGCTGTACCGGTGCTGCTTGCTCGTTGAACGTATCTGTTTCCGTGTCGTAGGCTTTCTGCGCCGTTTCTTTGCCTTTCTGCATATGTGAGAAAGGTATAAAACGGAAAAGCCCGCGCCGTCGACGCTGCATCCGCACAATATTGAGTGCAATCCGCATTAACCAGGCTTTTTCACGAAACTGGCTACCACTCGTGGAACGAGCGGCATCGATTGCTTTCAATGCCTGGAGAAAAGTATCCTGTGTGAGGTCCTGGCTTTCTTCCCAATCGCCGGTCATGCCATAGATGGTATGAAAGACCAATCTCCCATATTTCTGGATGAGCTCTTCTACCGCCTGGTCAGCAGGTAACATATCCACTACAACACTCTTTTTAGCGTTTCAGATACGCGCTACACTAATGAAGATGCATGAGAAAGGGGAAATGTGACATCAAATCGCCAGAAAAATGAAAATTGGATGATTGGACGACATATCTCGCGAAGCATGTTGTCCAATCATCCAATTTTCAAATTAGCGCAAGTGTTCTTCTATGTAGTCTTCGGCCTCCTGGACCGTCGTGATCTTCTCTGCATCCTCGTCTGAAATTTGAAGTTTGAACTCTTCTTCCAGAGACATGATAAGTTCAACTAGATCTAGTGAGTCGGCATTCAGATCCTCAACAAAAGACGCACTGGGAACAACCTCATTTTCGTCAACGCCAAGTTGGTCGACGATGATCTTTTTGAGGCGTTCAGAGACATTTGCATTTGTTGCCATTATTTCACCTCGCTTTCCGCTATTGGGGTGGGCTGTTGTTGTGCCCGATTAAATATTGTGCCGAGGACGCCATTGATAAATCGGCTGGAGGTGTCGCTGCCAAATTGTTTGGCGAGTTCCACTGCTTCGTTAATGGCTGCCTTAGCTGGTACCGTATTATTGAACAGAATCTCGTAGATTGCAAGTCTAAGGATATTTTTGTCAATTCGGGCCATTTGCTGCAATGGCCATTCCCGTGCTGCACTTTGAATATGCGCATCGATATCAACAAGATGCGCGCAGACACCTATGACTAGTTCGCCGGCATACTCAGCCACCTTTGGTTGCAGATGGCGGTCTTCGACATGACGCTGCAATACCTCTGCGGGTGTATGTTGGGCGGTATCGTATTCGTAGAGCGTTTGCAGGGCGATCATTCGTGCTTGCCTGCGTATTCCTATAGGCATGGTATCCTCGAATAGATGCTAACTATGTTGTTTGTGTGCAAGTTTCGCTTTTTTAGAGCAATGTGTTTCTACACCTGGACATTCCAGGTGTTCTAGGCGACATCCTGAATGTAGACGTTGACTTCGCGTACGTGCATGCCAACCATATGTTCAAGTGAAGCGGCAACCTCATCTTGAACAGCGGAGCCAACATTGACGATGTTGGCATCATTTGCTACGACGATGTAGAGGTCGGCAGTAACAGTGTTGTCCTTAATAGTCAAGGTTACACCTTGTTTAGGGACTTCACGACCAAGAAGGCGAGACCATTGATCACTCACCTGGGCCATGCGAATGACACCAGGAATTTGCAGTGCCGCGTTAGTCACGATGGTTGAAAGCACCTGACGTGCAACACGTACAACTCCTGGCGATGCAGTTACCATTGAAGTATTCTCCTTCTGAGTAAACTTCAGTCACTCAACTCAATTGATGCTGAAAGACTGATTGGTGATATCGCCACTGTACGTTGTACGCCTTAATGCAAAGATATGCGCTTTTCGGGTCTGTGTCAAGTACACTATCCAAATTGGTTTACGTATGGATAGCAACAAGTTTTCACGAATGCCGCAAAAGGTCTTACACAAATTGATTATGCAAGGTATATTAACTGTATTATATCTCATGTACAAGGTTCATTTCACGCATTTTAGTCACCGCTTTTTCGATATCTGCTGCGTTACTAATAGTAACGATAGTGGCGCCCTTTATAATCCGTTTGACCATACCAGTTAGAGCCTGGCCCGGTCCAATTTCAATAAAGACGGTAACTCCGGCGTTGGCCATGTATTCAATCGTGCGGATCCACTGAACGGAAGATGCTATTTGTTGGGTAAGTTCCTCGCGTATTGCCTGTGCCTCAGTAAGTGGAGCAGCATGGATATTGCCAATGAGCGGAATAGTTGCATCCTGTACCTGTGTAGCTTGAATTGTCTGCGCCAGTTCTCGCGTGGCTGGTTCCATCACAGGTGAATGAAAGGCTCCACTCACGGAGAGCGGAATGACTCGTTTTGCTCCACGCGCTTTAGCCAAATCCATTGCAACGTTTAAAGCGTATTGTTCGCCAGAGATAACGATCTGTCCGGGGGCATTGAAGTTGGCTATGATAACCTTCCCCAATCCTGGATGTGCCGTCTTGCCGCCATCATTCTGGGCGTAATGAGCCAGAGCCTGCGTTGTGGCTTCTGCGCAAATCGCTTGCAGTGGTTCCGCATCCATGCCGATGATGGCCGCCATTCCTCCAGGACAGACTACTCCCTCGTGATGCATGAAGCGACCCCGTTCACGAACCAGGAGCGCGGCATTTTTGAGATCAAGGGCACCAGAAACTACCAGGGCTGTAATCTCACCAACGCTATGTCCCGCGGTAAAGCTGGGCGCAAGGGGATAAGACCAGGAAGATTTGTGTGGGGAGAGGGCTTCTTGAAATGCGGCTAAAAGGGCAAGGCTTACAGTCACAATAGCGGGTTGGGCATTAATTGTGTCGCGCAGGGCATCTTCAGGGCCGTGGAAACAGAGTGAGCTGAGCGAGAACCCTAACGCTTCATCCACCGTCTCGAAGACCTGCCGCGCGGCAAGAGATGTTGTAAAAACATCTGCACCCATACCTACAGACTGGCTACCTTGTCCTGGCAAAAGAAAGGCGGCTTGTGTCGTCATCACACTTTACTCTTTATGAAGTATGAGGGAACAGCAGGTGAAATGATATTCGTTGCTGTCCCTCTACTGATCATTTAGCTTTTCTTTGTGCGAGGCAGAAACACCTGGCGACCGCGATACATACCGCAGTTGGGGCAGGCGTGATGTGAGAGCCGGGGTTTTTTGCATTGCGGACAGGCAACCAGTTGTGGCAATTCCAGCGCCTGGTGTGCTCGTCGCTTACCCTGGCGGGCATGTGAAGTTCGTTGTTTTGGTAATGCTCCCATAGAATATTCCCTCCTCTTCCACCAGTATACTCTCCTGAAAGAAGATCAGGCAGGTCTACTTGTGTGATGATGACTCTGAGCCATTTTGTAATAACTTTTCAAGTACGCTAAAGCGTGTGTCAACTTCTGGCTTGCCAATCGCAAGGTCCAAGGTTGAGATCGTGTCCACATTGTGAACAAAGTCCTGCGCAATCTTCCCGGCACAGCGTCACCATCGGAATTGCAATCAGTACATTTTGTCGTATCGCCTCGGTCAAATCAATTATATGGTGATCGTCGATGGGGAAGATATCTTCCTCATCTATAGGAGGCAATGCTATACCGGTCACCACGTCAACTGTCGGATAAAATTGTTCCATAAAGGGAACATGCAACGGTTGCTCGAACGTCGTCAAACAACGGGTACATGAAAGTTCTAGTACCAAATCCACCCAACCATCAACGAGTAGCCCCTGGTTAGTGCGACGAATGCGCACATGACCGTCAAGTGGGCCAACTATTTTGAGATCTTCATCAAGCTGAACACCTTCTTCATGAATAGGATACTCAAGAGTTGCTCCGACCGAGGCCTTCATAAGCTGCGCCACATTATACAGCATAGTGTCTATTTCCTTTCCCAGTGAAAGTAACATAAAGTTGGTAGATAAAATAGCTTTGGCACAACCTTGATCATAGATACTGTGCTTCTCTGTGGTGCTCGTTTATTATAGACAAGCATTACGAGGGTGTCAAGCCCTGCTGGTAGAAGGTGCCAGGGCAGGGGCAAGGCCTATAGGCGCGAAC
>DMFQ01000277.1:0-585 GCA_003450555.1 Ktedonobacter sp.
CGTGGCAGGACCGGAGGTCGGCAAGTGCTCTGAAAGCCAGACGGTGACCGCGTCCAGGTCGGGTAATGGACGCTGGCGGGACTTTTCAAGCTGGCCACTCCAACGACGCAACTGGCGTTCCAGGTAGCCTTCCGGCTTGCCAAAGTCGCCTAAACCGACGGCTCGCCAGTCCACACTATGCAAGGCCACCAACGCGTCTAACAAGGCTTTGCTGATAGCGCGCCGACCGGCGGTATCCGTGGCGTAAGGAGGTAGTTCCTGACGCACGACGATGCCCGCAACACGCTCCATAAGGTAGAAAGGCGCTCCTATAATACTGGTATCGTCGCAGGCCAGGAGCACGCGAGGTGTTGGCACAGTCGTTGTATTCAAAGCCTTGAGCACGCGATACTCCCGGAGTACATCATGGGCCGTTGGCAGTAAAGGACCGCGCGGCGGACGCCGCAATACCCATTGCTGGCTGCCACGCTGTATGTAAAAGGTCTCGTTCGAGTGGCCCCCACTGATGCGTTCGACCTCGAGGGGAGCATCCTCACCGGGGAGAGATTGAGCAAGATAGTGACGAAGATTCTCTTCATCTATCAA
>DMFQ01000277.1:792-4745 GCA_003450555.1 Ktedonobacter sp.
ACCAGCTTCGCCAGCGCGCGTTTATGTACCTCGTCAGGCCCATCGACGAGGTGGAGCGTACGGCCGTGCGCCCACATGGAGGCCAGGGGAAAATCATCGCTCATGCCAGCACCGCCGAAGACCTGGATGGCGCGGTTGACGACATTAGTCAGTACTTCGGGCGCCGCAATTTTAATCATCGCGATCTCTTTCTGCGCGGCTTTTTTGCCCAGCGTATCGATCATCCATGCCGCTTTGAGAGTCAAGAGGCGGGCCTGCTCGATCTCCAACTCCGATTGGGCGATCCAATCCTGTATGACGCCCTGTTCGGCCAGCGGCTTGCCAAATGCTACACGCGACGTGGCACGGCGGCACATCAACTCGAGCGCGTAGGTTGCCGATCCTATAGCACGCATGCAATGATGGATGCGCCCAGGTCCAAGGCGCGCCTGGGCGATGGCGAAGCCGCCGCCTTCCTCTCCTAGCAGATTGCTTGTCGGCACGCGCACATTCTCGAAGAGAAGCTCAGAGTGACCTTCGTTATCGATATAGCCCATGACGGGAAGGTTACGCTTGATGGTCAGGCCGGGAGTGTTTCTCGGCACCAGCACCATGCTCTGCTGGCGGTACCTGTCTGCATTATGAGGATCGGTTTTGCCCATCACAATAAAAATGCTACAGCGGTCACGGGCCGCGCCCGAAATCCACCACTTGCGACCATTGAGGACATATTCATCACCCTCGCGGCGGATGGAGAACTGGATATTGGTGGCATCTGAGCTGGCGACATCAGGCTCGGTCATAGCGAAAGCCGAACGAATCTCGCCGTTGAGCAGGGGTTGAAGCCACTCTTGCTTCTGTGCCGGTGTACCAAACTGAGCCAGGATTTCCATGTTGCCGGTGTCCGGAGCGGCACAGTTGAACGCTTCGGAGGACCATGTAACTCTACCCATATACTCTGCCAGGGGAGCGTATTCAAGATTCGTCAGCCCCGCTCCATACTCTTTGTCGGGCAGGAAGAGGTTCCAGAGGCCTTCAGCCCGCGCTTTGACCTTTAATTCATCGACGATTTCGGCATGGTGATGCGGGTTGCCAGACGCGGCTACCTGGTCATGAAAGGTCTGCTCGTTGGGGTAAATGTAACGATTCATGAAATCGTTCAACTGCTTACGCAGCCTCTCTACTTTTTCGGTGTAGGCAAAATCCATGGGTGTTCCTCCATCAGAAGCGGTTATTTTCACTGTTTGAATATATCACATATGGTAGATGGAAGGAGCATTTTCAGCTATACGATCTTCTGCAATTGGACGACAAAATTTCCTGAAAAATCGGGAATAACATCCCAGGTACAGGCGTTATAATCAGTGATTAGCAATCATGATAAAAGAGTGCTAGACAAGCCAAAATGTTTGTGGTATGATTTGGCAGTCGCATCGTGAGTTTGCTAAAAACTGGGTGTGAGCGATCACATCTATAGTCAGGAGCTACATATACAAAATGAAATGTGAACGATGTCAAAAAAATCCCGCTCGTGTCCGAGTTGATGAAATCGTCAATGGTCGTCGCGTGCAGCACTACCTGTGCCAATCGTGCGTAGACGAACTTATGGGTGCTGCCATGGAACAGATGGGCGGTATGGATGGTCAGGGTTCGCCCGAGAATCCCACACCCTTCGGATTCGCTCCTAATTTCAACAATTCCGCTTCTGCTGCTGGTGGCGTCAATACTGCGACCGCTGAGCGGCAAGCTAAACATAGCAAAACACCGACCTTAGATCAGTATGGTCGTGATCTTACAGCTGAAGCTGCCGAGGGAAAGCTTGACCCGGCTGCTGGGCGCCAGCGTGAATTGCGTCGCGTGATTACTGTGCTGGGACGCCGTCAAAAGAACAATCCTGTGCTTATTGGTGAGCCAGGGGTTGGTAAGACGGCCATCGTCGAAGGATTGGCGCGTCGTATCCACGAGGGCAATGTCCCGTCGACACTGCGAGGCAAACGTATTGTCTCACTGAACATTGGCGGTATGGTTGCCGGTGCTATGTTCCGTGGTCAATTTGAGCAGCGCATCAAAAGCATTCTCGAAGAACTGCGCCAGAACAACGATGTCATTGTCTTTATCGATGAATTGCACACTGTTGTTGGCGCGGGCGCTGCTGAAGGTGCTGTAGGCGCAGGCGATATGATTAAGCCAGCTCTTGCTCGAGGCGAATTGCACTGCATTGGCGCTACAACGCTGGACGAGTATCGCAAACACGTCGAGAAGGATGCCGCGCTAGAGCGCCGTTTCCAGCCCATCATAGTTGGTGAGCCTTCGGTTGAGGAGGCTATCGAAATGCTGCACGTGGTGCGTGGTAATTATGAAGCACACCATGGTGTAGAGATTACCGATGCTGCTGTGGAAGCCGCTGTGAAACTCGCTGATCGTTATATCAATGATCGTTTCCTGCCGGATAAAGCCATCGATGTGATGGATGAAGCCGCTTCAGCCCTGCGGCTGGATGCGATGGAGCAGGGCATTGTCAGCCCGACGCTTGTTGCTGACCTGGAGGCTGAACTGGCCGATATCCAGAGTAAGAAGGAAGCCGCGGCTACTGCCGAGGACTATGAATATGCTGCGAAGCTGCGTCAACAGGAACTGGTGACACAGGATAAGCTAGAGAAAGCGCGTGTCGAGTCCAAAGGGGCCTCAGCCCTGGTTGTGGCACCTGAGCAAGTCGCCCAGGTCGTAGAGAACTGGACGGGTGTACCTGTCAGTCAGATGCTCGAGAGCGAGCGTCAGAATCTGCGCAACCTGGAAGATGACCTGCGCAAGCACGTCATCGGTCAGGACGAGGCGATTGGTGCCGTTGCACGTGCCATTCGTCGCTCGCGAGCTGGTTTGAAGGATCCGAAGCGTCCAATTGGTTCATTCCTCTTCCTTGGCCCGACGGGCGTGGGTAAGACGGAACTGGCAAAGGCACTGGCGGATGAACTCTTTGGTGGTGAGGATAGCCTGATCCGCCTCGACATGTCGGAGTACATGGAGCCGCATACCGTTGCTCGTTTGTTCGGTAGCCCTCCGGGCTATGTTGGCTACGACGAAGGTGGTCAACTGACCGAGCAGGTCCGACGCCGACCGTACAGCGTCATTCTGCTGGACGAGGTTGAGAAGGCGCATCCAGAGGTCTTCAACGCGCTGTTGCAGATCATGGACGATGGCCGTTTGACCGATGGTCAGGGTCGCACCGTAGACTTCAAGAACACGGTGGTGATTATGACCAGTAACGCTGGCAGCGCTGATTTGAAGCGTGCTGTGCGTATCGGTTTCTCGACGAGAAAAGACGAGACTGAACGTGATGAGCAGCACGAGGCGATGCGCTCGAAGGCAATGGAAGGCCTGAAGCGCATGTTCCGGCCAGAGTTCATCAACCGTATCGACCAGATTGTGGTCTTCCACTCACTGGGCAAGGCGGAACTCTACAGCATTGTCGATCTGTTATTGGCGAAGGTGCGCTCGCGGCTCAGCGAACAGGGCATTGGCCTTGTTGTCAGCGACCAGGCGCGAGACCTGCTGCTACGTGAAGGCTTCGACGAGGAGTATGGTGCGCGACCACTACGCCGCGCTATCCAGACCTATGTCGATGATACGCTGGCAGATGCCTTGCTGGCCGAAAAGATTGCTTCAGGTCAGACGGCAGTATTGACTGTGGACGACGAGGGGCAGATGGTAGTTGAGGCGCAGGAAGTTTTGCAGGCCGCGTAATATATAGTGGTTTTGCAGAAATAAACAAAGAAGCAGGGAACGTGAGAAATCGCGTTCCCTGCTTCTTTTGTTTAGGTAATATCCATATGGTCCTCCACAATCTGTTTGAATTTCCATGTAACCTGAAGCATCTTATCAAGACCCCTAACACTCTCAATTATCTCCCGCCTCTTCTCTCCACCTTCAATCACCGGGGCAACTAGCTCGTGGAAGCGGGCTTCGAGCTGCTCCCA
>DMFQ01000277.1:4844-5155 GCA_003450555.1 Ktedonobacter sp.
ACGATACTGGCGGAAGCACGCCACTCTGCGGGGTAATGGTCGTCCAGTTCGGGCGAAGAATAGCATTCGACCTTTTGCATCAACCTGCGCACATCCGCATTTTGTAGCCATGCTTCGGTGAAGACTGATAGCCCTGCATGCCCGGTCACGAGGGCTACCGCTGCTCCGAAAGGCATACTAAATTGGGCTTCGACACTGTTATTGGCATGGCGCTTCTGCTCGATTGGGTCGGCTATTAAGCCGCGGCCGCCGGTCAAGACGCCACAGCGCACGCTGGCAATGTGGTCCAGATCAGGTGAGTGGTCGCGCTT
>DMFQ01000277.1:5326-5980 GCA_003450555.1 Ktedonobacter sp.
CCGAGTGGGGTTGTAGCTTGCTGGCGTTTCCTTGGGAAGAGAATGCTGAGAGAAAACCATAGCGACTCTCAAGGATCGCTGTAGGGCCGACGAAGCCTGCCGCGGCCAGGCGCGCGGCGATGATCCCAGCGTGCGAAGCCCAGCCAGGATGGAGACGCTTGGTCCAGGCGCCGTCGTGCAAGTAGGCCATCGAGCCTGACGCCATGCTGCCCGCGATACCCAGGGCCATCTCGGTTTGTTCCGCTGATAATTTTAGCAGACGGGCACTTGCCGCTGTAGCGCCCAGTGCGCCACAAATGGCGGTAGGATGAAAGCCCCTCTCGTAGGCTGAGGCGGGATTGAGGGCCGCGCCAACGCGCAGTGTCATCTCGTAGCCCGCTACCACTGCTGCGTAGAAGTCTACTGCTGACGAGCGTAGCTGTTCAGATAGGGCAAGGGCTGCAGGAAAAACCACCACGCCGGGATGCAGCGATGAGCGGTTCTCGACATCGTCCATCTCCAACCCGTGCGCCGCCACCCCGTTTGCTAGAGCAGACCACGCGGCCTCCGCACGTTCGTGCCGACCAAAAATAGTACAGCCATCGCTCGCGCTGGCGTGCATTGCCTGTAACATCTTGTAGATTGCCAGGCTGGATGGGAGCATTGAACCGCGCA
>DMFQ01000277.1:6138-6389 GCA_003450555.1 Ktedonobacter sp.
CTGCGCCGTCGAGATTGGCGCAGAAATGTGACAGGTCGGCTGTTGGACGGCCTTCCATGAGATTGTTCCTTCCACTTGCGAGAATTTTCAATAGCTATGTGATGACATTGATCACCTTGAAACTAAAACACGACAAAAGAAGTGTAATGCTTATAAAAAGTCTACCATTGAACTTTACGCTGAAATGCCCTGATGGTGAAGAGGCATATGCAAGTTAAGTATACACATATACGCTTTGTGCGAGTGGTTTA
>DMFQ01000408.1:0-190 GCA_003450555.1 Ktedonobacter sp.
CTCGCTCATCCACACCATCTAACACCATACATTCGAGCACCGGTACCATATCAGGAGCTACCTCGTGCAGGACACTGATTACAGGCAATTCGTTGCGCGAAGCATGTGGATCGATCACAAATTCAAATAGCGCATCGGTAAGAGCGACTTCATTGACGTTCAGGCGGAAGAATTGGGACATACGTGCTGC
>DMFQ01000408.1:423-4267 GCA_003450555.1 Ktedonobacter sp.
ACAAACATCACGTTAGTACTGTAGCGCACGCTTACGGTACAGTACTAACGTGATGTTTTCTGTATAAGCTATAGAATGCTTTTGTTGAGGGTGGCCAGGAATTCCATGTTATTGCTGGTCTTGGACATATGCTGTAACAAGGCCTCCATTGCCTCTAAGCCACGCTGGTCGGCCAGTGTAGAGAACATGCGGCGCATAACGACAACGGCGCGGAGGGTTTTGTCGTCGAGGAGCAACTCTTCACGGCGCGTGCTGGAGAGCGAAATGTCAATGGCGGGAAAGACGCGACGTTCCGCGAGTTTGCGGTTCAGCACCAGTTCCATGTTGCCGGTCCCTTTGAATTCTTCGTAGATGACGTCATCCATGCGGCTGCCAGTATCCACGAGGGCCGTGGCGATAATCGTCAGACTGCCACCCTCTTCAATTTTACGGGCCGCTCCAAAGAAACGCTTGGGAGGGAACAACGCGCTTGGATCAAGACCACCAGAGAGTGTACGCCCGCTCGGCTGCACAGCCAGGTTATAGGCACGGCTCAAGCGTGTAATACTGTCCAGCAGGACCACTACATCCCGTCCGCCTTCCACCAGGCGTTTGGCCCCGTTCCAGTACCATCTCAGCGACACGGGTATGAGCCTCAGTCGGCTCATCGAATGTTGAACTAATAACTTCGGCGCGTACCGAACGTTTCATATCGGTGACTTCTTCAGGCCGCTCACCGATCAGAGCGATCATCAAATGGGCATCATTATAATTTTCAGTAATAGAGTTAGCGATAGATTTAAGAAGCATGGTCTTACCGGCTTTTGGCGGGGAGACGATCAAACCACGCTGTCCGCGCCCGATGGGAGCAACCAGATTTATGAGGCGACCGGAGATATTTGATGCGCCTGTTTCCAGGTTAAACATCTCGCGAGGGAAGATCGGGGTTAAGACATCAAAGTGGGGACGACGTTTAGCGACTTCAGGGTCTACACCGTTAATGGCTTCGACACGCAAGAGACCATAGTACTTTTCGTTATCCTTGGGAGGACGAACCTGGCCAGAGACCATATCACCAGTACGCAAACCAAAGCGGCGGATCTGGGACTGGGAGACATAGACATCCATGTTTCCTGGTAGGAAGCGTTCCTGTCTGAGGAAACCGAAGCCATCTTCCACGATCTCCAGCACACCGGCACTAAAGATGTTTCCCTGTTGTTCGGTATTGGCTTGAAGAAGGCGAAAGACGAGGTCTTGTTTTTTGAGGGCGGTGTAACCTGAGAGTTCGATGTCGCGAGCGATGTCGCGTAGTTCAGTGATAGTTTTTGTTTCTAGCTCAGCGATATTCACGTTGTGTAGGGCGAAGCAAATCCATTGGGAGCAACACGCCCATTCTCCTTTCTGTGATGAACCTGGCGGTACGGTGGGAAGAATTACTTTTGTTCCATTTACGGGTCTAGGTTCAGTTTGGGAAATACCTTAAAAAGACTTGTGGTGACAACGATGCTCTGTTCATGGGAAATGCAAGAGGTGTCGGCCAAAGCGTCTATGACAGCGTACGGTACGATGCTACAACATACACATAGGTACCAATTATGGCGGGACTAATGGTTGGGTGCAGTACATACCTCTGAAGCTAGCTTGAATATACCACAGGGATGAAAGTATGTCAAGGTTTTTTTACTTGCTTCTTTTAGCAATCACGCCCTTTTTCTTTGAGCGACAGCAACATTAATACGTAACTCATCATGTTAGATGATGCTTAGGAAAGCGAAAAAGGCCTAAATATGTCAAATGACCCATGTTTTCATGTCCAAATTCCGCTATGCTTATGCGTATAAAGAATAGATAAGCAGGGAGGAGTTGCAGATCATGTATACAGAATGTTTTAAAGCCGATGCAAATGTTACGGCAGACGCCATTGCTATAGGCGCAACTAAAACAGAAGACCTTATAGCCGATACCTCTATGATGGAGGATTGGTTTGCAACTATGCCTGCGCTTCCAGTAGTATCATCACAGCAGCTACCCGACGAGGAAGAGTTGCATACCTCATTTGAGCAGGCAATTAGTGACCGCGTTATAGGTGTCAATAGGCAATTGAGCCTTATCAGCGGTCCTCTTACCGATCCAGAGCGGGCCCATTTACTAGTTACCAGGCAATTGAATCAATCAAGTCTTATGCCAAATATTGAGGCAGCGGCACCATCGGTTGCTCACACGAGCACGAAGGGGTTGGGTTCTGTCTGGCAGCGTAGTCTTATAATGGTTAGCCTTGCTCTGATGTTCTTGCTCGTTGGCTTCGATCTCATGGGCCTGCTCGTTTTACATGCACATTAAAAATTGTGTTCCTGCTTGACCGAAGGCGCGAATTACCGTAAAGTATAATAGGACACATGACATGTAGCATTACGAGATAATTCAAAGGGAGAACAGGTGGAGCATCCAAGAAGGACACAAATTTCCTCGCGACCAAGCGGCAGTCTTCCCTATGTGACCTCAGCGGTAGGCATGGAAGAGACGGTTGGCCGCACGCGTGCCAAGCGTGGTTCGCTCTTTACCCAGACGATCATATGGGTAACAGGCTTAATCTGCCTGGCCTTGTTGTTTGGCTCATTGGCCCAGGCGTGGTCTAATAGCTCACTGATGCAGCGAGTACAGAGCGCGCAACAGCAGACTCAGCAGCTACAGGATAAGCACGACACCCTTGTGAGACTGGCTGGCTATTACAAAGATCCGTTTGTCATCGAGAGCGAAGCGCGCCAGCAACTTGGCTATGTGCGTCCAGGAGAGCATCCTGTGGTCATCATAAGCTCAAACACACAGGAGCGGCCAGTGGTAGTACATCACCAGAAACCAGCCGTACAACAGGGTTACTGGCAGGAGTGGTGGAACGCTTTTTTTGGGAGTTGATGGATGGACTCAAAGTCCTGATTAGCTTGACAACAATTGTAAGGTAGATGTATAACATCATTATAACATTGTAAATGCACTAAGGTACAAACGTGAGACAACAGCAAAGTTACGCAGAACAATTCCTCGTGATTACTCAGCTCCAGTTCTGGCTGGAGCTTCTTGGATTTGGAGTTGTCAAGCGTTTCGAAGTTTAAGTAGATTTTTCTTTTTTACGGAACGCACCTGATAAGCGTTCCTTTTTTTTATTACACATTAAAACCAATGAACTTATGTTGATTGTTCATGTGAAGGAGTAATTGTATGCGTCCGTTAATAGGTATACCCTGTCAAGCAGACTACCGTGAGGGATCAGGCCGTCCAATTTATTGCAATAATCGCGCCTATGTCCACGCTTTAGAACACGCTGGCGGTGTACCCGTTCTTATCCCAATGGTTAACGACCCTGCAACGCTTTACACGCTGCTAGGGCGGTTGGATGGCATATTGTTTTCTGGCGGCGTTGATATCCAGCCAGTACACTATGGCGAAGATCCCTATGCACTGCTCGGTGAAGTAGACCAACAACTCGATGAGTTAGAATTAACAATGGTGCGCTGGGCCTTACAAGAAAATCTACCTACTCTCGGTGTCTGCCGCGGTATGCAGTTGGTGAATATTGCTCTTGGTGGCACACTCTATCAGGATATTACTACCATGGCTGCAGGAGCTATGCAGCATTGTAAACGTGAATTACCTCGTCACACGCTCATCCATAGTATACACATCGAGGAAGGGAGCAAAGCGGAGGAGGTCTTTGGCACACGGGAACTCTGGGTCAATAGCCTTCATCACCAGTCCGTGAAAGAGTTGGGTAAGGGAGTACGTATAAGCGGACGCGCTGAAGATGGTATCGCGGAGCTGCTTGAAGCTTTCTGTGAAACATTTTGTCGTCGCAGCTCAGGGTCATCCA
>DMFQ01000126.1:0-3705 GCA_003450555.1 Ktedonobacter sp.
GTTTCACTCGTATGAGCACACTTACCGTGATTTATTATGCTGAAGTGGTTGCTGGGGAACTAAAAAATAGCATTGAAGGACAGTCAGCCTGGCATAACGAAGCGGAGTTGCTCGAGGGACTTCAAGTGCAACAAAGAGGTATTTTAGAGCACTTTCTCCAATACTATGAGCAGAGCAGCCATAGTAAAAGATTTCACTTTGAAAACTGACGAAAAAAGTTCCAGATGACGACGTTAGCATCTATCACATGTGTGGTATATCCCAACGTCGCGCTGCTTCCTCCTCCTGGCCATGTGTGCCCTCCATCAGAGACTTTATATTGTTCAACCATTACGCCGGGCACACAGTTTCCCCATTCTATGCCCGTAACATCTTGCCGTTGAAAGATAACTCTGGACGAATGGCTACACCCGTCGCGGGTGAGCCAGATATGTAAGTATACCGGTACGGATGTAGTCATTAAAGTTGGATTGCCATTATAGATGGCGAATTGATCCGCCTGCCCATGAATTTCTAAGACTGGAATGGGATGTGCTGGTTGACAGCCCCCTGGAGCAGGGTAGAAGGCTCCGGCGACGGTGGCAAGGGCGGTAATCCGGTCGCTCAGGGAACAGGCTACACGATATGCCATGCCGCCTCCCAACGAGTAACCGGTCACATAGACGCGATCCGTGTCGACACAGTAGTTCTTTTCTAAGAAGTTGAGCATGTCTCGTGTAAACTGAATATCATTGGCATCTCCTGTTGGCCCCCGTGCACCGACGCCGGCATTCCAAGATGGGGGATTATCGACCCCTTGTGGGAAAACGAGCACGAAACCTGCTTTGTCGGCTTCGGTTTCCATGTTCGAGTAGTGGGCAAAGTGTTCTATGGTGGAATTGTAGCCGTGGTAGTTAATTATCAAGGCCTGGGGCTGGATACCATAGGACGATGCCAGATGGATAAGCATGGTACGTTTGAGACCGCTGGAGGTAATAGAAATTGTCTTATCACCCTTATGTTGAGGTATCGTGGTACAGGTAATCTTCGGTGGAGGTGTGCTGAATGTACCAGTTAGCGTGGGAGTGGCCTTGCTCATGATGGAGAGGTGAGTTGGGTGTGCAGCATATGTATAGATTGCGATACTGAGGATCAGGCCGATGGAGAGCATGATGCATCCCAGTCCCACAATACATCCTAACCTGTTTGTTTGCCGGTGGACAGTAGGTGGATCAGGTGGTTGCATTAACAGTGCTCTTCTGCCTCATGAAAGATGTTTTAGTATGAAGTCGAGTATAACATGCCCTATCATGTCTCGCAAGTTTTGCCATTGTTGGTCTGTAGTGGTAGCTCCTGTGCCATTTTGCTGGTCATTCTATGTCCCAAAGGAGTTCGGCTAGTTTAGCAAGGGAAGTGGCACTTCTTAAAGACGGAGTTGCTTGAAGGATTGGGCCAAGTACGTCGAATTCAAACAAAAGTGTATAGCTCATTGCTTGGTGCACAAACTGCTTTTCTACCATCTTGTCAATCCCGTAGCTTTCCAGAAATGCTCTCAGAAGGGTTTTATCCCCGTGGAAGAGTCCCACATGCAAGGCGATAAGTTCGTAGAGCCGCTCCCCAATCCTGGCGTCTCCAAAATCGATGATACCAGTAGTTTGCCAGTGCCCGTCTTTGAGAAACCCCATGACATGATCTTGATTCAAATCGCAATGGAGGAGCAAAGGTCTACTTCTTTGATTAACGAGCGTTCGAACGGGTAGGAGATAGCCATCTATCTGGCCGATCAGGGAAGCGGGAAGAGCCTTCCAACATTTATGATTCTCTACACAACTATGTCTCTGTTGCTCGAGAAAACTGACAAAACCATCCCACGCGGGTTTGAAAGATTGTAAACCATCCAATGGGAGGTTGTGTAGTTTGTACAATAGCGGCCCAAGATACCTGGCGAGAGCTAGCTTGTCTGCGTACTGTACCTGCTCATAGAACTCACCTATGTTTGTGCCCGGTATGACGCTTATAACGATGTAAGGCCAGTGCCACTCTTGCCCTACGGGAAAGAGTGTTCCGAATGCGAGCAAGATAGGGAAAGGAAGTTGAGGAAAACGGGCAAACAGGCTGTACAGCTTTAGCTCCCTGGCGCTACTTTCGGCCCCACCGAAAAGACGGGTATATATTTTCACTACATAGCGTTCATCGACGATAAAGACCGGATTTGATCCAGGTAAACCCCGTTGAATGTGATGGGAAGGTGCCAGGTTATGCCGCTCACAGATAGCTTCTACATATGGTTGCCAATACTCTATGTCGATAAAGTGTCGCGCGTATTCTTCACGTGACGCAAAGGATGGTCTTTGCATATGGAAGTAACCTCCTTGCTGGTTCGTCCATAGTATCACAAAACTATGGGTAGCTTGCAAGAATGCGTATTTCGTCATGTAACAATGCCAATGTTGGTTCTATTATCTCGTTGTTGATGTCTTGCGCAACATGCTATACTCGTGCCAATATTAGGTTGGATCTCGTCCACATGATTAAGGTCTGTAAAGCTTATGCCGAAAATAGACACGGAAGTTGTAACTGTTGATGCTATTCATCCTGAGATAGCTAAGATTGAGCGCGCTGCCGCTTTGATACGAGCAGGTGAAGTTGTGGTTTTCCCTACCGAGACCGTCTATGGCCTTGGAGCTGATGCATTACAACCTGGTGCCGTAGAGCGGATATTTGCTGCCAAGGGACGACCATTCAGTGACCCATTAATCGTACATATCGCGGATGAAGGTACCCTGGACGAGCTGGCTTCTGAAATTCCAGCGCAGGTACATCAATTGGCTCGTGCATTCTGGCCTGGGCCATTGACATTGATCCTGCCGCGTCGACCACTCGTACCGGCACTGGTCACAGCCGGATTGCAGACCGTCGCTGTACGCATGCCGCGTCACCCGGTTGCGCTCGCCCTCATTCGCGCCGCGGGTACACCGATAGCCGCGCCCAGCGCCAACCGCTTTATGCACGTTAGCCCGACGACCGCCCAGCACGCTCTGGCCGACCTGCAGGGGCGTGTGCCACTGATTCTCGATAGTGGCCCTTGCGAGGTTGGTGTCGAGTCGACGGTGCTCGACCTGTGTGCAATGGTCCCAACTATTCTGCGTCCAGGGGGCGTCAGCCTGGAAGAACTGCGGGCCGTATTACCCGATGTTCGACTTCCTCTGCCAGCGAACAAGGAGAGGAGAGACAATGATACAAGTCTAGAAGCTCAACGGTCGCCAGGTCAGCTCTTGACCCATTATGCACCTGCTGTTCCTTTGCTCCTCTTTGAAGGTACAGCAGAGGTGATGCGTGCCACCATGTTGACCGAAGTTCAGCGGAGACGCGAGAATGGAGAGCGTATCGGCGTCCTGGTCGCGGACGAAGATGTAGCAGCGTTTCAAGATAGTGGCGCTCAGGTATACACTCTTGGTAACGCTGCCGCCCCTGAAAAGGTCGCAGCGGCATTATTCGCCGGTTTGCGCACTTTAGAAACGTATGGCGTAGAGGTCATACTCTGCCGGAGCTTTGATGAACATGGTCTTGGACTGGCCATCCGTGATCGGTTACTACGGGCTGCTGCTGGGAACGTCTTCAAGCAATCGTGAGGTTACAATGAGAGAGCGAAAGATGTTACTCCATCTCTTGCTCTTATTCGGGCCAATCGTTTGTTTCGGTACAAGTGATGGGACGCCAATAGTC
>DMFQ01000126.1:3871-9095 GCA_003450555.1 Ktedonobacter sp.
AGTTCGGGATCATCGAGTGAACGTCCCAATGTCTCTTCTATTCTTCCCAGGCGATACAGTAATGAGTTGCGGTGAAAATGCATGGCGCGGGCCGTCTCGCTCAGATTCCCATTACTGCGGAAGTAAGCTTCTAATGTGTTGATCAGATTACTATCGCCGCGGGTATCGGCGTTGAGAAGCGGGCCGAGCGTTTCCTGGTAAAAATCGTTCAGTTCGCTTTGCCCTTTGAGTAGGAAGAGAAGACGGTAGATACCAAGATGGGCGAACGGGTGGATCTTGTTCTCACCAAAGAGCTGACGTCCAATTTCAAGGGCCTGTTGCGCCTCGCGATAGGATTGAGGGATGCCTTGTAGATTCCCGGGAGCACGTCCAATGCCAATTGAATATGCTGGCAAAGCAGCGTTGTTGTTTTGCTGTAAACGCGCATGTACGCGTTCCACGCGCGTAAGAAGGATATTTTCATTATCACTTCCGCTGGGATTGCTGTGATTGTCCGCTGTTATGAGAGGGAGTAAAGCAGTGACACGGCGAGCCTCATGTAAAACCCAACATGAAGGCCACGCCAGGAGGAGTTCATCGCGAACCCTTCTACTCCATTGGGCCTTAGGACTGCCGGGAGGATGCTCTGGCTCGTCGGAATGAAGCTCAAAAATGGTGACGACCTGTGGTGTGGTGAGATCATACCCTAGCAGACGGGCGCGCACCAGCATTTCTTCTGGCTGCTGAAAATTGCCCTGCAACACATCCATGAAGGCTTCCAGTTGATAGCGGTTCTCGACATCGCTACGCTCTTTTTCGCGCGCGAATTCCAGCGCCAGAATTGGAACGACCTGACCCAATATGATGCGATCCAGGTAATCGAAATCGCCATTCGCTCCCGATCAATGAAAGAAAGCCGACAACTTCGTGGCGTATAAGAATGGGGGCAAGAATCTGGGTAAGACCCTGTTGCCAGAGAATCTGATCATCAAGCGTTGCCGGTAAAGAGAGCATTCCGGCTTCCGCAGGGGTTGTCTGGAGGCGAATGTGGTGCTCAGTATCCTGTACGATGACCCATTTGTTGCAACTGTTAGCGATTTGTTCGCATATACCCTGTATGCCAGCGCCCTGTATGCTTAGCTGCATGAGTTGATGCGAGAGTTCTGTGGCTTTGCGTTCAATCTCGCCGCGGAAGCTTACCACAAAAGTAATCACCTCACGCTCGATCACTTCAAGTGATGTTGATTGAGGGAGGAGAATCAATGGGAGATGGAGCTGGTTCGCGAGCGTGCAGGCTTCTTCCCCCAGAGCTTCGATAGAGGGGGCTGCTACAGCTACCGCCGCTACACCCTCTTGATGCAAGCTTTTGAGAAGATGGGGGAGCGATTCATCGAGTCGACGCAGTTGGGAGATCCCAAGCAGAGCAAGTTCTCCCCCATGCACGCTTTCAAAGGCAGGGAGGCGTGCACGCATACGACAGGACCATGTCACCCGACGTTCCAGCCCCTCTACGCCTCCTACCAGGTAGGCATCGCGAGAGGCAAGCAGGGTCAGAATATTACGTACCGAGGCAGAAGATGTCGGAGAAGACGAACTGCTCATCGCTCACGAACCCGTAATAAGGTAGCGCGGCGATTATCGCCGCGCTGTCGATGTGGAAGTAGTAGTAGTGGCTCCACTTGCCTTTTGCGCTATGCGCTTCTCTTTATTCTTTTGTGCTCGTACCAGATGTTTGTGCCATGCTACTTTTTTCGTTTTGTTCATTGTTTGCTCCTTAATACATTATGGTTTCTTGATACACTACTCTTCGGGTTCGGCAGCACCCTCGAAATCGACTTCGGTCAGCTCGTCGGTTTCATCTCCGCCGTCATAATACTCGTCGTCATTTCCCAGTTCGTCATCGTCATCGCCGCGATCATAGCGTACCATAGTATCCTTGGTATACGCGCGGATCGTATCGCCTCCGCCCTGTGACGGGAAGCTGACTTTGCCAAACATGCTAGGATGTTGATAATCTTCACGAATTATCAGCCGTACCATGCCCGGTTCCATGGCAAGGATTGCTGCCGCATAACGATTGCCACCTTCCATGAAGTTGATCAGGCGGTTGGCGAGGCGCGGTTCTAACTGTCCGATATCTTCGCCTGCCGCATTGCGCGCGAAAATGGTGTGACCACTGACGTGCAGTTGAACTTTGTCACCGACCCCAACCCTGGCAAGAATAGAGGTTGGCGCGATATTGATCAAGTCCGATGTTCCAGTTTTGCCGGTCTCTTCGATAAAGAGCCTGGGATCAATGCGTTCTGCTCCAGCATGAGTTGTGACGAGTTCTTCCTGGAGCATCGAGAGCCGGTCTAAATTCTTCTTTGCAATAGAGTTGTTCGGATTGTATTTCAGCGTCTGGTTGTAGGCCTGCCTGGCTTCCGAATACCGTCCTAACTCGCTGTAGGCCTTTCCCAGGCGATTATAGGCTTCCGGTTCGTTGGGAAAGATATTCAGGATGTTGCGATTGGTTGTAATCGCTTCTTCCCATTGGTTCGCCAAAGCCTGGTCAATCGCCAGACGGGTCCATTGAACTTTAAGTTGTGCTTTCTCTTCAGAAGATTGTGCTTGCGTCATCAAACGCCTCCTCCATCATCAAGTTGATAGTCAGCCTATTATACAGCAACTGCGCAACCCTGCAACGACCAGGGAGTAGTGCGTTCGATTGTTACCTTTACGAGATCACCTGCTTGAATAACGTTATCTTCAGCCGGATGTGGGAAGAAAACCAGTTTGTTGGCCCGGTTGCGTCCCTTCCATTGCTGGCGTCCATGGGTGGTATTTGCTTCTTCGACCAGCACTTCTTCAATTTTTCCGATATACTGCTGATTGATTTCGAGGGCAATTGCCGACTGTACTTCTTCCACCGCGTGCAGTCTGCGTTTCTTTTCTGCCAGCGGGATGTCGTCATCCCAACGAGCAGCGACGGTGCCAGGGCGAACTGAATAAGCGGCGACGTGAACTACATCGAAGCGAATCTCTTTGAGCAGGTCGAGCGTATGCTGGAATTCTTCCTCAGTTTCTCCGCAGAAACCCACGATCACGTCGGTAGAGAGGGTGATGCCTGGCCATAACTCTCGAACGCGCTGGATCTTTTCACGGTATTCGTCAAGTGTATAGCCTCGTTTCATGCGCTTGAGCAGGGCATCGTCACCGGCTTGAACGGGAATATTCAGGTGTTCGCAGACTTTGGGCAGATGTGCCATGCGTTCAATCATGCTGTCGGTCATATGGCGCGGATACGAGGTCATAAAACGAATGCGTTCCAGACCAGCGATCTCGCTCAAGTCGCTCATGAGGTGGGAAAGGTCAGGCTTATCCGGCAAATCGAGTCCATAGGCCTCGACGGTCTGTCCCAACAGCGTCAGCTCTTTCGCGCCTTTAGAGACCAGGGAACGCGCCTCAACCAGCAGTTCTGCTATGGGACGGCTGCGCTCGCGACCTCGACGATAGGGCACAATACAATAGGTACAGACCTTATTGCAGCCCAGAATGACCGGGAGCCAGGCGGTTGGACTAGCTTGCGTCGGTTCGATCTTCGTGGGGTAGTGGGCGGTTCGTTCACCTGGTTTCGGCGTGATAGCCATCGGCAGGACTGTGCGTTTCCCGATGGTATTCGTTGAAGTAGCAAAAGTAGGTAAGACCATTTCGCTCGCAGAATCGAGGGTATCTGTATCGTCATCATTGGGCATGTATTCGATGTCAAGGCAGCCCGCACCTGAAATGGGAGTCCAGCGCTCTTCGAGGAAACGGGGGAGAATGTCCGCCTGTTCAACTTTCATGAACAGATCAATGTGTGGGTAGCGTTTGCCCAGTTCGTCGATGGTCTTCTGGTTACCGATCATGCAGCCCATCATTGCCACGAGGAGGTCGCTACGCTTCGACTTGGCGTGCTTAAGCTGCGCAAGCTGATTATGCGCTTTTTCTTCCGGCGCTTTACGCACGCTGCAGGTATTGAGGATCACGAGGTTGGCCTGATCCATGCTCGTCTCTTCCCATCCTAGTTCATCAAGGATGGACTGGATGCGTTGAGAATCAGCCTGGTTCATCTGGCAGCCGACCGTCCAGATATGATATTTCCCTTGCGTAATAGTTGTTGTCGTGGTCATTGCTTTGCCTCTCCGAGCATGCATGGTTTATACTGCTGGATATAGTCCTGTTTTGGCATTGTGTTTCTAAGGACGGTATTATACACCAATCTATGGTTGATGTCACGATTTTTTATTGGGCAGTTAAGGCTTCGCTAAAAATTGGAGGCTAGAGGCAAGATTTCAGGGCAACCGGGCTAGCAACCAGGGCAACCGCAAGGGATTGCCCGTACATATATGTGACTGGCTGGTGTGGCAAGATTCTAGGGCAATCGCAAGGAATTGTCCCTACTATATACGTGAATGGCTGATGTGCCGTTTACTGAGGAGAATAGAAAGATGTTACTTGCAGGTGATATTGGTGGTACGAAGACAAACCTGGCTATTTATTCGCCTGAGGAGGGCTTGCGCAAGCCGTTGGTAGAGGCAACATTTCCTAGCGCTCTTTACCCTAGTTTGGAGGCGCTTGTCCATACCTTTTTGGCTCAGACCAACATAGCGGTAGACCGGGCGAGCTTCGGGGTAGCTGGCCCTGTTGTGAGTGGCCGGGCGACGATTACGAATTTACCGTGGGATATGAACGAGCAGCAGCTTCAGGAAGCGCTGCACCTCTCGTCTGTGCGCCTGATCAATGATCTGGAGGCCATTGCCCGCTCTATTCCTTACCTGAAACCCGATGAACTGCATACGTTGAGCAAAGGGCAGCCCATTACCCATGGAAATATTGCTATCGTCGCGCCTGGCACCGGTCTGGGCGAGGCTTTTCTGACGTGGGATGACGAGTCGCATTATCATCCCCATACATCAGAAGGGGGACACTGTGATTTTGCGCCTACCAATGAGCAAGAAATGGGGTTGCTGCGCTACCTGCTCAAACGATATGACCATGTGAGCTATGAACGCGTTTGCTCCGGCAAGGGCATTCCCAATATCTATGCCTATCTCAGGGATAGCGGAGTTGCTGTAGAGCCGCTCTGGCTGGCCGACAGCCTGGCGAAAGCGGCAGATTTTACGCCGATCATCGTCAATGCTGCACTGGATAGATCGTCCGATTTATGTATTGCCACACTGAATACCTTTGTTGCCATATTGGGCGCAGAGACCGGAAACATGGC
>DMFQ01000126.1:9322-14501 GCA_003450555.1 Ktedonobacter sp.
ACTTTTCTGGAGAGTGAACATTTTCTGCAAGCCTTCAGTAATAAGGGGCGCTTTGTCAAACTGCTCAATGATATGCCGATATCTGTCATTCTCAACCCCGGCTGCGCGCTAATTGGAGCGGCAAGCCGTGGGTTGGAGAAATCGAAGTGAATGATATGCACAAAGACTGCTAAGACGAAAGAGGGAAAAATGTATACATTGCCAAAGGCCATTACCTTTGATTGTTATGGAACGCTGATCGACTGGGAAGCAGAGATTCAGCAATATTTCGCGCTGAAATTAGTGGAGCACAATATTACGGACGTAAACGCGCGCGCGTTGCAGAACTATTGGGAGGTGATGCAGTTTCAATACATCCAGGGGCCATACCTGCCTTACCGCCAGGTGCTGCGCGATACCATGAAGTTCGCCTTCGATCACTTTCACGTGCCCTATGCAGAGACCGATGTCGAGGAATTCGCCAATGCGATGGGCAGATGGAGGCCGTTTCCAGATACGCGGGAGGCGATTCTTGAATTACAGAAGTATGTGAAGGTGGCGCTAATCACTAATACGGATGATGATATCATCCAGGAGACTGAAAAGACGATTGGTGTGAAGTTTGATGCAATTATTACGGCCCAGCAGGCAGGGGCATACAAGCCTAGCCACAAAGGATTTCTTCTAGCGCAGGAGCGGTTAGGGTTGCCCAAAGAGGAAATCTGGCACGCTGGTTTTGGTTTCAAATACGATGTTGTGCCTGCCACCGAGCTTGGATACATAACGGTCTGGGTGAATCGACAGGGAGAAGTACGACCTGTTGAGGTGAAGGAGACGTTTCTTGTGGGGGATATGCGGACGCTGGTTTATTTGTTTAAGGGGATTGCGGCTTCGTAGGCTTTGCTGAGAGGGGCCACTTTGTGCGTGATAAGGTGACATAAACAGAGACACGTGTTGGGGTGATAAGTAACCGGTTAATCATGCTATATTGGTCGTCATAATATCAGATGGTATGAAAAAGCAAAGCCAACGGCGGCTCTGTCACGTTTTTTATTACCCTTTTGCTCTTCGAGAAGTCGCTGTAGTCTGCTCAAAAAGACAGAAAGAAGAGGACGCCTCGCTTCACCAAGACGCCCCCTTCTCTCTTCCCTCAAATTGTCTTAATGCACATTCAACGACACGTCATCGACGTACATATAATTGTAATAAGCTCCTCCATTAGCGTTCTCGTGATCCAGGAATTGGATGCCGATGGTTTGTCCTGCATAGGATGAGAGGTCGAAGCTCATCTGAATCCAGGTCTGGTCATTAGTGCTGTTTCTGAAGAGCTGTTTTATGATAGTCCCGCCGCTGTTTACTACGTCGGCCTCTTGCCAGGCGTAGGTGCTCGAGTCATTACTGGCGGGACTGTAGAAGAAGGTCAGGCTGGCTGTTTTTGTACCGGATGGAATCGATACCAACTGGTAGGCCGTTGAATCGCCTTGTTGAGCGCTACTGTAGCCCAATTTCAACGAATAGGACCCGCTGTGCGCCTGGGTCGTCGAGCGTCTCGGGGGAGCTGCACCTCCATTGACCCATGCACTGCTGCTTGCCTCGAAGCTACTATTCTGGACCAGGTTAGAGCCGGGAGGCGCTGTAGGAGTTGAGGTAGAAGTACTCGTTGGAGTCGCTGTCGCTGTACTGGTAACGGTCGGCGATGGCGTCGGAGTATTGGTAGCAGTTGCCGTCGGTGATGGCGTATTGGTAGCGGTTGGTGATGGTGTCGCTGTATTAGTGGCAGTCGGTGTCGGCGTGGGGGCGCCACCTGAAGTGAAGAAGCTGGAGATGACGTGTCCACGACTATCGACTGGTGCGGGTAGGCCGATCGAATACATATAGTTCGTGCTCATGTCATCGATACCCATCGTTGTACCATAGGTCTGTCCACTGACAATGCCAGGGCCTGATAAAACGAATGGGACGTGGCGGGTGGTACCCTGTCCTGTACTGCCAAGACCATAGAAATTGTCAAAGCTAGTGTGATCGTTCTGCGCCTCGTCTGACGTAATAGAGACGGCTGTATTACCGGCATAGTTGTTCTGCTGTAGCCATGTTTGTAACAGCCCAAAAGCCTGGTCATCCCAGCTGCTGGCCTGTTGATAGAGTCCTTGCGAGCTCGCATCGTCAGGGCTGGTGCTCTCGACTGAGCGTCCCTCAGCTTCAGTGATCGGCATGTAGATCAAAAAGCCATTGGGATTGGAGGCGTGGGCTGTGATAAAGTTTTCAACTTCTGTCACCCATTGCGTAGGTACGCCATTGATGTTTTTCCCGAGCGTGATTTGATCGACATTGCCGTCGGTAATGTGGCCCGTTGGGTAGTCGCTACCTCCGATAACTGCGGTGTTCATACCATAGCTTTTAGCGACATCAAAGATTGACTGCTGGCCAAACTGTTCAGTGCCACCATACCAGATGTTCGTGTCGAGTCCATCGGGTTGTCCCCACACTTTTCCCGGTGCATCTGGTGTACGCCAGGCGGGATAGGACCCCACGGCAATCTGGTAATGGTCGATGGGTGCATGGAAGAAGAAGAGTGAACGAGCGTTTAACGGCGCTTCATGCCTTGTAAGAGTCGCATTAAAGCGAGCAGAAAGCAGAGCAGGGATACTTGAGTGAGGTAAAAGTTTGTGCTTCCTGTGCCTATAGTAGGGACAGAGAGGAAAAGTTCAATAGCGGGTAGCAGTCCAAAGAGGAGAGTCAGACCGGGCTGTACGTTCCAGCACGAGGGTCGTGCCCACCAGACTAGCAGGCTGAGAACAAGCATCAATGCTGCTATACCGCTTTCAAACGCGCTCAAAGAACGATTTTCTGGCGGCGTGATGAAGAAGATGAGCGGGACGGCACAGATACTCCCAATGAGTGCCAGCCTGAAGAACCAGTGATCCCATTTTGTGACGAATGTGTGCTCGATGGAAAAGCAAATAAAGGTGCCGAACAACGCACTACAAATGATGGCGTTCAACAGAGAAAAGATCGGCGTGCTGGGATCAAGCGAGCTAACGGGTACAAAGAGATTGATGCTTGTGAAAATGGCCCAGTTGGAGCCAAAAATAGCTCCCAGGCGGATCCACCTGGAGCGTGAGCTAATCGCGATCACAATCAGACAGCTAAAGGCCAGGAGTGTTTCGGATAATAGCACCAACCGGGCTTGAATGAGATGATTCACCCAGGCCAGAGTCAGCAGGCTTTCAACGCTCAATCCAAATGCCAACGTCATGGCAAAGAGCACTATGAAACGCGGCGTCCAGACGATGTTGACGGGGATCGTGGACACTATGGCTTGCTGCGTTTGACCTTCTTCTTGTTGATCGAGGCTGATACTCGAGTCTGGAACCTCTCCGGGTTTGCTGGTATCTTGCGCTGTGATACTCTCCATCTTAAGGTGTGCTTTCGTTTGCGATGTTCTTTGTCTATTGTAACGCATGAGTCACATTTTTGAAAACCATTAACATCGCATGCTTCAGCGTACTTCAGACCAGAGCCATTCATACGTTGCGGGGTGTACTTTCAAGAGGTAAAGGATACGAATCACCATCACTGTTAGTTGCGTTCGCAGCAGGCCCCAGCGCTCGTGACGGCGCGCGGAAGTTTCTACTTCGTGAGATAGGAGGACGACCTGCCCATTTCTGCTCATACGTTCGCTGTAGTCCACGTCTTCCATAAATGGCCAGTCACGATGTCCGCCAAGTTGCTGAAATGTGCTGCGCCTGGTGAAAATACCCTGGTCTCCTGTGTAGCTTTTGGTGCGCAAAGAACGTTGGGTGACGTTTGCTCCAATGCGCTTGTAGATTGGACGCGTGTTGTCAAAGCGCATGCGAAAAGCTCCGCCGGTGACCTGTTCGTCCTGCATAACTTCTAGAAGCTCGTTGATGCCTGGTTGGTCAGGAATAGTGTCGGCATGAAGAAAGAGGAGGATATTCCCCCGTGTTGCTTGAACGCCAGCATTGAGTTGTCCGCCACGACCACGCTGCGCGCTCACTACTGCTACATGTCGGTTGGCAAGGGCAACTGTAGCGTCTCTGCTACCGCCATCCACAACGACAACTTCGGCGGTGGGAGCGCGTTCTTTCACAGCAAGCAGGGTACGCTCAATGAGTTTTTCCTCGTTAAGCGTAGGGATAATGATTGAAAGTTGCGTGATAGCCTCCATAGCCTCACTCTCAGTTTTATCGTACGTCACTATACATGCGTTGCAATTGAGCCGGTGAAACACCGAACTTATAGAGTGTGCGCATGTACCACATAAAAAGGACGCTGCGAAGTAGCCCCAACTTTTCGTGTCGTCTTGCCGATGTCGTGACGTAGAGAGGTAAGAGGGAGACTTTCCCTATCTTGCGCAGGCGCGTAATGATCTCCAAATCTTCCATCAGCGCTTGATTAGGGTAGCCGCCAACTGCCTGAAAACTGGTGGCACGGATAAAATATGCCTGGTCTCCGGTAAAAATAGTGCTCAGGCGCGAGCGCAGATTAGTGATACATGCCACGAACCGGTAGGGCCATTGATTACAGTTAAAACAGAGCTGGAAGGCTCCACCGATGACTTCTGGTGACGCCAGAGATCGTTGTATAGCACTGAAAGCCTCGTCGGGGAGACGAGTGTCGGCGTGCAGGAAAAGAAGTACCTCTCCACGTGCCGCCGCCGCGCCTGCATTCATCTGAGTGGCACGGCCACGCGCTGAATGAATAACCTGTCCATAGCGTTGGGCAATGTTGATGGTGTTGTCAGTGCTTCCTCCGTCAACAATGAGCACTTCGCAATCGTACTGGGCGCACTGTACTATGAGATGGGCGAGTTGATCATCCAGCACCGCTTCCTCGTTTAGCACCGGTACAATGATCGAGAAGCGCATCGATCCCTCCTATTTGCAGCAGCAAAGATAGCATGAATAGAGAAGGGTATCGACATGATGCCCTTCTCTATTTACGGGTCTCTCAATTCTCAGTGTGCTACGGCCTGTTGTTGTTTGGAGCGACGCGTTGGTAAAGGAATAAAAGCCTTTTCCTCGGCGTGGGGTTGGGCCGGGCGCATTTTTGCGTTCAGAGCACAGAATGACATCACCCCCCTTGGTGATGCGTTGTGGAAACAGCAGCGTTCAATTCTGCTCATATCGATATCACTCTCGTCCATGAATGGTTTGACGAAGAGTGTGAGCGTCTTGCG
>DMFQ01000126.1:14643-16131 GCA_003450555.1 Ktedonobacter sp.
AGGGTCATATTTGGGCGCGGCCCCATCACGTCCATGAACTCCTTGAGGGTAAAGTTCGGCGCAACAGGTTTGTAGCCTTCTTTCGTGTATTTGAGCAATGTGAAGGTATTGCAGAGTGGTGAGCCTTCGCCCACGGGAAAGAACAGATCTTCAGAAACGCCGGTCTGTTCCTCAATCAGTTTGAGGATTTCAGGCATACGCAATTTGCGCGGTGCAGCGGGCTGTTCCTTGTCACTATGACCGTTGCCATTGCTCTCGCTCTCCTGATGGTCATTGTTGACCTCGAAGCGGCCAAAGGGAGTTGCGGCCTGGAAGGCGATTGCGCAGACGGTAGCCGGATGTTGCCAGGCGAAGTCGATGACCTGCTGGATCTGGTCGCTGTTGAGGCCATCATAAAGGGAGACTGCCAGGGTCGAGGGAAGTTTTACGCGCTCGAGCGCGGCAATGGCCTTGACGCGCACATCCCATAAATCTTCGGCGCGTAGCTTGATAATGTCTTCAGGGCGGGTGCTATCGAACTGAAGGTAGACCGACGTGAAGCCCCATTCGACGAGTTTTTCGGCAAAACCTGGTTCGCGGGCCAGGCGGATGCCGTTGCTGACCATCTCTAACTGACCGAAGCCCTTACGCTTGACCATAGCAGCAATTTTGTCCAGGTCTTTGCGTACGGATGGCTCTCCACCTGATATTTGCAGAGAGATACCTTTCCCCTCGACTGAAATCAGTTGATCGAGCCGCGTCTCTATCTCCTCCAGTGAGTAGTCTCGCTCTGATGGGCTAGAGTAGGCGTAGCACATTGGGCAGGTGAGGTTACAGCGCTCGGTTACCTCCAAGATGGCCAATCCCGCTGGCTTGCGCAGTGGGAAAGGCGAAAGTCCCTTTGAGATATCGGTGTCTCCCCCATCGCCGTAACGGTCGATCATAATCTTTTCAACATCGAACGACTTACGATAGTAAGCAGCGTTGTATCCAAGATCGGTATTCACATCGCCATGAGATGGGCACGTGCGCGTGAAAAATACCTGCTGGTTATCACGCACTTCATAGGTGGCAGGAACAATTTCACCGCACACAGAACAAATACTGCGCGTCTGCTTCAGGATTTCTGTCAAGGTTGTACTCCTTTTCAGAGAAGATGGTGGGCAAAATACAAAGTCGGTTACAGTACGATACAAGTGGAAAAGTTTTTGGATTACCCTCCTATCCTGTTCTCATGTCCTTTGTCAGCATATGATCAACTGTAAACGAAGAATAGCGCTTTGAGAGGATTTCTATAGTACAGCGCTAGCTTGATAGAGTATACCTGATTTTTTCGCGATATGCCATTTTTCAGCAAAAGGAAAAAAGAAGACTCGAAACAAAGTTGCTCCGAGTCTTCTTTCTGCTCTTACAATTAGAGCATGTCAGGCTTATGAAATGAAAGTTCCTTAGCGAGTTGGTGGACGGTTAAATGGCACCTGCGCCGTCTGATCATATTGTTGTGGGTAG
>DMFQ01000126.1:16239-17181 GCA_003450555.1 Ktedonobacter sp.
TGCTTGCTTGATTGACGCTCTGCTGCGCCTGTATCTGTGAAGCAGCATTGGTTACTGCACTTTCACCACGATTGAGCCAGCGGCGCGCGGCATCTTGACCACCCAGGCCAAAGGCCAGACCGAAAGCGATAGCAAGCGCGCCTATAATGGCGGTGAATAGGATGTTGAGCAGGGCTGGCGCGATCTGCAGTTGCTCAAGCGCAATGAGGGCAGCGAAACCAATGATGGCGTAGCGTGCGACATTCGCAAAGAGGTTGGAATTGCCAATATTGGTGCTGGCCGTCGCCCCACGTACGATATCCGCGACGAAGGTAGCGGCGAGCGTTCCCAGGAACAGCACCAGGATGGCGACGAACACATTAGGAATATACGCAATCATCGTGTTCAGAATCCCACTGACAGCGGTCAGCCCAAGCGCATTCGTTGCCGGGACCAGGAATACCAGGAAGATGAACCAGAACACGATCTTCCCTAAGATACCGGCGGCGTCTAAGCGAACGCCCATGTTCTGTTCCAGTCGTGAGAGACCGATGCGGTTCGCCAGATTGTCGAAGCCGATCTTGCGCAGTAGAAAGGTCACGGCTTTACTGAGTGCAGCCGCAATAATGTATCCAACGAGTAGGATGAGTAGGAAGCCAAGCAATAAGGGCACGAATACCAGCACTATATCAAGCGCATGGCCTAAAGCACTTAACACTGCCTCGCCAAAGTTGTTAAAAACGGTCATAACATTACTCCTCTGAGTTTATAATGAGTCTGCCTATGCCACAAGATGTAACTTGCCGCATATGATTCTTCGCTCAGCGTAACCCATAGTAATGGAAGAAACAAGTCAACAACAAAAATGCTAAGCTTCCTTTAATCTAATGAGGACTTTCTCTTAGCTAAATAGATATATACTATATAACCCTTGAGTTATTAGCAGCACCATAGGATGAAGCG
>DMFQ01000126.1:17261-18728 GCA_003450555.1 Ktedonobacter sp.
CGCTTCATCCTATGGTGCTGCTATTCCAGGGCGGTTATACCCACAAGTTGTGCAGCCTGCGTGCGCAGCGCCTGGAGACCTTCGCTAAAGCGGACGGGATATGGCTGTTCAACAGAGAATTCCCGGTAACGGGTTGGCAGCATCTCCAAGTTTTGTTGCGCCAGTTCTCGGATCTCAGAAAGCGGGGGGAGACTGCCGGGGATCATCTCGCCATTGCGCATGACGGGCCGCAGGAGACGTTGATAGTTCTCTGGACGCGGTTCATGGGCAAGCTGAATGACATCTTCCTCCCATTGGGGGTGACGATAAATCTCTTTTTTACCGGGCCACGTCGATTTAGACCCGGCAATTTTTACTTTTGGATATTCTGTACCTGTCTCATCTACATACCACACTTCCTTGTAGACAGCTCCGAGCGCTCCACCGGATACGCCAAGCTCGACCGAGCCAGCACCGCTGCCGAGGGTTGTGCCAACGCCAAACGAATCGATAGCTGCTCCCGCTTCAATGAGTTCCGTAATCTTCCATTCGTCCAGGTCCCCACTTGCGAGGATGCGTACGTTTGTCAGGCCGGCCCTGTCTAGTTGCTGACGAATGTAAATGCTATCGGCAGCAATATCGCCACTATCCAGGCGTACGGCTGCCAGCGTGTGTCCCAGCGTCTCCTGCGAACGGAGTGCAACTTCTATAGCCGTCTGGATAGCGTTACGCGGATCGTAGGTGTCGAGCAGGAGCGTATAGCGGTTGTAGGCATTGGCAACCGCCGCAAAGGCTTCTTCCTCTGTGGGAAAGAGTTCAATCAGCGCGTGCGGTACTGTTCCCGTCGCGGGTAAGCGATACTCGAAAGCTGCATTCAGCAGCGAAGTGCTGGCGCATCCTCCTATGTAGGAGGAACGCGCAACCGTTAAGGGGTCTTGAGCGCGCCTGAAGGCAAACTCGGCAACACGCCTTGCTCGACCTTTTTGTGCCGCGAAGACGATGCGCGATGCCTTTGTCGCAATAAGAGTACCGAGGTTGATAGCCTGAAGCAGGCCAGCTTCGATCAATATTGCCTCACGAAATGGCGCCGTGACACGCATAATAGGCTCATTGGGAAATGCGATGGACCCTTCTGGTAGGGCAAAGATCTCGCCAGTGAAGCGGAGCGTAGATAGCTCATCCATAAAGGCAGTGTCGTAATCACGGATATGCGCGAGAAATTTGAGTTCCTCGGAAGTGTAACGAAAGGCCTGGACAAACTCCAGAGCATCCTCCAGTCCGGCGATGAGCAGGTAAGCGCCTCCGAAAGGTGCTGAGCGTGTATAGAGATCAAAGGTGGTCAATCCGTTGTAGCCCGTACGCCAACTGACATAAGCAGCATCTGGATGGTACATGTCGGTCATCAATCCTGGGTGATAGCCTGGAGTACGACGATGCATGATAGTTACCTCATTTAATGGTGATAGTGTGACTTAGTGTACATTGTAC
>DMFQ01000139.1:0-2259 GCA_003450555.1 Ktedonobacter sp.
CCGTTGGCCGAAGCCTTTCTTTTCCAGGCCGATCGGGCGCAGCATTTTACGAACGTCATCCTACCTACGCTCGCCACGGGAAAACTGGTCATCACCGATCGCTGCTTTGATGCCAGCATCGCCTACCAGGGACACGCGCGCGGCGTTGGCATAGAGCTTGTCGCCCGGCTTTCATTGATTGCCACGCAGGGACATATCCCCGACTTGACCGTCCTGCTCGACCTTGATCCCGCGCAAGTGCATACGCGCACCGACACGGCCAATGACGCAAGCGGTCTGCGCGAGGAGCAAACCCGCTTCGATGCCGAGGCGGAACAATTTCACCAGCGCGTGCGTGAAGCCTTTCTCGTGCTTGCCCGCATTCATCCCGACCGCATCAAAGTACTCGATGCCTCCCGCTCTCCTCAACAACTACATCAACAAATCATAGCTCTCGTAGAACCTTTGTTAGAGGATTGATGTGATTGGCGCCGTCAATTACATCACCTCTAACCTCTTCTTCCGCTTCACCAAACCCGGCCCAGGATGCCCCCGCGTTTCAACCGGGGGAGGAATGGGCCTACCTTATCTGGGGCTCGGGCACCGGGGTTCCTAACGCATACCGATATCCCTCGCTCCGCTGTACGACGCGGCAAGAGGTAAAGCTGATACCCGCCACCCGCGCCGTCTTGGTGACGATGTCAAATGAGCCACTCGCCCGCACAAGCACCCTGCCGGTGTAGGCACCTTTCTTTGTCCCAGTCAGCACAACCGCCTTGACCATGTCTCCTGTGCGAAAGCCCTTGACTCTGCCGCCCTGCTTGGGCTTGCCTTTGGGGAACCCGTAGCGGTCTCCATTCGTGACCTGGCGGCTCCCATGCCCTTGTGCGACAATCAGCAGCGGCATGACCCCAGTGGTTTTGAGCACTTTGGGCGTGCTCTGTCCAACACAGGCTGCGTCCATCCAGTGGGACTTGGGTAAGCCTCTCATCGTGCGGTTGGACTTCGTGAGTCCACCTGAACCGCATTCGATCGGCAGTCCCAATGCTTGCAATCTCCGATACAACGCCCAGCGGGTGACATTGACAGCGGCGGCGTCTTTGAGCGGTGCTTTTGCCTGAGCCAGGATCTTCTGCACGAGGTCGGGCTGGTGCTTGAGGAAGTCGCGGATGTCCTGTGTTCCCTTCTTCTCGTTGCAGGGATGACAGGCCAGCGTCAAGTTGCACACCCGGTCATCGCGTGACTTGCTTCTGGGATTGATATGCTCGATTTCAAGCGGCACATCTTTTGCCCCGCAGTAGGCACACTGCCGTCCCCATTTCTCTAGCAGGTACTCACGGACTTCGTACCCGGCAAGCGTGCCCTGTTGGTACTGCCCCCCGCTGATTTCAGGGGTCTCCATCTGTTGCATGTCGAACTTGACCAACTCCATGCTGCATGCGGTGATGGGACACAATCCAGACAAGCGCCGTACCCAGGTTAGCACGTTACTCAGTCTGCTGATCTGAGAGGGTGGAAGCCAGCCCTCTCCTTTCTTTCGGCGATTGTCAAAACGCGGCTTGCGATAGCGTGTTTTGCGCTGCCGCCGCCCGCGTCGTCTGGCTCGCCTCGTTGCGAGTGCCTCAGTAATCTTGTGTCCGCGATGGGAAAGTTCGGCGGCAAAAATGACCTCGCCTGAGGCGTCATGGAGCACGGCTATCCCGGTCGTCTTTGAGCCGGGATCAAGCTTGACTCGTAATGGTTCGACTTGTGGGGCAGGAACCGCATACTTCAAAATGACGGTGAACGGGAAGCGGCGCCAAATTGCCGCTTTCCCCTGCTTGAGCACCAGTCGTGCCTCGCCCGGATGCACCGGGTTAAGCGGTTGGTGGTTCGTATCGAGTACAAAGACTTTTGACATCCGTTTGTCCTTTCGGACCTCTCCTTGCGGAGGTAATGGGGGCCTCGTCAAGGTTCGTGGAAGGTTTCGCGTCCAACGCACTGGGTTAACCCGGTAGCCCTGTTTAACGTTGAACCGTAGAGGTTGGGGCTGGCCCACGCACCCCAACGTACCTATTTCTTCCCGAACGTAGCTCGGTTCTCCGAACTGAGACTGGTCATGTTCCGGGCCTACAACGTCCCGTGGGGATGCTGCAAGCCCCCGTCATTTATGCGGGGGTTCATGACCGCCTCAAAATACTCAGGATCAAGTTCCAGTGCCTTATCGATCGCCTTCATCGCTCCAGCTTTGTCGCCCAATATACCCAGCACCCAGGCCTTGCCATCCCACGCTGGCACATA
>DMFQ01000139.1:2470-6984 GCA_003450555.1 Ktedonobacter sp.
GCCTGTTTCTTGCGCTGTTCGCTCTCTTTTGTCTCCATCATTCATTCATTCCCCGTCTTAGGCTCGGATGCCTTTTTCTTTTGCCATGCCTCCACAACCTGCAGGTACGCTTCCCACGTGTCTACGTCATAACTGGCCGCCACGTCACCCAATTCGACGAACTCCACCTCCTCACGATGCCTCTCCAGCACAGTCCGTCCCCCCTCGTCACCGCTCACCTCCATCAATTCAGCAAATAAGCTGGCCGCGAAAAGCGTTGGGCTTCCCCGTTTGCCATCATAAAGCGATGCTACAATCGGTTTCCCGCTTGTCTTCCGCGCGCTAATCAGCAAGTCAATCACCTGCGCCGTAATCAATGGTTGGTCGCCCAGCATAATAAGCGCACTATCCGCATCGAATTGAGACTGCTCTCCCTGTCCCTTCTCCTTATCTTCGTCCTGCCCCATCCTCTGCCCCACTTTCGCGGACTTTCCTTCGAGTAATGTCGCTACCCCCACCCGCATCGAGGTGCTCATCCCCAGCAAGTAGTCAGGATTCTCGACCACAGTAATATCCTGTTGTGCCATGTAAGCAGCCACCACAGCGCGTACCTTCCAGGCCTCATGTCCCAAAATAACCACAATAGGACGTGCCTGCGATGCCAGCGCGGCCTCGATCACATGCGCCAGCACCGTTCGCTCATCGAGCATCAACAACAATTTATGTCGTCCATTCCCCATGCGGCTAGAACTTCCCGCCGCCAAAATAATTGCCGCTGTGCTACTCGTATCGTCCATAAAATCACTTCTTCATGTCGGAATCACGAATCACCATGGCAAGTCACAATCATTTACGTGTATAGCCCTGGAAACGGCATTTCCTGATATCTAGCTCTCCAAAAAATAGAAAGACTTGTTCCATGATGATATAATATCAGCCAGGTGCATAACTTAGCACTAGATCAATGAAAAGCTTACAAACTACATGCCAGGGTGTCACAACCTATCTATAGTACACCAATGCCCGGAGATTACAAGTTCATGTCTACTACCCCATCCATCGATACTAACAACGTAACGGCATTAGATGCCGAAACACAGTCGAAATATGAACGCCTGCAGGCCATTCTGCGTGAAATGGAATCGGTGTTGGTAGCCTATTCGGGTGGGGTCGACAGCACATTACTGCTCAAAGTTGCACGCGACGTCCTCGGTTCACGCGCTATCGGCGCCATCGCCTCTTCCCCCGCCTACGCCCCCGAGGAGACAACCGAGGCTATCAATATTGCTCAGCAGTTGGACATCCCGCTGCTTACCTTTGAGTCAAATGAACTGGATGACGAGCGCTACACAGCCAACGATCTCAATCGCTGCTATTTCTGTAAGAATGAACTCTTTTCCCAGTTGGAACCATTAGCCAGGCAGCATAATCTGCGCTATATTGCCTATGGTATCAACAAAGACGATGAGGGTGATTTTCGGCCAGGACAGCGTGCCGCGCGAGAATTTCACGTACGCGGACCTCTCAAAGAGGCTGGCATGGGTAAGGTCGAAATACGCGCGGTTGCCCGGCTACTCGGCGTGCCCGTGTGGAATAAACCGGCTATGGCCTGTTTCTCTTCGCGTATCGCTTATGGTACGAAGGTCGATGCCGCTGCCCTGCAAATGGTCTACCGGGCTGAGAAACTGCTGCACGATCTCGGACTTCATCAATTGCGTGTGCGTCATCATGATAAAATCGCCCGCATCGAGGTTGAACGCGCCGATATGCCTCGCCTGATTGAAGAAGAGACAAGCCGGGCTGTGACCGACGGCCTGCGAAAAATAGGCTATACCTATGTCACTCTTGACCTGCTAGGTTTCCGCAGCGGCAGCATGAACGAAGGATTTTTCAAGAAGAAAAAAGCTTGAGATAGTATCTATTCCATTTGAAAGTTGGTGGATTCAATGAACAAACAAGTCACTCGTCGTCCTAAGAAGCAGGACCTACGTAAAGAACGCCGCGATGAGCAAATTCGCCGCGAAGCGGAACGCAAGCGTGCGGAAAAAAGAAGACGTATTACGATCATCAGTGTTATCGTGGCAGTGCTGGTGGTTGCCGGTGCTATCGTTACCTATGTCGTCTATGCCAATTCTCAGCCCCAGTCTTCAGCGCAACAAATTGTTAACCCGAATTATCCTCCGGTAGATAATGTTTATTGTGACAAGCAGGAACAGACTGCCTTTCACATTCATGCTCATCTCACTATGTATATCAATGGGCAAGCCTTACCACTTCCTGCACAAATTGGCATTGCCAGCGACCAATCCTGTCTCTACTGGCTCCATACTCATGATACAACAGGTGTAATCCATATCGAGGCTCCTGCCAATCATTCCTTCACACTTGGTAACTTCCTGGACGAGTGGTCAAATCAATTTTCCACTCTGGGCTATCCTCCACAACTGGATCAGACTGGCTGGCAGGTCTACGTCAATGGGAAGCCCTACAATGGAGATTTCCACAAAATCCCTTTAGCGGCTCACACGCTCATTACAATGGCTTATAACACCAGCCATGTCACTCCTGACGCGACCTATAACTGGAACGGCTTGTAGGGGCGCCATTCATTGGCGCCCGGGTGCCGGAATCGACACGACAGATGGGCACCAATCAACGGCATTTTCAATGTTCATTATTGCGCTCGCCTGAACGAAGATGCACATCCCTCCAGGCGGGCGCAATAATGAATTTTGACTCATTACTTGGATATATACGAAACGAAGTAGGATGTATGGGCCGCAGTTCGTGCCCAATTTATTGCGCCCAGGTTGGTATGCATCGCGGCCTCCGGGCGGGCGCCAATGAATGGCGCCCCTACGGTTCTCTCCCAACTGTCCCACTCAATGGAAAAGCGTTCCACGCATCTCCTCTTCGGGGTATACTTAAAAAACGAACTCTCGACTCTTCCACAAGTTTCTGGTACGATGTCCGCTAACAGTCCTGAGATAAACAAGAACTTATATTTCATGGAGGATATTTCTTATGGACGGACTTCAACGCCGCATTCAGGTTGCGCGCGGACTCATGCCCGCCGACCTGCTGCTGCGCAATGCCAGGCTTGTAAATGTCTGTAGCGGTGAATGTTATCCAGCCGATGTTGCCGTCGCTGATGGCATAGTCGTCGGGATAAGCGCCCCAGATGGTGGCTATCAAGGTAATCAGGAGCGCGACTTGCAAGGACGCTGGCTTGCCCCTGGCCTCATTGATGGCCATATGCATATCGAAAGTACCATGCTTCTCCTCTCCGAGTTTACTCGTATCGTCACCCCGCGTGGCATTACTGCTGTCATGCTCGATCCGCACGAATTTGCCAACGTCCTGGGCGTTGAGGGAATTCGCTACGTCCTCGAATCCGGGCGCGGCCTTCCTCTCTCGGCCTACGTCATGCTTTCATCTTGCGTACCGGCTTCATCGTATGAAAGCCCCTATCGCGTGCTCATGGCTGATGACCTCTTGCCTCTCTTGGCGGATGAGCGCGTGCTCGGTCTGGCCGAGATGATGAATATGCCTGGCGTGCTGCAGGGTGACGAGCAGGTGCTAGCCAAGATTGTTGCTACGCAGAAGCATGGCCTTGTCGTTGATGGACATGCCCCCGGTCTCAATGGGAAAGATCTTTGTGCCTATGCCACTGCTGGCATCATGTCCGATCATGAATGTACCACGCTTGAAGAGGCTCGCCAGCGTATTCGCCTGGGGATGTGGCTGATGATCCGTGAGGGTTCGGCTGCGCGCAACCTGGATGACTTACTGCCGTTGGTGCAAGAACTTCATCCGCCGCGCGTCTTCTTTGTCACAGATGACCGCGACCCGCAGGATTTAACCACGCGTGGTCATATCGACTCAATGGTGCGCCGCGCTATCGACCTGGGACTCGACGCTGTTGAGGCCATTCGGCTTGCTTCCTACAATACCGCGCAATATTTTCGCTTGTACGATCGCGGCGCCGTTGCCCCCGGCTTTGTCGCTGACCTTGTCGTCCTCGATGACCTGGATACCTTTCAGGTTGAATCGGTCTACAAGGATGGTGCCTTAGTTGCTCAACAAGGAAAATTGCTCGTAGATGTCCCCCCCCCAACTTTAACAGGGATTACCGGTACGGTACACCTGGGACACCTGCGTGAGTCTGATATACACATGCCCGGCAAACCTGGACTGGTTGAAATAGTGGGTATCGAGCCTGGACAGATTACTACTGCTCATTTGCGGGAGGAGGCTCCCCTACGTGGAGGTTTCATTGTTGCGGATCCGGCGCGCGACATACTCAAGCTGGTCGTCATTGAGCGACACCACGCCAGCGGGCATATTGGCCTTGGACTGGTCAAGGGCTTTGGTATGCGCAAAGGAGCGCTTGCCTCCAGCGTGGCGCATGACGCACACAACCTGGTTATCGCGGGCGCCAGCGATAGCGATATCCTCAAGGCCGCCCGTACCCTGGAAGAGATGGGAGGTGGCTTTGCCTGTGTCGTTGATGGCGAGGTGCGCGCGCGTGTGCC
>DMFQ01000139.1:7007-12907 GCA_003450555.1 Ktedonobacter sp.
TGCATAAGCTTGATGCCGCCGCCGCTGAACTTGGTTGTACATTGGACCATCCATGTATGACGTTAAGTTTTCTCTCGCTTTCGGTCATTCCGTCGCTGAAGCTGACCGACCAGGGCTTAATTGATGTTGAAACGTTCACTTTGCTGCCGCTACAGAGGTAATTCGTTGCGGCCCTGCTGACCCGAAGGTAGAAGCGGCAGCTTCGTTGCAGGGCTGGATTTAGGGGAAAATGCAATGCTATTGAATCTACTTGAATATCACTGGGCAGAGCATATTGATGACGCATTGATACTCCTCTCGCGTAATGATATGAAAACCGTACCACTCGCCGGTGGTACCTACCTGCTCGCTCAAAAAGATGACAGTATCCAGGCCGTGGTAGATCTGCGCGATCTTGAACTTGCTTATATTTCTGAAGAGGCGCGTGGTATCTGTATCGGGGCGATGACAACGCTCCAGCAAATGGTCGACTCTCCGCTGCTCAAGAACGTTGCTTCCGGGCTGCTCTCGCGTGCGGCCCTCGCTTCATCCTTTTCTCGGCTGGTGCGCAATAGTGCCACCCTTGGCGGTACGCTCGGGGCTGGCATTGCCTCGCAGGCCGACCTGTTGACAGCACTTGCCGTGCTGGATGCTGAAGTGGTGCTGCGTTCAGGCTCACAGACGCAGGTCAACCTCAGTGGCGGCACGTTTGAGCACCCAGGGCTGGCTCTTTCAGGAGTCACCTATAAAGGGAAACAGGAGCGCCGCGTTCCCTACAATTCAGCAAATGGTGCGCGCCGCCCGAATGAACTCATTCTTGAAGTCATCATCCCTCGGCCAGCTCCTAGCTGTGCCGCATCCTTTATGCGTATTGGACGCACGCCCACCGATGTTGCCCTCTTGAATGTCGTTGCTCTTGTAGAGGTGGCAAACGGCCTTTACCAGCGCGTACGCCTGGCCCTCGGTGGAGTGAATATGCCGCCGGTACGCTTGCTGGCGGTTGAACAACGGCTTGAGGGGCAGGCGGTGGTCAATCCTGATGAATTGGTGCATTTGATCGCACCCATATTACAGGCTGGCATGGCCGAATTCAGCCCACCCTCTGATTTTCGCGCCAGCAGTGGCTACCGTCGTATAAGCGGACTGAACCTGGCTTTCCGCGCGCTTGAAGAGGCCATCACTATTTCGCGCCAGCGTGCTCTAGCTTCATCCAGGGGGGACATATAAAATGGAACTTGAACTGCGAATAAATGGGATTATCAAGAGTCTGGATGTTGCACCCAACGAATCTTTGCTGAAAGTGCTGCGTCAGGAAGGTTATTTTAGCGTCAAGCACGGCTGCGAGACCGGCGAATGCGGTGCCTGTACCGTGCTTATCGATGGTGTGCCGCGCCCAAGTTGTGTCACGCTCGCCGCCCAGGCTGGTGGTTGTACTCTGACCACTGTTGAAAGCCTCGGCACTATGCGCAAACTTCACCCGTTGCAAGAAGCATTCATAAGCACTGGCGCGATCCAGTGTGGTTTCTGTACGCCTGGCATGGTGCTTTCTGCTTACGAGCTTCTTAAAAGAAATCCTGATCCCAGCGAGGACGAAGTACGCGATGCCCTCTCCGGCAATTTATGTCGTTGCACCGGCTATGTCAAACCGGTCCAGGCTATTATGCGAGCCGCGGCCATGCAGCGTGGCGAGACAGTCCCACCTATCAGTAGCCCCGGTTCGAGTGAGAACTTTAAGCCATGGGATCCTGGTCGTTCTCCCCTGGAACACGCCGAATACGGCGCATCCACCCCCGATGACCCAACTGTAGGGGCCGCATCCAATGCCCAAATCATTGCGCCCAATACCCCTGAATCCACAGACGATTCGTCTAGTCAGGGAGGTACCGCGACCCTTGTTGGCACGCGCACCTCAACCGATTTAAGTATCGTGGGTAAACCTGAGCGCAAAGTCGATGCCGTCAAGCTGGTCACAGGAAAACCGGCCTTTGTTGATGACATCGAACTGCGCGGTATGTTACACGCGCGCTTGCTAACCAGCCCGCACGCGCACGCCATCATTCGCGATATCGATGCGTCAGAGGCGCGAGCGTTGTCCGGCGTCCACGCCGTATTGACCTACAAAGATGTACCTCGCATCCCCTATACCACCGCCGGACAATCATGGCCCGAACCGGGACCCCACGATCAATATTGCCTGGACAATAGAGTACGCTTCGTCGGCGACCGCGTCGCGGCTGTCGCGGCTGAAACGCCAGAGATCGCCGAGCAGGCTCTGAGTCTGATCCGCGTCGACTATGAAGTTTTGCCAGCCTTGCTTGATCCTCGTTATGCGATGGATCCAAATGCGCCGCGTATCCATCCTGAACCCGAGTCTTACCGTATCCACGATGCTTCGCGCAACATTGCGGCACACCTCCATGCTGAAGTCGGTGATGTGGAACGCGGCTTCGCTGAGTCCGACCTGGTCGTCGAAGGCGAATATATTGTTCCACAGGTGCAGCAGACCCCGATCGAAAATCACATCGTGATCACTTACTGGGACGAGGATGATCGCCTGGTAGTGCGCACCAGCACGCAGGTTCCTTACCACGTCCGTCGTATTATTGCGCCGATCATTGGTCTATCGCCGCGCCGTATCCGTGTCGTCAAGCCGCGCATCGGCGGCGGTTTCGGAGTGAAACAGGAAGTACTGCTCGAGGACATCTGCGCGCTGCTCACAATTGCCACCGATCGACCCGTGAAGCTGGAATTTTCGCGCGCTGAGGAGTTCCGCAGCAGTCGCTCGCGCCATCCACAAATACTGCGCATGAAGACAGGTGTCAAGCGCGATGGCACTATCGTCGCCAATCAGATGACTCTGCTGGCCAACACCGGAGCCTACGGTACACACTCACTCACCGTACAGAGCAATACAGGCTCGAAAACCCTGCCGCTCTATCCCTGCGCGCATATCCGTTTCGTGGCGGATATCGTCTACACCAATCTACCACCTGCTGGCGCTTTTCGCGGTTATGGCGTTCCCCAGGGCTTCTTCGCCCTGGAGAGCCACATCGACGAAATTGCCAAACAGTTGGGCATGGATGCCCTGGCACTGCGCCGCCAAAACTGGCTCAAAGAGGGCGACGAAAATCCCCTGGCTAAGGCCCTTGGAGAAGGCAAGGAGGGCTATACCCAGATTATCGAGAGCTGCGGCCTGCCTCAGTGCCTACAGATTGTTGAGGAGAAGCTCAACTGGCAAGAGAAGCGCGGGAAGGGTGGCAGTGGTCGCTTCCGTCGCGGCGTCGGCATAGCCCTCGCTATGCACGGAACCGCTATCCCTGGCCTCGATATGGGCGGCGCCAGCATTAAGCTCAATGATGATGGCTCGTTCAACGTCCTCGTTGGCGCTACCGATATCGGCACGGGCTCGGATACCGTCATCGCACAGATCGCCGCCGAGGTGCTGGGTGTGCGCATGGAAGATATCATCATCCACTCCTCCGATACCGACTTCACGCCATTCGACACTGGAGCCTATGCCTCTTCCACCACCTATATCAGTGGAGGCGCCACCAAGAAGGCTGCTGAACAGGTGCGCATGCAGATTCTCGATGTGGCGGGCCGCGTGCTCAAAGTCAACCCGGAATCGTTGACGCTCAGTAATCGCATCATCACCGCCCATAATGGGCAGACTATGACGGTTTCACAGGTCGCACTGCACTCCCTGCACATTGAAAATCAGCAGCAGATCATGTCAACCGCCTCGTGGATGAGCTATAACTCTCCCCCGCCCTTTGCGGCGCAGGGGGCAGAAGTAGAGGTCGACACCGAAACGGGCGTGGTTCGTGTGCTGAAAGCCATCTCGGCCGTTGACGCTGGTCGCGTTGTTAACCCCCTCATGGCCGAAGGTCAGATTGAGGGCGGTGCCACGCAGGCACTTGGCTACGGCATCTGCGAAGAAATGGTCTACGACCAGCAGGGAGCCTTGCTCACCACCAATCTCAGCGATTATCGCATTTACAGCGCCGTCGATATGCCGCAAATGGAATCGTACCTGGTCGAAACCCATGATCCCTTCGGCCCTTTCGGTGTTAAAGCCATCGCCGAAATACCCATTGATGGCATGGCTCCGGCTGTCGCCAACGCCGTCGCCGACGCCATTGGTGTGCGCGTCTATCAAATCCCGCTCACACCTGAGCGTGTCATGCTCGCAATCCATACCCAATCACAAAATGCGAAACGATAAACATTGTAGGCTTGCAAGAGCTGCTTCCCATTCTAGGCATAGGGATTATTGGTGGCCTCATCATAGGTATTGTCGTTGGACTGTGGGGCATATGATGACTGTTCTCTACCATAGAAACGGGACAAAACAATGGAAAAAGTAAATCTCAACCAAAAATTCAACCTCTTCCAGGACTATTGGAGTCCAAAAATAGTCGGAGAACTCAACGACTCCTATGTCAAACTCGCCAAACTCAAAGGCGAGTTCGTCTGGCATCACCACGAAACAGAGGATGAATTGTTTCTTGTAGTGAAAGGAAAATTACTCATCAAACTCCGTGACCGCGACATCTGGCTGCAAGAAGGAGAATTTGTCATCATTCCAAAGGGCGTTGAACACCTTCCTATAGCCGAAGAAGAAGCGCACGTCATATTGCTGGAACCAAAGACTACCTTGAACACCGGCAACCTGCAAAACGAACGTACAGTCCCCAACGTGGGGCGTATCTAAACTCCGCAGTTTCCGGAATCACCAACGTAAACACGTATAGTATTGTAGGGGCGACCCTTGCGGTCGCCCTGGAACGGTCGCCCTGATAACCGGTCAGGGCATCTACCCACAGGAGGACACCAACTCATGGTCAACTGGAATCGCCGAGCACAAATCGCCGAAAGCATACTTGACACCGCGGGCATGACCCCGATGGTGCGTCTACATCGCGTCGTAGGTGACGCAAAGCCTACCATCGTCGCCAAAGTCGAATATTTTAGCCCTAGCGGCAGTGTCAAAGATCGTATTTTACCCTTTCTCGTCTCCGAAGCCGAGCGGCGCGGCGATCTTCACGCGGGGATGAGCATCATCGAAGGTACCACCGGTAACACTGGTATCGCCACCTCCTGTGTCGCTGCTGCCAAAGGCTATCCTGCCGTCATCGTCATGCCCGAAGGCATGAGCGACGAGCGCAAAAAAACCATCCTCGCTTATGGCGCCGAGCTTGTGCTCACTCCCGGGGCTGAGAGCGACGTAGACCTGGTCATCGAAAAGGTCAAAGAGTTGAAAGCTGCTTCACCCGGCAAATATTGGGAGGTTGGTCAATTCGTCAATGTCGATAACATCGAGGCCCACTATCGCACCACTGGCCCGGAGATTTGGGAACAGACAGATGGAAAAATTGGCGCTCTAGTTTTATCACAGGGAACTGGGGGAACAGTGACAGGTGCCTCTAAATACCTCAAAGAACACAACCCCAACATCAAAGTATTCGCCGTCGAACCGGCAGAATGCGATATCCTCGCCGGGGGTTCGTGGGGAGCACATAAGATCGAGGGCATCGGCGATGGCTTTATACCAGAGGTCCTCCACGTCGAATACCTGGATGGCGTTGTTACCACCACCTCCGACGAAGCGCTCGCAATGGCCCGGCGCCTGGCCCGCGAAGAAGGCATTTTCTGTGGTATCTCCTCCGGTTGTAATGTCGCCGCCGCGTTAAAAGTAGCCCACCGTTATCCCGACATCGGTATGATCGTTACCGTCCTCTCCGATAAACGGCCTGCGCTACTTCTCCACCGAACTCTGCGGCGTCACTTCCGACCTGGAAGTTCCCGACCGCGAACATCCCATCAGCGACGAAGACAAAGCAAAATTAGCCAAAGTCAAACTCGAAGTAATTCACTAACCGATATACCCTGTACAGACGGGGACCCTTGGATCGCCTCAC
>DMFQ01000139.1:13017-21878 GCA_003450555.1 Ktedonobacter sp.
ACCCTTGGATCGCCTCACCAAACTCGTAGGGGCGGGGGCGGCGTGGTCGATGGGCTGGGACGCTTGCGTCGCCCCCGTCCTCCATCCCCCCAAAATCGAACATAAAATGAAGGACTACCATGACGCCAGCCGATCACACAAATCATACAAGTCACATACATCATCTGCAATGCGTCCTCTGCGGAACGAACTACAACCCCGCCGATGTCCTATACTGCTGCCCATCTTGTGGCCCCCTTGGCGTCCTCGCAGTCCATTATGACTACGAGCAAATAACCCCGCATATCAGCCGCGCTCAACTGGCCGCAGACCACAACCCCACCCTCTGGCGTTACCGTGCTCTTCTACCAATTTCCTATAGCCATCTAGATGTTCCACCATTAGCGATAGGTGGCACGCCGCTTTATCCTGTGAAAAGGCTGCGCGACTATCTCGGTATGAGCAAGCTCTGGCTTAAAGATGATACGCGCAATCCCAGCGCCTCGCTCAAAGATCGTGCAAGTATTATCGCTGTTGTGCTGGCGCAAGGGAATACCGTTGCTTGTGCCAGCACTGGCAACGCTGCCTCGTCGCTGGCGGTACAGGCCGCTTCGCTGGGCCTGCCATGCTACATCTTTGTGCCACAGAACGCGCCGCGTGCCAAGATCATCCAGTTGCTCATGTGTGGCGCAACCGTCTTTTCAGTGGATGGCAGCTATGATGATGCCTTTGATCTCTGCATCGAAGCCTGTAACACCTTTGGCTGGTACAACCGCAACACAGGCTACAATCCCTACCTTGTCGAGGGTAAAAAGACCGTTGGCCTGGAGATCGCGGAACAACTAGGCTGGCAAGCGCCCGACACCATCTTAGTCCCCACGGGCGATGGTTGCATCATCAGCGGCGTCTATCGCGGCTTTGAAGACCTCTACCGCCTGGGTATGATTGAGCGCCTGCCGCGACTGATAGCCGTCCAGGCCGAAGGCTCTCCCGCCATCGTGCGTGCTCTGGAGAGTGACGGTGTCGTGCGCCCCTATCCAGCCAATACCGTTGCCGATGGCATATCTGTTGGCCTGCCTCGCAATGGTGCCATGGCGGTGCGCCACATTCGCGCTAGTAATGGTTTTGGCATTACCGTCTCAGATGCCGAAATACTCTTGGCAGAGAAAAACCTGGCTATGCATACAGGCGTCTTTGCTGAACCTTCAGGAGCAGCCAGCTACGCTGGTTTACTCCGCCTGCTTGATCATGGCAGAATAGCTAGAGATGAACGCGTCGTCCTGCTCGTAACCGGCAGTGGCCTCAAAAGCATCGACGCCGTCGTCCACACCGCTGGCAGCGTCATACCGATTGCCAAAGGCCCAGAAGGAATGAATATAGTATCAAAGAACATTGCGTTGCTCGCGCCCCCAATCCAAAATGAAAAATTTTAGCGCTGAATTTCAGCGCTATTTGGGCGAAATTAGAGGGGATTTTCTTCTCACATTCAACAGGAAGGATAGCATGTAGTTGACAGACATCCTCGTGGGCAATGGAACCGTTGTCACGCTCGGTAGCGACAGCCGATTAATCGAGAATGGCGCCGTCCTGGTACATGATGATCGCATTGCTGCCATGGGATCAGACAGCGAATTGCGCCAGCAACATCCCGACATCCAGTACGTCGATGCCAGTAGCGGCCTCATCATGCCTGGTTTTCTCTGTACGCACACTCATTTTTACAGCGCCTTTGCGCGCGGTATGGCAATTCCCGGAGTAGCACCCCGTAACTTTCCCGAAATTCTTGCACGTCTCTGGTGGCGTCTCGACAAGCTCCTGACGCTGGAGGATACGCGTGCCGGCGCGGAAATATTCATGGCCGACGCTATCCGTCACGGCACAACCTGTGTCGTCGACCATCACGCCAGCCCGAACGCCATTGAGGGCAGCCTCGATGTCATCGCTGCTGCGGTAGAGCAGGCAGGTATCCGTGCCTGCCTCGCTTACGAGGTCTCTGACCGCGACGGACCCGCTGTCATTGACGGTGGCATGCGCGAAAACGAACGTTTCATCCGTTCACTCCGCACTACGCGCAAATCACAGGCGGAGGCTGGTATGATAGCCGCCAGCTATGGCCTCCACGCATCCTTTACGCTCAGTCCAGCCACGCTTGAACGCTGCGCCGCCGGTGGTGCCGCGGCAGGAGTGGGCTTCCACATTCACGTGGCAGAAGATATCTCAGATGAAAACGACAGCCTTTCACGCTATGGTATGCGCGTGGCCGAGCGCCTGGAGGCTAACCATATTTTAGGGCCCCATAGCATCGCCGCCCACTGTGTCCACGTCAACAGCGGAGAGATTGCTCGCCTGGCGGAAACCAGTACGCATAGCGTCCATAATCCACGCTCAAATATGAATAACGCTGTTGGTTGCGCCCCTGTCGAAGAGATGCTTCGCGCTGAAGTCAATGTCGGTCTTGGCAACGACGGCTTCAGTATGAACATGATGCAGGAGATGAAGGCTGCCTACCTGTTGCACAAATTGGCAGCGAAAGACCCTCGCTCAATGGCCGCCGATCTCGTACTGAATATGGCTTTCCAGCATAACTCCCGTATCATTCAAGCCGTCTTCAGTCCTTTCAGCGTCGACTTCCCACGCCTGGGTGAGTTGAGCGTTGGAGCTGCCGCCGACCTGAACTTGCTTGATTATATGCCGCCAACTCCGCTCAGCAGTGGAAACTTTCCCTGGCATTTGATCTTTGGTATCGATGGCCACCATGTCAATTCGACCATGGTCGCTGGGCGCTGGCTGATGCGCAATCGCCAGCTACTGACCATCGACGAAGCGCGCATTCACGCCCGCGCCCGCGAACTTTCCCAGGCCCTCTGGCAAAAAATGTAGGGTCGCCAATACTCATACTAGGAGGAAACAATGAACATTCAGGAAACACAACATGCCGTGCAACAGGAACTGGCGCAGCACCATGACGCCATGATACAGTTCCTACGCGACCTCATAGCCATACCCAGCTTTGACAGCCAGATAGGCCCGGTTGGCTCTGCTGTCGGAGCCCGTATGTCTGATCTCGGCTTTGACGAGATACACCTCGATAGCATGGGCAACATCCTGGGGCGTATCGGCAACGGTCCACGTACCTTGCTCTATGATAGCCATATCGATACCGTCAGTATCGCCGATGCCAGTCAGTGGCAGTGGGACCCCTTCAAGGGCAAGGTCGAGAATGGTATCATTTATGGGCTTGGCGCGGGCGACGAAAAGTGCTCGACCCCACCAATGATTTATGCCATGGCAACGCTGAAAAAGCTGGGGCTGGCGCGGGACTGGACGCTCTATTATTTTGGCAATATGGAAGAATGGTGTGATGGCATCTCCGGCAATGCCCTGGTTGAGCACGAGGGCATTCGCCCTGATTTCGTCGTCGTCGGCGAATCGACCGGGATGGACATCTACCGCGGCCACCGTGGGCGTACCGAGATCAGCGTCACCTTTAAGGGGCGCAGTTGTCATGCCAGCGCGCCCGAACGCGGCGATAATGCCCTCTATAAAGCCATTCCCTTTATCCAGGGTGTTGAGCGCCTGCACCAGGAACTCAAGAGCCGTCCCGATCCATTTCTTGGTCCTGGTTCCATTACGGTGACTAACATCAGCACCCGCACCGCCTCGCTTAACGCTGTTCCCGACGAGTGCAGCCTCTACATTGACCGCCGAATGCATCCGGCTGAGACCAAAGAGGTTGTGTTGAACGAACTACGTGCTCTGCCCAACGCCCATCTAGCTGAGATAGTCGTGCCAATGTACGAGGTGCCCAGCTATACAGGCTTCACCTTCCCGGTAGAAAAGATCTTTCCTGCATGGTCCTTGGAGGAAGATCACCCTTATGTACAGGCAGGCAAAGCTACTTTTGCAAGCTGCTACGGACGTCCGGCGAAGACCAGCAAATGGGTGTTTTCCACAAACGCCACCTACTGGATGGGTAAGGCGGGCATTCCATCTATTGGTTTCGGCCCGGGTGAGGAACACTGGGCACACACCGTGCTCGACCAGGTGCCAGCCGCCGAAGTTGTCCAGTGCGCCGATTTCTACGCCATGCTCCCGCTCTTCCTGGAGGCCAGATGAGTAAACTAGCCATTGTTGCCATAGGGGGCAACTCTCTCATCAAAGACGAGGCGCATAAGAGCGTCCCCGACCAGTTCGCCGCCGTACGAGAAACCTCCGTTCATATCACGGAGATGATCGCCCAGGGTTGGAACGTGGTCGTCACTCATGGTAATGGCCCACAGGTCGGTTTCATTTTGCTGCGCTCCGAATACTCCCGCAGTGTGCTCCATACAGTGCCGCTCGACTCTTGTGGTGCGGATACCCAGGGCGCCATTGGTTACATGATTCAGCAATCGCTGCACAACGAATTTCTACGCCGCGGCATCCAGCGCCAGTGTGTCACCGTCGTCACTCAGGTGTTGGTCGATCACCATGATCCCGCGCTGCAGCATCCCAGCAAGCCTATTGGCTCATTTTACAAAGAAGAGGATGCCAGGATCAAGATGGCTCAAGAGGGCTGGGCCATGGTAGAAGATGCTGGCCGCGGTTGGCGTCGGGTTGTGTCCTCGCCCCAACCTCAGGAGATCATCGAACGTAACGCCATAGAAACGCTCATTCAGAGCGGTTTCATTGTCGTAGCCGTTGGCGGAGGCGGCATCCCTGTTGTGCGGAATGAGGCAGGAGATCTGACAGGCATCGATGGCGTCATCGACAAGGACCTGGCCTCCAGCCTTCTCGCCACTACATTGAATGCTGACCTCCTGCTGATATCGACAGCCGTGGAGAAAGCCTCCCTTTATTTTAACAAACCCAACCAGCAAGACCTGGACACCATTACGCTCAGCGAAGCCAGGCGCTACTACGATGATGGACACTTCGCTAAAGGCAGTATGGGGCCTAAAGTGCGAGCCATTATCAACTATCTCGAGAGAGGTGGCCGTGCCGCCCTGATCACAATGCCCGAAACCATCGGCAGAGCGCTCTCCGGTCAGACCGGAACATGGATCATGCCCGAGTAGAAAGGAAATCCAATTATGAAAACAAACTTACGTGGTAAAGACTTTATCAGCACGCAGGAATGGACTAAAGAAGAACTGGAAACCGTTCTGCACCTTGCCTTTGACCTCAAAATGAAATGGGGACTTGACCTTCCATCACGACTTTTAGAAGACAAAACACTTTTCATGCTCTTCTTCTTCTCCTCGACGCGCACTCGTAACTCCTTTGAGGCCGGCATGACACGACTGGGCGGACACGCTATTTTCCTTGAACCCGACAAAATGCAGATCTCTCATGGCGATACGCCGAAAGAGATTGGCAAAATCCTCTCATCCTACGGGCATGGTATCGCCATCAGACACTGCGATTGGGGCGACGGCAACAAATATCTTCGTGATGTTGCTGAACATGCGCGTATCCCCGTTATCAACATGCAGTGTGACATCTACCATCCCTGCCAGGCCGTGGCTGACCTGATGACCTGTGTAGAGAAAAAAGGCAGTTTACAGGGGAAAAAAGTTGTCATGTCCTGGGCCTATGCCAAGTCCTACACCAAACCCTTGTCGCTGCCGCAGTCGGTCATCGAGCTTTTCACGCAATTTGGCGCGGATGTCACGCTCGCGCACCCTCCTGAATTTGAACTGATGCCGGAGATTTTACAGAATGCCGATGACAACGCGCGCAAGACCGGAGGCAGTTTCCGCATCGTCAACGACATGGACGAGGCCTTTGACAACGCCGATATCGTTTATCCGAAGAGCTGGGGTCCGCTGGTTGCGATCAAGGAGCAATCGAAGATGGTAGACGTCATTCGCCGTTACGAGAGTTGGATTTGCGATGAGCGCCGCATGTCCCTGGCAAAGGAAGATGCCATTTACATGCACTGCCTCCCCGCTGATCGTGGCGTAGAAGTTGCCGACGCCGTCATCGACGGACCGCAATCGGTTGTCTATGATCAAGCCGAGAACCGCATGCATGCGCAAAATGCTATCATGGCGCTAACGATGGGTGGCAGATAAAAGGGAGAAAGCACTGCGTAGAGCTGCATATTTACGCAGTGCTTTCTCCCTTTTCCTCATCCACCCATGATTTGGCTGCTTGCAGAAAAGCAACGCCTCTCTCAATAACCTGTAGTGCCTGCTCAACAGATGAACAGGCTGGATAGAATAAAAAGCCTGGAACAAGATATGGAGATTATGGTGAAGATGATATCCCTGACTGGAGATGGCTACGAGTAAAATTGCTTTGTCATTAAAACTTCTTCAATGGTATGCAATAGTATCTCTTCGGTGAAAGGTTTTGGTAAGTAGCGGTCAGCGCCCTGACGCAATCCCCATGATTGATCCAGCTGTGTGCTCTTGCTGCTTACCATGATGATTGAAAGGCTGTGCTGAGGATCAAGCGCTCTTAATTGGCGGCATACCCCAAAACCACTGACCCCTGGCAGCACAACATCAAGGATCAGGCAGTGTGGGCGCTCTTGCAGGGCCTTTGTCAACCCTTCGTTACCATTTACGGCTGTAGTCACGCGATAGCCTGCTTTCCGCAGAGCTTGAGTAATAAAGAGAGATGAGGTGGCACTGTCATCAATAACAAGTACTTTGGGTGAGGTAACCACAAGATTTCCTTTCTGTGTATCTATCTTCCTAGATAGTAGTCTACCTTAACTTAGTCACATTATTCCTTTTTTACATCGTTTTCTTACGCAAACAGGACTACTTGGCTATACAGAGATTGTGGCTCTCCCTCCGTTCTTTGGAGGGAAGGGGAATCGTTGGCTACTCTCAATGGTAATTCGTTTGCTATCTTGCTATAATAGCCCTGGCAATTCTGGTAGAGATCGGAGGTGATATGCCCATGAATCGCCGTTTTAAGCAACGAAGCAGACGACTACAAGATGTATGGTTTTTCATACGCTCTATTCCATGGCAACTGCTGGTACTCGTGTCCGTGTTGCTGCTGGTGGCTATTCCCGCTTTTTACTTTGGTACACACACCGGCCTGAGAGCGTTTCCGGCGGTGACAAATTATTTCTACACTCTCACCGGGCCACCTCCGACTGCAACACCCACGCCAATACCTGCGCTTTCTTCCACTCTGCCTCAAGTGGGATCGCTGCTCTATGTTGTGCAGGAGGGTGACTCTTGCGATGAAATACTCGCCGTGCAAATGCACATGAGCGATGCAGGAGTGGTCTTCAATGATGTCAAGCCCAACACCATTGGTGCGCTCGATTCTTCCACGGGGCAGGATTGCCATGCTCTACAATCGGGAATGGTATTGACCCTCTCACCGCAGTATCCACTGATAGCCTTTGGTGGACAGGTTCTCACAGTCGCTGCCACATCGCCCCAGCAAGTGTTACCTACGCCTGTGATCAACATTGCCCATCAACAACAGGTGGGAGAGGATTGTTCCACTGGTTGTCTACTCACTGTGCTCATAGCATCTGGAGGACAGGTACATCTCTCGGTAGAGACCACTCTTCCGGTGAAAGTTGGTTCATGGGTCTGGGCCCAGGCTCAACTTACTCGTAAGAATGTCAAAGGTTTCGCTAACTATCCTTACGCCGATCCCTTAATTTCTCTTAATGGGATGTCCTTGCACGCGTGTGATCTCCAGGTTGACAACATACATGACGATAACTCGCTTTCATGTAACCAGCTCTTACCCAATACTATTGATGATGATGGAGGCGCCTGGCTTTTCGGTGTAACGGGTAAGAGCTCGCTTGATCACTGGAATTACCCGCTCCATCTGCCCAGCGGTACTCGCGTGCTGTTGTGGCTGACAAGTAATGCCAATGGAGATTTGCGTTTTAGCAGGGGAAATCCTGTTTTTCGCTATGACGATGCGACTCATGTGTATGTGCGAGTGTAAAAAAAGAGTATGGCGAGAAGTAACGAAACCAGATGCAGACCGTTTATTACCTATGTACTATACATTGTCAAAAACCAAGTATGTGTAGCACCGGAGAAGAAGTATGCCAGGACTGGAGGGGAAAACCCTCGGGCGTTATGAATTGTACCAACTGGTTGGGAGAGGGGGAATGGCCGATGTCTATAAGGGGTACGATGTACATTTCGATCGCGAGGTGGCTGTCAAAGTCTTTAAACGCGAGGACGAAGAAATGCTGCGACGCTTTGTAAGGGAAGCGCGCCTCATGGCTTCATTCCAAAATGAACACCTTGTGCCTATCTACGATGCTGGCCAATACCAGGAGGATTATGATACCAGGTATTACATTGTCATGCCTTTTATGGAAGGTGGGACGCTTCGTACACGCATCCGCCAGTCTCCCCTCTCTTTAGAGGAGTCCTGCCGTGCCCTGAATGATATTGCAGATGCTCTCGATTATATACACCGGCAGGGAATCGTCCATCGTGATATCAAAGCCTCAAATGTGTTGCTCGATGCACAGGGGAAATACTATCTTTCAGACTTTGGTATCGCCCGCATCGCTACCGATGCCACCCAGTTGACCACCACAGGGAATGTGCTGGGTACTGTCGATTATATCGCGCCTGAGCTATTCCAGGACAATCACAGAGCCGATGCCCGAAGCGATCTTTACTCTTTAGGAGTCCTGCTCTTCGAAATGGTCACTGGCCAACTCCCTTTCGCTGCCGAGAACCAGCTTGCCCTGGTTTCAATGCACATCAATAAACAGCCACCGTCGCCTCGTAGCATATCGCAAGACATTTCTCCCCAGATCGAACATGTCATCTTAAAGGCGCTGGAGAAGAGGCCGGAGCAACGCTATGGCAGCGCTAGCGAACTGGCTGACGCATTCTGCCTGGCCGTCACCGCAAGCAGTCACAACCAGCTAGTATTGCCTCCTGTGC
>DMFQ01000139.1:21936-31670 GCA_003450555.1 Ktedonobacter sp.
CGCCTCTTTTTGCTCCCCCACGTCCTACAAATCAGCCTCCGTATAAAAGCCAGGAAGGCGTTGTTCCTCCGATGAGTGTGAGACCGAGAGCGAATGGCCGCCGTATCATATTTGCTTTCGCCATGGCACTGGCTGCTTTCCTGCTAGTGATCGGTGCCGTTACATTACTCTTTTTCACGCAGACAAATAGCGGGGAAAGTTCTACTCCAGGTAGTGCTACCCAGACGCAAACGACTCCAGGAGCAACTCTCTCTCCAACGCTGAAACCTACTGCTACGCCGAACCTTACGGCTACTGCACAGTTCATCGCTGCTGCAACTGCTACGGCACATGCACATGCAACAGCCACCGCAATCGCTCATATCACAGCCACAGCCCAGGCTCAAGCGAGCGCCACTGCCGGTGTGATTCAAACTGCCACGTCCGGTAAACCTGCTTATCAGGATCCGTTAAACAACGCTACGAATGCTGGTACCATGGCTGCTCAATGGGATAGCAACACTCAATGTGCTTTTCAATCGGATGGCTACCATGTCACGGAAGGCGTGAACTTTGTAGATTTCCATGGATGCCGTGAAGCTGGTAAGCCGTATCAAAACGCCACCATTTCGGTAGATATGAAGATCAATAGTGGGCATTCTGGCGGCCTCTTCTTCCGCGTCAACGCAGATTTATTGAACCGCTATGCGGGCTACCTGTTTGAGGTGGATAGTAAAGGAAACTATAAAATTTCAATTATGTCTTATACCACCGTCACTGCTTTGCCAGGACATGACTGGACCCTTTCACCTTCCTTAAAGCAGGGCACTAAGACCAGTAATACTTTGCTTGTAATCATGCATGGCAATACGTTCTTGTTCTATGCCAATGGTACATTCCTGACACAGGCAACGGATATAACCTATACAACTGAGGGAACAATTGCCTTTCTTGCCACAACGTCTGATACACCGGCTGACATCGTCTACAGCAACTTGAAAGTATACCCTCAACCATAACTTCCTTAACTTCATAGAAAGAGGTTTTCAATGCGTACGCTTATTACAAACGGGCACATAGTCACGGCAATCGCCGATTACGCAGGCGATATCCTCATTGATGGAGAAAAGATTACCGCGATCGGTTTGCCAGGGGCGTTTGCCTCGCTACAGGCTGATACAGTGTTTGACGCTCAGGGGAACTATGTTTTCCCTGGTGCAATCGACGTGCATACACATATGGAACTTCCGCTTCCTACCACCGTGGCCAGCGATGACTTCGAGACAGGAACTATCGCCGCAGCCTGTGGTGGCACCACGACCATCCTCGATTTTGCCAACCAGCAGCGCGGCCATACACTCGCCGAAGCATTGCAAGCCTGGCATGACAAAGCAGACGGAAAGGCCGTCATTGACTACGGCTTTCACATCACTATCACAGATCTTGCCGCTGCTCCAGAAACAGCGATGGACGAGATGATCACCGCGGGTGTGACCACTTTCAAACTCTTGATGGCCTATCCTGGAACCTTCATGGTCGACGATGAGACTATGTACCGAGTGATGCGCCGTTCCGCAAAAATAGGTGGTTTGGTGATGGTTCATGCCGAGAATGGTATCGTCATCGACCTGCTGGTGCGCGAGGCTGTAGCAGCCGGTCATACCGCTCCGGGATTCCATGCCTTGACGCGCCCATCAATATTAGAAGGAGAAGCTACGCAACGTGCAATTACGCTGGCCGCTTATGCTGAAGCCCCCCTTTATATCGTCCATGTCAGTTGCGCTCATTCCCTTCGTGCCGTAGCTGCTGCCCGTACCAGAGGATTACCTGTGTGGGGTGAAACCTGCCCACAATATCTCTATCTCAATGATAGCCACTATGCAGCACCTGGTTTTGCGGGAGCGAAATTTGTCTGTACTCCACCCATGCGCAGCGTAGCAGACAACGAAGCTCTCTGGCTCGGCCTGCAGCAGCGCGAACTTCAGGTCGTTTCCACCGATCATGCCCCCTTTAATTTTGCAAGTCAAAAGGAGTTGGGGTTGCACGATTTCACCAAAATACCCAATGGTTTACCAGGCGTAGAACATCGTGTAATGTTGCTCTACGAGGGTGTGCGAACAGGAAAATTGGCTCTCCAGCATTTTGTTGATCTGGTCGCCACGACACCGGCCAGGCTCTTCGGCCTCTACCCTCGCAAGGGTACTATAGCGCCAGGCAGCGACGCCGACCTGGTGATCTGGAATCCAGAACGAAGCATGACAATCAGTGCTGCCACACAGCATCAACGCGTCGATTACACTCCTTACGAAGGGATGCAGGTACAAGGTGTACCGGATACAGTGCTTTTACGTGGGCAAACGATAGTACAGAATGGAGAGTATGTTGGCGGTAAGGGCGGTGGAAAGTATTTGCCCCGGGCAACATTTTCCGAGCAATTGATGTAGGGGTAGACTCTTTCAGTACTCCTCATTTTTGCGTTGTTCTCTTGGTGGCACCAGTTTATGCTCTACCGCGAATGCTGCCGCCTCGCTACGACGTGCCAGCCCCAGTTTCTCTAATATATGGCTGACATGGTTGCGGGCCGTCTTCTCAGTCACATACAGTGCGTCGGCTATTAGTTTGTTCGTAAAACCTCGTGCTATCAGCGCGAGCACTTCGCGCTCGCGCTCGGTTAACTCGCCACCCGGTACGTGTGTTTGGCTGCCAGCGGTAGCTAAGGTTATCAGTCTTGTTGTCGCCTGCTTGACCAACGCTGGATCTAGCAATGATTGACCTGATGCAACCAGCCGGATAGCACGCAGCAACTCTGATCGGCTCAAATTCTTCAAAAGATATCCGCTGGCACCGGCAAGCATCGAAGCAAAGACAGCTTCGTCATCGGTGTAAGAAGTAATCATCAAGATAGAGACATCGGGATAGCGGCTCTTGATCTCGCGGCAGGCCTCGATACCACTCATCTTCTCCATGCGCACATCCATTAGAACCAATGCTGGCGCGAGCACACTCATCTTCGCCAGAGCTTCGGCACCATTGCTAGCCTCGCCGACCACGTTTAAATCAGGTTCTAGTTCAAAGGCCGCACGCAAACCCAGGCGTACTACTTCGTGATCGTCTACTATCATTAACCGTATGCTTGACATGAGCGTAATCACCTCCTCTTTAATTTGGTAAGGTCGCTTGTACGCTAACACCGTTCCCCGTTCCCCGCTTTACCTCGAAAATTCCCCCCAATTCTTCGGCTCGTTCACGCATTCCACGTATGCCATGACCTGAATAGATGCGCTGCCGCTCTTCAGCGATTGCCAGGGCGTACTTGTTATCTTCCGCCTTCAAGCCCTTCCCGTTATCGCAAATTTCGACCTCTACGGAACCTGTTAGATAGCGCAGGTACACATGCAGTTGCGTTGCCTCTGCATGCTTGTAAGCGTTGGTGAGTGCCTCTTGCGTAATGCGAAATACCGCAGTTCCAACCTGCGCCATTTTTTGTGTGTGCCGCCGATCCCCGTTGGCTGCCTCTTCATCGCCTTCGACTTCGAACTGGACGGGTAGACCACTGATTGCCTCGAACTCACGCAATTGACTGGTCAACATCTGCGTCAAGGTCATGTTACCACTGATCAAAGGTTTGAGCGTGAACATATATTGACGCGTCTCCCAGAGGGCTTGTTTTGAAATTGTTACTAATGAATCGAGGCGCTGTGCCAGGGGAATGAGCACCTCTTTATCCTCCTCGTCTTCAGAAGCTTCCGCTATACGGTGAGCTTGCGCTGCACTGGTTTCGGCGTTCAGACTTAGCATATACACAAGCTGCGCTACGCCGTCGTGAATCTCGCGCGCTATACGTCCGCGTTCCGCTAGTGCCGCTAATTCTTTGGACTGTTCAGTCAGCCGTATGTTCTCAAGCGCAACAACCAGCTGTGATCCTGTCGTGCTGAGAAACATCTCCTGTTTATCTTCAAAAGGTGTTTGCCGTGTACTTTCAGCACCTATCAAGATGTATAGTCGACCTTCTCTGAAAAATGGTAGGTAGAGGCGTGCGATGCCTGGAGCATGTTCACTGCCTTCCCCAGTCAGAGCTTCAAAGTCACGGTATTTTTCACCCGATTGAATCACATGCTCGAATAGAGTTTGACTCCTATCGGGTAACGTAGATGCTAAAAATCCAGATTCTATACAGTTTTCGATCTCAGGAGCATAATCATTGTCATTTTTCCCCTGACTGGCATTGCCAATAAGAGCTATAATCAGGCGTTCAAAATGTCCGCCTTTGCGCATTTGTTCAGCACTTAGCTGTAAAAGGTGTACCCTATCGCTGACGCCCTCGATGAGCGTCTCACCTACACGTCGTAATGCGATCTGCAGGCGTACGTTGTCCTGTTCCCTTCTCTTACTGCGCGAATAACTCTCTAGCAAAGTAGCCAGATATGCCGCCAGAATGGCTATTACCGGGGCATCTAGCAGTGAGCCAGCCAGGTCGCGTGCGCTTAAAGCATCATACGGTACCTGCGTGGGGGGGAAAAAAGCTCCAAACAATATAAACAAATCATAGCCAAGCGCAGCGGTAAGTCCACCACGGTAGCGATAGGTAAATGCAGCTGCAAGAGCGGTTGAAATACCGTAACGGTAAAATGGGGAACCAACACCGAAGTGTGGTACCCCGAAGTACCCGCCGTAATATGTGACCATGCCACAGATAATAACATCTAAACTATAAATCGCAAAATCCCAGTAAGGATTACGGGTGCTTGCCAGGGGAGTGATGATATCGGGTTCTTCATCGACTGCAAGGGGGCGTGGACGCCAGCGCTTCCCACTAAGGTGTAGTTTTCTAGATGCACGCTGCCTCAATTGAAGAAGCTTGTTTCTTCCTGGCAGGTCAGGAAGAAACAACTGAAAGATAGGAGCGTACAGCGTTACCACTAAGGTCTGTAGAAATGTGATCACCAAAAGTAGTGTGGCAAGCCACGGGAGAGGTTGGCCACCGATTGATACAAGTGTAATCAGGGCAAGGAGCCAGGTCACCCAACGCCAGAGCAGAAAAAAGTAGCTGGGAGTATTGCGCAGACGGCGAGAAGCTCTCTGCGGAATCTTCTTCACTGTATTTACCACCCGGCTCATCAGTCTTCTACTTTCTACTTGTGCATCAAAAGAATGACACAATACATTTTATATTGCTCAACAATGTGCAGTATGCACGCTTTTCTAAGGCGTGTCAATAAATTATCCGTACTAGAGCTAGCGTCAAGAAAGGTGGCATGTAGACAAGGCTATGAATAGCTAACGGCTATCCTTAGGACACCGTACTGCTCACCGCTGTGAAAAAAAATTCACAACAATATATCAAATATATCCATATTATTTCAAATCAGCTAATTTTCACTCGTTTAGCCCTGGCGAATTGACAAGTTTATGTGATATGGTATTACTACACTTTCCGTTTCCTTTCTGGAAGGACTGAGATGACATGTTTCTCTACAGAGACGTTCATACGCAGGCGATTTGAAAGGGGACCAGTGTATAGTTGTCCTAGTAAAGAAATGGACGGTTTTAATCGTGAAAAATGCCGAGCGGAAACGCGCATCGTTAATGGCTAATCTGGGCGATATCAACCGACCTTTGCGTGTTCGACCTGTACGCGTCATGGGACGCGAGTGGTGGGCGGTGGCTGCTGGAAGACACCTGGCCTGGCATGGTAATGGACCTGCGCCGTTTAGGCTTTGAGTCGATGGCATGGGAGGATGAAGTGCTGGTACGCGAAGGTGCACCTGCATACGAACCGCAGATGGAGGGACCGGCTGCTCCTGGTGGGCTGAAACCATTTCCACTCATCAATCCAACCATACAGATCCGTAAGGAGTCATATCCAACCAACTATTCCGATTTTAGCTATTTGGATGAATATGACGATGAAGAGGATGAAGAAGACGAGTTTGAGCCTGAGGATTTGAGCGAGTAATTTGCCCAGGTCTTCTTGATAATAAAAGAGATTAGCATGCATAGGGTACCCGCGAGGGGCACTCTACCATAGATAGTATAAACACGGTACGTGGGAATGCTCATCTATGGCAGGATGTCTCTAGTGGGTATCTTTGCTTTTGTCAGCGTGCTAAACTGTTGCTATAACATTACCTGAGAGGCATCTCCTATATGAGCATACAACTTGCAGATGGATTTATTTTCGCAAACGGGCTTCAATTTCACTACCAAAGATGGTCTCCCCCTATCCCTGACCCGAAGAAGCCTGCCCTTTTATTACTGCACGGTTTAGCATCGGCGGCGCGTATCTGGGATTTCGTTGCACCGCTCCTTGCCGATCGTGCTTATGTTGTTACTGCGCTTGATCAACGCGGTCATGGTGAAAGCGATAAACCGGAAAATGGCTATGACTTCGCCACGATTATTGCAGATGATAGGGCTGTGGTGAGGGAGCTTGGTATTGAACGTCCCATCGTCGTAGGACATTCATGGGGCGCCTCCGTTGCACTCGAATATGCCGTGACACAGAGCGTCGATGTGACCGCCGTCGTTCTAGTGGATGGAGCAACGAATCAACTTTCACTTCGCCCCAATTGGACGCTTGAACAGGCACTAAAAGACCTGGCACCGCCACGTTTTGCCGGTACCCCAAGCGACACATTCCTCTCCTACTACCGTAATGGACCCCTTGGACAGCAGTGGTCACCTCAACTAGAGGAGAGTATTCTCCATATCGTGCGGCTGAGGGAAGATAATACGGTCGCGCCCAACCTGGACTATGAGAATCATCTGCAAATCATTGGCGCTATGTGGGATCAACCGCTTTTTGATCTTTATAGACGAGTATCTTGCCCCATTAAGCTCATTGTCGCTGAGCAAGAGCCTGCCAATGAAGCGCAGAAAGAGTTTTTGCGCATGAAGCGCCAGGGTATTGTACAAATTCAGATGTTGTGCCCGAACATCGAAATTGTATGGATGCCCAATACCATTCACGATATTCCCTTGCAACGTCCGGCTCAACTCGCTGATGAGATCGTTTCGTTCACAAAAACTGTAAGGACACGAGTGCAGGAGGAAGTTCGCGATGCCCCATCTCAAACTTGATCAGGCCCTGGTAGACGAGGCACGCGCCATCGCGTCACACATTGTCGCGCCCGTCATTGACTATATTAGGATGCATACCACCGTCGCCATCGAACGCACAACCTTGCGCCTTGTAGGTGTTGATGGTGTTGACGAAGAAGATGTACCCCTGCCAAATCGTGCTGTCGAGAGTGCATTGCCATTATTGTCAGGCGGTATTCTTCGCCCATTTGTTACCATGATGCTGCAAAACAACCTTGATGTGCAGGCGACTGCCGCTGCTATTGGACGAGGTGAACTTTCACTGCATGAGGCACGAACCGAGAACGAGTTCCTGACAACCGTTGATACTGAAGCCAGGCGTTTAGTACGAGAGGGAGTAACCTGTATTCGGGCACGACGCGCCGAGCGTGCTGCAATGGTCGAAGAACTTGGCAATCCACCAACACCATGGCTCTACGTGATCGTTGCAACAGGCAATATTTATGAAGATATCGTGCAGGCACAGGCAGCAGCAAGGCAAGGGGCGGATGTGATTGCCGTTATTCGCTCAACTGCTCAAAGCCTCCTTGACTACGTACCTTATGGCCCGACCACGGAAGGCTTCGGTGGCACCTACGCAACCCAGGCTAACTTCAAGTTGATGCGTGCTGCCCTCGACGAGACAAGCCGTGAGGTTGGACGCTATGTGCGTTTGACTAACTATTGCTCAGGACTTTGCATGCCTGAAATTGCTGCAATGGGCGCATTGGAGCGACTTGATATGATGCTCAATGACGCTCTTTACGGTATTATCTTCCGCGACATCAATATGAAACGCACGCTCGTCGATCAACTCTTCTCACGACGCATTAATGCTGCTGCTGGTATCATTATCAATACAGGTGAAGACAACTACCTGACAACGGCTGACGCACTCGAAGCAGAGCATACCGTGATCGCTTCACAATTCATTAACGAACGCTTTGCGCAAATTGCTGGCATTCCACCGGAGCAAATGGGTCTCGGCCATGCTTTTGAAATTGACCCAAGTACACCAAATCACCTTTTGTATGAAATAGCTTCAGCGCAGTTAATCCGTGATCTTTTCCCTGATAAGCCGATTAAATATATGCCTCCTACACGGCATATGGATGGGAATATCTTTCGTGGACATGTGCTTGACACCTTTTTTAACCTGGTAGGCGTATTAACAGGCCAGGGCATTCAACTGCTTGGTATGCCGACAGAGGCTATTCACACTCCGCTTTTACAAGATCGCTTTCTTTCCATTCGCAGTGCCTTGTATGTGTTCAATGCTGCTCGTGACCTGAGTGAACAGTTCGATTGGCGTGAAGATAGCCTGGTAGCACGTTTTGCGAGTCAAACTCTACGTGATGCCGTTGAACTCCTGCGAGAGATAGATAGGCTCGGACTGTTTAAGGGATTGGAGGTCGGCCTTTTCGCCGCTATTAAACGTTACCCGGAGGGTGGGCGTGGCTTAGATGGGGTGATTAAACGCAACGAAACGTATTTCAATCCGTTTTATGAGGAGCTTCTTGCTTCGTCGCGTAATTCCTTTGTTTGAACAAACTTGCTATGCCTGCTATAATGAAATACATAAAGGCGTTATAGGGGTAATCCTCGTAGTTACCCAGCTATAAGGGAGTGAGTGATGGAGCAGGACACTCAGCACAAAAACCAGTCTATAGGGGTACCTAACACGAGTACTATCGTGCCTGACGATACCACTGTTTTACAAAGTAACCTGTTTGCTGATGCACCAACGGTCATTGTGAAGCCAACAGATCCCTCAGAAACACCTTTTCCACCGCTGGTTCGTACTCATCCGCTTACTGACCAATCCAGCCTGGCTGCATGCGCTATACCCTATCAGCAAGAGCTGCTCTTGCGTGGGAAATCAAACTATACCGTGACCTGTTTCCTCTCGGACCTGAGAATGTTCAGCAGCTTTATCGGCCTGGATACCCCCGTGGGGCGAATTACCAAGGAGCAACTCACTGACTGGCTGATGAAACTGAAGTTTGGCAACAAGGGACAGACACCGGCTCCCAAAACCATGGCGCGCCGCGTCACCTTTCTCAAGAATTTTTTCACATGGTTGGCGCGCGAGGGTATTATTCGAGAAGATCCTTCCGCGAGCCTGGTTCTGGAACGGCCTTTACCTCCTTTGCCGGAACTATTGTTTGAAGATGAGATACAACGCCTGTTAGGAGTGGCTGCCGAAGATCCTCGTTGTCAATGCCTGCTCTATCTCGTCCTCTACGCCGGTTTAAAGAAGGAAGAGGTGATGGGCTTGAAACTAAGCCACATCGACCTCTCAGACCAACAGTCTCCCATGATTATGATCCACTTTGCTCCCTCTACTGGCAAACAGCACCGTGAGAGGCGTCTTGCTCTTCCAGCCGAATTTTCTACTGTCTTGAAGGAGTATGAGGCGAAACATCATCCTACCAATGAACTGTTCGACTGTACCGATCGCAACCTGAATTATATCCTTGGAAGGGTGGTGAAAGCTGCAGGTATACAAAAGCGTGTCACCTTGCAGTTACTCCGGGATACTTTCGCGGTGCGACAGCTCAAGGCGGGTGTGACACCAGAAGCGCTGCGCGAGAAGCTTGGTCTTTCCGACGAAGCATGGTTAGAATCTCGTGAGAAATATCGGCGCCTGGCCTTCGCAAGATAGGCTCACAAAC
>DMFQ01000139.1:31814-35280 GCA_003450555.1 Ktedonobacter sp.
CCTTGCTCGTTCTCTAGCTACTTACCGCTGCCTTTCTTGTCTCGGTGGCATCTGCTGCTGCTGTACTGTTGTATATGAGACAAGCCTTGCTTTGCGGTTCAATGCGTTATTTAGCAGAATTGCATTAAGAACAATCCCGCCAATAGCTAAGGGAAGATTGCAGAAAATAATGCCAAAGCCAAGCGTAAAAATAGCTATCATGATGGCCAGGGGCCAGAAGAGTGCGAAGCTACAAATAAGCAGTACTACTCCTATGGTTGTTTCACCAGCCAGGAGCCATCCGACGCCATAAATACCAAAGAGAGAGAGAATGATCTCTGCAAGCAGTGCGCCTCTATTATTGCTTGGGGAAGTCGTGAAGTTATTGACGACCGTGACATTGATTGGGCCAGGTTGATAAGCCCTCTGTGCCTGAGCAGATGGCCCATAGCCAAAATCCCGCTTTGGCGGTGGCGAATAGATTGCTGGCTCCGGCGGATTTGAGTCAAACGGGGGTATATAACCCTGTTCGTATGTCGGCATCGGTTGAGGATCATCATACTCTTGAGTGTGATATTGACCATAAGTAGTTGGTTGCTGAACGACTGTACCGCAGGAGGGGCAAATTGCAGCATTGACAGATATTTCTTTTCCGCAGCGTAGGCAGATCATAGCATACTACTTCCTTTTTTCATCATAAAGCCTGGTTTATTCTCTATACGTTCATTCCCCATTGCTGGTTGCTACAGTTCAATTCTATGGTACCGACCTGTGCCGTTTGTTCAATTTGCCATGTTGCTCCGCTGGTAAGCGCCCTTGAGGGTGAATTGATGACCGTGGTCGCGCCATTCTTGCGTAGTTTCGCGCTCAAAGCGGCAGGAGTGATAACGATGAGCGAAGGCTTTACCGTCTGTAGAACAGTATTCAATTCTGTAGGAAGCGCTTTGTCGACATCAGCGACGATCTGTACGATTTCTGCCTGCAGGTAGTCGGGAGTTATTTCGGCGAGAAGTCCATTGAGCGCATATTTGCTCATGGCTGTTGCGCCTAGGAAGAGCAGGCGCAGACCGGGAGTGATAAGGCGCACAACCAACCCATTATCTTCTTCCTCATTGCTTCCTTTGTGCAGGGGTGAGCGAGGCCAAAACACTTGTAACGCGACTTGCCCACCCACGGCAATCGACGCGCCCTGTCGAACCTGTACATAGCGAAGATTGCGCTCCAAGATAGTACGTCTCCAAAGAGCATATCCCGCACTTGGATGAAGCATTCCTGCATCTACTACCTCTCCAACCTGAAAACGAGTAATGACATCTTGCAATCCAGCCAGGTGATCAGATTTTTGTGTTGTCGAGATGACTACATCAATTGAGCGTTGCCAGGAAGGCAGTCGGCTATCAAGCTCCTGTGCTAGTGACGTTGCATCCATGCCGCCATCAATCAAGGCAATCTTTTTATCTGGCGTTTGAATCAAGACGGCTTCACCTTGTGGTTGTTGATTGGCAGGGCCAACATTGAGAAAAGAGACCGTTAATCTGCCATCGGCTTTTGCCGCTAATGCTGTCGTGCCAGTTGCAAGAATGATCACAAGCGCTGCGCTCAGTTGAACCATGCGCCATGTGCGTCTTGATAGCAGTGTCGTGTTGGTAGCATGATCTGGTCGAGATTTCTCTTCGACGGGCCACTTATATACCATTATAGCGACGACTAAAAAGAGTAGCGCATAATACGCACCAGGCTAATCCAGCACTCAGGCTGTTCACAGTCATGAAGGCGCCTGGGAGAATGGCTCATTCTGTCACGATGTTGCCGATATACCAGAGCAGTGGCCAGGCAACCCAGCCACAGAGGATGCCAAGTGGAGCAAAGAGCATTCCCGCACCACAGATAAGTATCCCTATGAAGATGGTTATACCAAGGAGGGGAACTGTCAGGATATTGGTGATAGGCGCGATAAAGGAAATTTGCTTAAAGGTTATTGCGACGATGGGGAGTGTCGCTATTTGCGCTGCTATCGTAACCGCACTCATTTCAGCTATAGCATGCCCGAATGGCAAGCGTTCGATACTTTTAAGCGCTTTTTGCAAAATAGGCGTGAGTATAACAATGCCCAGCGTACCGAGGAAAGAGAGTTGGAAGCCGACATCCCACAGTACGAAGGGATCGAAGAAAGTCAGAATACATGTACATATGGCCAGCGCGGTGTAGACATTGTATGTTCTACCGACACGGGGAGCAATTACCAGCAGTCCACCCATAATGCCGGCACGCAACGCCGCTGGCCCAGCACCACTGAGAACAGTATAGGCCGCGATACAGATTATTACCACTGTTGACGTCAACCAAAGCCGTTTATTGTACTTGCGCTTCTGTGCAGGTAACATAGGAGTTGCTTGATTAGCAGGATTTGTATACAGCCAGCGTGTGCTGGCGAGAATAAGCCCTGCTAAGATGGTGACCTTAAATCCAGATGAAACGATCAGGTGCACCGTGCCTGTGACATTAAAAGCAGACGCGAGAGGTTTCAAAGCTGGCGTATTCAGCCCAAGTACGATGGCGGTTAATAGCGCTGCCTCTGGTTGGGGCAGTGATTGTGAAATGATGGTCGATAAAGTAACGCGTAGATGATAGAGTGCGGCAATCACTGCATTGCCACCTGTCCCCCTCACGCTGATACGCGGAAAGAGCATACTGGCAAAAATATCGGGTGTAGTGTGCGGTGGGGGTATCTGCAGTTTTCCTTGTAGCTCAACATCATCCCCATAGTTAGCCCCGTAAGGATCCTGTATAGCTTCTCCGAGGGTTTCTACTTCCATTTTTCCGTGTGCAACTTGCCAGGATGCTCCTGCGTTTTTACTTATTGCACTGACTGCAACCAGCAATACACGCATTCTCCCTTCCAATTTGGGTTCGTCGCTGACACTTCCTCGTATTTCAAGCGTACCTGTCCCAATGCTTGCTGAGATAGCATTGGTATCGCCCAGTGGTGAAGCAATTGTATAGCGCCAGAAGCCGAGCAAAAGGCAGAGAATGATAAGGGTAAAGATGCGATTGCGGGGATTGCGCCAGAAGAAGATAAGGCAGAGAAACGCAGCACATGCAGCAATGAGTAATGGTAGTGAAGATAATGGCAAGACGTTGCCGAGTAGCATACCAGCAACCCATGCTACAGCCACAACTACTAGCGCGAGGCCGTGTAGATCAAAGGTTGTATGCTCATTCTTTATCATGCAATTACAACGGCTCCTTTTCATGGAGGAATAGCATTGTTGGCTAAGTTCGTAGTCTTCTGAATACCGCTCAGGTAAGTAACCAGGGGCAATTGAGCACCTTATGAAATTGTTACCAGGCCCTTAATGTGGTCATAGATGCTCTTACTCACAACCTGTAATAGTTGATCGATGGATGAATAAGGGCCATTTTGTAGTCTGTAGTTTACAATCTCTTGCGCTGTGGTACTGCTTACGTGCAGGTTTTGGCGCAAATC
>DMFQ01000402.1:0-8674 GCA_003450555.1 Ktedonobacter sp.
GCTGTTACTCCGCCAGTGGTTGGGTCTGTCAACAGACTAAAGTAGGGCAATCTGGCCTCGGCCAGTTTTGCCAGTGCCGCCGAGGTCTTTGCCATCTGCATGAGCGAGTAAAGTCCCTCTTGCATGCGCGCCCCACCGGAAGTAGAGGAAATCAGCACCGGAATGTTTTCTTTAATGCCCAACTCGATAGCACGAGTGATCTTTTCACCAACCGCTGATCCCATACTGCCGCCAATAAAGCGAAAATCCATCACAGCCAGTGCCAGTGGCATCTCCTCGATTGTAGCATAACCTGTGACGACCCCCTCGTTCAAATTGACGTTTTCACGCTCCTCGCGCAACTTATCGGCATAGGCTTGTGAGCGCACAACAAAATTGAGCGGGTCAACAGAAATAATGTCCGAGTCTAGCTCAACGAAGCTATCGGAATCAGTCAATAACTCTATGCGTTCATAAGCAGAGAGTTTGAAGTGATAGCTACAGCGCGAACACACCTTCAGATTTTTTTCCCAGTCGCGGCCCACCAGCATCTCTTTACACTTTGGACACTTGAGTGCCAGGTTCCCTACGAAAGGTTTCTCAGTCTTGCCCTGCTTCTTCGAAGATGATGTATGCGTTGTGGAAGGTACATCGGCTTCTTTGACCATGAAAAAACCTCCTCGTCAATCTTGCGCGAAGAGCGCAGCCACAAAACTCTGTGGATCAAATGGCGCCAAGTTCTCGATCTTCTCTCCAGTTCCGATGAATTTGATAGGCACGTCCAGATCATCGGCGACCGCAAAGGCAAAGCCTCCCTTGGCCGTGCTATCCAGTTTTGTGATGACTACCCCGGTGAGACCAATATCGGCAGCGAATTGGCGGGCCTGTAACAGAGCATTCTGGCCTGTTGTCGCATCCATCACGATGAACAACTCATGTGGCCCTTTGGGGATGAATTTCTGAATGACTTTATTGATTTTCTTCAATTCTTCCATCAGGTTGTACTTCGTTTGCAGGCGCCCGGCGGTATCTACAATGAGAATATCGCTTCCTCTTGTCGTTGCCGCCTGGATAGCATCATAGACCACTGCGCCAGGATCGGAGCCAGGGTTCTGACTGATGACCGGCACGCCAACGCGGTCCGCCCATACCTTGAGTTGATCGATGGCCGCCGCGCGGAAGGTATCGGCGGCGGCAAGTATCACGCTGTGTCCCTCGCGCGTGAGACGATAGGCCAGTTTCGCGATGGTGGTTGTCTTTCCTGAGCCATTGACGCCTATCACCAGGATCACGGTCAAAGGCCCATCGGTAGCCATACGTAGGGCCGCAGGTTTCCCCAGCAGTTTCGTCAGTTCCTCGCGCAGGGCCTGCTGCACCTGTGTACCGCTCTTCATGCGCTCATTAACGACACGCTGTTGCAAACGCTCCAGTAGCCACGTGGTTGTGTTGGGACCAACATCGGCCCGCAAGAGCGACTCTTCCAACTCCTCCCACAGCGTATCGGTGATCTCGTTTTGTCTGAAGGCGTCCCCCATGCGACTAAAAATTTGTCGAGTGCGGCTCAGGCTGTTTTTCAAGGGGACAATGTCTTGCTCAGACCTAGAATCTCCTCCTACGCGCTCCTGAGCAGCTACGCTATCTTGTTTTGGTTCCTCTTGAGGTTTCTGCCCAAAGAATCTGTTGAACACGTCGGCATTGACTCCTTATCTACCTATCCTTTTGTCTAAATAATTTACCTTCGATATTGAAAAAAAGAGGACAACCCACCAGATAGTGCTTCTGGTGATTATCCCTCTGTATAAGATAAAAGGCAAAAGGTACAATACATGCCTTTTGCCTCCTCGTTCTGTCGTACTGCAACAACTATTGCTGACTAAAAAGTGATACAAAGCCAGTGATAAGGCCACTAGCCAGATACACCCTTATTGGCGGCTGCCGCGGTACGAATGAAGTGACCCGTCGCTAATAGGTTCGTTAATGATGATATCGCCATTACGGATCTTGATATTGTACAGGCAAGAGGGATTAGTGCAGACCCAGGCCTTGTACTCAATGGAAGCTCCCTGGCTACCGAAATCCGATAGCGGAACCAGATCACCTTCACCACATTTGCGACACCGGGGAAATGCGTTTTCCACGAAATCGCCTCCTTCCTTATCCCTTGGAGGATAGTATTTACCTGCTCTACAACGTAGCAAAGCGAAGTAAATAAGTAAGCCGAGGGGGAGCCTCCGCCGCTGCATCCGCATCCCCACAGCAGGTTAGTATCCATGCTGTCGCTATCATACCACAGTTTGCGTCTCGTGTCAGCTACCTGATGAAGAAACTTCATCATTCATCTGCCACAACTCTCCTCCTGCCTTCTTCTTCAACCCTGAGCAGGAAGTGTCGCTTACCGCTCAATAGATTGAAGAGAGAAACAGTAGTAGCCACAACAGATGCTTACACAATTCACAACCTTTAAGCATAAGCATAACAGGTGCTACAAATTCCGTCAAGCACACAGAGCCTCTAAAAATGTAAGTGTGCATGGCGCACGCGGATTTTTAGAGGCTCTTTCATTTCCTGCCGCTTATACTTCGGCTGCCACACCGCCTGCCATAGCTTGAAGGTAGGCGTAGATGAACGGGTCCACCTTGCCTCCCAGGTATCCCTCCGTATCACCTGTCTCATAGTTCGTGCGATGATCCTTCACGATAGTATAAGGATGCACCGTCACTGAACGAATCTGTGTTCCGAAGTCAGCCTGTACATGCTCACCCTTGAGACGTGCCGTCTCCTCCTCACGCCTCTTCTGCTCCCGTTCATAGAGGCGAGCCTTGAGCAGTTTCATCGCAACCTCGCGGTTCTGTATCTGCGAGCGTTCGTTCTGACAGGTCACCACGATTCCTGAAGGAATATGCCGCATCCGCACCGCCGAGTCGGTCTTGTTGACGTGTTGTCCGCCCGCTCCTGTCGAGCGATACGTATCCACTTCAATATCTTCGGGACGAATCGTGATCTCAATTGCATTCTCGATGTCGGGCATGACCTCGACTTTAGCAAATGAGGTATGACGCCGGTGCGCAGCGTCAAAAGGTGAAAGACGGATAAGTCGATGGGTGCCTATCTCCGATCGCAGGTACCCATACGCGTAGCGCCCCGTGATTGCAACCGTGACACTTTTTAAGCCAGCTTCTTCACCCTCGCTATAATCGTAGATTTCCGTGCGGAATTTGTGTTGCTCTGCCCAGCGCAGGTACATTCGCAGCAGCATTTCAGCCCAATCCTGGGCATCAACGCCACCACTGCCAGCATGAATACTGAGGAGCGCATCGCGCTCGTCATGCTCTCCACTTAACATCAACGAGAATTGCAGTTGCTCGACTTTTTGCTCGATCTCGGCTACCGACTGTGCAACCTCTGCCTGCATCTCTTCATCTGGCTCATCCTCCAACCATTGAGCCAATCCCAGCAGATCGTTTAGTTGCGTGTCAATCTCTTCCCAGGTGGAAACCTCTTCGCGTAACGCGTTCAACTGCTGCATCTGTGCCTGAGCTTTGCGGTTATCGGACCAGAAATCCTCCGCCATACTCTCGGTCTCAAGCGTGCTTATTTGTGTTTTCTTCGTAGCCAGGTCAAAGACGCACCATTGTTTTCTGGACGCGTCCCTGTAGGCGTTCAATCTGATTTGTTAGTTCATTCATGAGGCATATTGTAGCACGTTTTGGAGCACTGGTACATCTCTATAGAGAATGTCCATTGAGGATTTTCCAGGTCCCGCCCTGCTGCCCAACCAGGTAAAACAAATGATACACGTGTTGAACGTTACCTGATGCTCCCTCCTCAGCCGCTGTCAGCGTCACATCTAATTGCACAGTACCATTAGCGAGCGGCGTCACAGCATTGAAGACAATATCATCATGTATCGTATGCGCGAAGCCATTGACGAAGCTCTCGTAAGGACCTGGGGGATGCTGCGGATCGACCGCCCACAAAGTATAGGCATCGTGGTAATTATGACCGTTAATATCGTCGTAGTAGCGTCGAATAACACTGCGTGCCTGTTCTGTGGGCGTAGTAGTTGCGGTTTCACTGGAAGTTACGTTATTCCCAATGATGCCCTGCAGCAAAGCAGGCTTCATAAACAGCACTACAGCCGCGCCGAGCGCGATGAGTAGCACGAAAAGGGCGGCCAGCAGTGCTAAAACACGCCCGCCACCTCGTCGACGTTGCCGAGGTTGTGCAAGCATGCCACCATCTGCACCACTATACTGCTGTAGCATCGGTTGGTTGTAGATATCGACTGGCGGCGTAAAACCGTGATACGGTGTCCTTACATTGGGGATTTGGGGCGTTGGCGGTGGGCTTGCCATAATACGGGTAGGCGCATTTTGCGTATGCGCTTGTTCGTTGAAACTCCCCTGACTCCCATCCGGGCGTAACACCAGCTTCTGCTGCTGAGGCGGAGTGCCAGGTCCCGCCGGACGTTGGGCATCAGGGTTGGGCAAGGAAGTTATGGTGGGGTCATCTGTATGGGAAGCTTCCGCCTGGGGAGTCTCCAGAACCAGTTCAGGTTCTGTAACACTTCCACAACGAGGACACGTCTCATTTCCGGGAGCTAAAAGCAGACCGCATTGACCACAATATGCCATAACACTTGTCGCTCCTTTACATATCACATCCACCGGGGCTGCCTGTTGTTGTAAGCTTGCTCTCGTTACATGCTTTTCGTAGCAGTATCCCTGGCACGTATTCTATCACCTACTGGTGGCAGCACAGCATTTTTTACCAGGGGACGTGAAACCGTTTTCCTCTGTGCAGCTTTCTCGCCGTTCCCTTGCGCTACAATTCCATGGATATCAACTGACAAAGGGGCCTCGTGTAAGGCCACCGCGATCACATCATCCATGCGTTCGACCGGCACGAAACGCATCTCACGCAAAATTTCACGCGGCACGTCCTCCAGGTCTTTCATATTGTGTTTTGGGAGAATAAACGTCGTTATCCCCGCTCGATGAGCGGCCAGGACCTTCTCTTTGACGCCGCCGATGGACAGAACGCGCCCGCGTAAGGTAATCTCTCCGGTCATAGCAACATCACGATGCGCGGCTCGTTTGGTTAGTGCTGAGATTAGCGCCACCGCCATCGTGATACCAGCCGATGGCCCGTCCTTGGGGATAGAACCAGCAGGCAAATGCAGGTGAATATCGTACTTCTCATAAAAACGCGTCTCCAGGCCGAATTGGCCGGTCCGCGAACGCGCGTAGGAGAGTGCCGCCTGCGCCGATTCCTTCATCACGTCTCCCAGTTGTCCCGTTAGCGTCAGGTTGCCGCGTCCCTCCAGCAGCGTCGCCTCGACTGTGACCAGGTCACCCCCCGCGCTGGTCCATGCCACACCCGTCGCTACGCCCACCTCGTCCTCGTCCTCCGCCTGGCCATAAAATTGTTTCTGCGGACCAAGGTACTCGGGAATCCTCTCTGCCGTCACCTTCGTCTTCGTACGGCGACCCTCAACCACCTTGCGCGCCACTTTACGCATCACCGAGGCTATTTCACGCTCCAGGTTGCGTACTCCCGCCTCGAAGGTGTACTCGCGGATGATGCGGCGTACAGCTTCAGTATGTATCTCGATGCGCGACGGCTTGAGGCCATGCTCTTTCATCTGTTTGGGGATGAGAAACTGGCGCGCGATATGTAATTTCTCTTCTTCTGTATATCCCGGCAACTCAATGACCTCCAGGCGATCGCGCAGCGCGGGAGGAATAGGGTGCAAGACATTGGCCGTCGTGAGAAAGATCACCTTGGAAAGATCGTAGGGAATCTCCAGGTAGTGGTCCGAGAAGGCATAATTCTGCTCGGGGTCCAGCACTTCTAAGAGCGCCGCCGAAGGGTCGCCCCGGAAATCCGCTCCGATTTTGTCGATCTCATCCAGCACAAAGAGGGGATTGGTTGTCCCCGCCGTCTTCATTGTCTGGAGAATGCGCCCTGGCAGCGCCCCTACATACGTGCGGCGGTGCCCGCGAATCTCGGCTTCATCATGAACGCCTCCCAGTGACAGCCGCACAAATGTACGGTTGAGCGCCTCGGCAATCGAACGACCCAGGGAGGTTTTTCCTACTCCCGGAGGGCCAACAAAGCAGAGTATCGGGCTGCGCATCGTCTGCGAGAGCTTGCGCACGGCAATATACTCAAGGATACGCTCTTTGACTTTTTCCAGGCCATAATGATTCTCTGCGAGGATCGTCGCCGCCTCTGGTATGTCCAGACGGTCAACTGTAGCTGGACTCCACGGCAAGTTCACCAGCCAATCCAGATAGGTACGGACAACTCCTCCTTCTGGCGCTATCGAGGGCATGGCATTGAGGCGCTCCAACTCTTTGTTCGCTCGCGTCCTGACCTCTTCGGGCATTGCAGAGGTCACTATCTTCTCGCGCAAATCCTGATTTTCGCGCATGGATGGGTCGATCTCACCCAGTTCTTTGTGGATAGCCTTGAGTTGTTCGCGCAGGAAGTATTCGCGCTGCGTTTTATCAACCTCTTGTAGTACCTGGTCATGAATCTGGTCCTCTAATTCCAGGATGTGTAATTCTTTTGAAAGCAGGATACTGACCTTGTGCAGCCGCTCTTCAACATCAAAAACTTCCAGGATTTCCTGGCGTATCGCGATGGGCGGTTCAATCGATGAGACAATAAAATCAGCCAACCAACCTGGTTTATCGACATTCATTGCCGTGATATAGGCTTCATCGGGGAGCAAATGACTCAACCTGATGCATTTCTCAAAGAGTGCAAGCACGGCACGCTTAAGCGCCTCCAGGGCGAGCGTCTCTTCTACTTCCTCTTTCACTGCTTCTACGCGTGCCCGCATAAAAGGCGCATGTTGGGTATACTCTATGAGCCGTAAGCGCCGCTGCCCGCGAATCAGTACGCTCGTTGTCCCATCGGGCATCTTCAGGATACGATTAATGATCCCTTCTACGCCTACCTCATAGAGATCCTCGGGACCCGGTTCTTCTTGATTTTCATCGTGTTGTGTCACTGCAAAAACGGTGCGATCCTTGCTCATAGCTTCTTCAAGCGCTTTGATCGACTGGTCTCGCGTGACCAACAGTGGCACAACGATATTGGGCACAAGCACCGTATTGCGCACCGGTAATACCGGCAACTCAATACAATCCAGCTCGCTCTCTGGCGCTACGACTCTCTTCTCTTCCGCTGGCTCATGCTCGCCGTTAGGCTGCTTAATAGTGGCAGCTTGTGTGGCTTTCTTCATAATACTCTATACTTCATAATACTTTATACTTCCCTCTCAACAGGCAGGCGCGAATAGTCCTGGTTAGACGTTCTCCCAATTATAACGTATGAGTAATAGTGTAGCAACACAAGATATGCTTTTGTATTTTGCCAATATTACATCCTCAGCGAAACAACGCTAGCATCGTCCGTTGATCGTTAGAAAGAATCAGGCGGTTCTCCCTCTGCGTGGGATAGATCTCCGCCCTTTCCCACAGCGGCCCGGTAATACTGGTGCCGGTTCCTAGCTGCACCCCACGCTCTCGTAATGCATTCAATAATTCACTTGAGTGAAAAAGATGGACGGACTCAATCACCCAGGGAATGGACAGGCTATGCAGGGCGGTAGCCTCTTTAGAGCCAACAAAGACTAGATAGTAGTCTGGTAGCGGGTCCGTCTTTAAGTGAAGAATGCCGTCGTGTTTCGTGCGCCACTGCACGTCCACCGTCTGCCCAGTGAGCGGCCCACGTGAGAAGTGTCCATCGCTACTTTTGTGCGTCATTTCCTCTTCTGTCAACGTAATACCAAAAATAACTGACGCGATATATTCGCCCACAGACTGAACCTGTGCCGGTCGACCAACCATCGCGGCGATCTTGTAATCGATGGTATCGCGCGATTTGAGCAGGCTGGCAAGTTGCGTTAAGTCGTTCATACAAGTAGCCTCCACGTCATGTGTATTTTGTCAGCGGAAGGATGTCAGCCTTGATTGTACCATCTTCTATCGTCAGCAGACCTACACTGGGTGCTATCGGCAACCGTCGGCGCGCGTTCAGCAGATACGCTCGCCTCAGCAGGGGTTGTGGTCGAGCTAATTCAGCTTTCGCCTGCTTCGCCGTTAACTGATAGACCGCTCCAGGGTTAAAAAGCAAGACGTTCTGGCGCCTGGCTACATAGGGTCGATGAAAATGCCCGAAGATGATGGCATCTACATCCGGGAAAGTACGCAACACCTGCCTTTGAAATCCGCCCCACCAGAAAGGCTTCCCATCAAATACCTCGTTGGAAACAATACTCGGCAACTCTTTCCACTTTGGCCGACTCCCATGTATCAGCCCGATACGCTTGCTGCCAATCTCAATAACAATGCTGCCTGGCAGGTCAAGCCGGTCGTGGTTTCCCTGGACCGCTACCACTGGTGCTATCAGCCGTAATTCATCCAACACTTCTTTACCTGTAACGTCACCAGCATGCAAGATAAGATCCACACCCTGAAAGCGTTGAGCAATTTCTCCAGGCAACGCAGGTAAAGATTTGGGTACATGTGTATCTGCGATAACCCCCACTCGATACGTGTTCATATAAATTCCTATCTCTCGTTTTAAACATAAGGTTCCACACCCATAAACGCGAACATAAGGTTCCACGCCCATAAGCGCCAACTTCAGCCTCCCCACCAGGGCAGGGGCAAGCCCAGCC
>DMFQ01000402.1:8743-12440 GCA_003450555.1 Ktedonobacter sp.
GGCTGGGCTTGCCCCTGCCCTGCGCGCCTCCCGCCCTGCCCTGCGCGCCCCTTCCCCGATGACGTGGACACTACATTTTGTCACGAACACCGTTTAGAATTCAGGATTTATTATCACCTGTTTGCTGACTAAGTGTATAGTATATTGTAATGAATGAAATGCAAAAGCATGAGACATCTCAGAGGAGTAATTACACATGACAATTCAATTAAGTGCGCGCAACCAACTGAAGGCGAAAGTAAAATCGGTCAAGCTCGGAGCCGTAATGGCAGAAGTCGTCGTCGAACTACCGGATGGACAGCAGATTGTTTCCGCCATCACACGCAACTCTGTTGAAGGTCTGGGATTAAAAGAGGGTGACGACATTATCGCCATCATCAAATCCACCGAAGTCATGATTGGCAAGGACGTGTAGTAGGTGCTTGTTTCTCTTGAACTTACTGCTTAAGTTGGCAAGCAATGCAACGTCGAATGCGGCTGAATCCGAAAAACCACGCGTTGATCGAGAAAGAGGAAGAGACAAGGAACTGCAAAGATATGGATGAAGGGGATGGCCTCGAAGAACGAGAGGATTTCAGGTCAAAACGGATTGTCTATGCCATTCCTGCTGATGAACATCGAAGACATCCATTAGTACTCGGCAAGTACGCGATCTCCGTCTCGGTTCAATTTCTGTAATAAGTCAACATAGTTTCCCAGGGCAGTCGCTGTGTCAATGTGCTCTAATCCCGAAGTCTGCTTATAAAGTACCAACGTGCGCTGATAGAGAGGTTCGGCCTGGTTGTATTTACCTTGATCACAGTAGAGTATGGTCAGGTTCTCTAAGGCCGTCGCAACATAGGGGTGCTCTGGACCTAGCGTCTGCTCTAGATAGACCAATGCTCGTTTGTAAAGTGATTCGGCCTTGTCATATTTCCCTTGAAGTCGGCTAAGTTCTGCTAAGTTGTTGAGACTCGTTGCTACACTGGAATGATTAGCAGCCTTCTCAGCAAGCATCAACGCGCGCTGATAGAGGAGTTCAGCTTGGAACATACTTGCTCTGGTTACGATAGAGGCTTGCTAAATTGTCGATGTTTGTGGCTACATGGGGATGGTCAGGCCCTAATTCCTGCTCGTAAATCGCTAGTGCGCGCTTATAAAGAGGTTCAGCCTGTTCGTACTGTGCATGTTTATGTAAATATTGTCCTACCTGGTAAAGTAACTGGGCTGCATCTGTAAATGACATATGCAGCTGATCAATAAGTGCCATACATGCCTGTACGTGCGGAAGACACCGCTGGTACACTTGATGTGCGGTCAATTCAAAATCTGGAAGTGCACGATTGATAGCACGCACAGTACGCTCTGCCCACAGTCTTTGTGTGGCTTCGTCCATTCCCGCCCTGACTACTGTTTGCACTAAGCGATGGATGTTGATCGTGTTTGCTTCCGAGTCTCTTTGCACAAGAGAGAACTTCAGTAGCTCTCCAATAGCATCGTTCAACTCAAAAGGATCTGCCGCGACAGGTTGAAGAATGGGGCCGAGTTCAGGTGCACCCTCGATGATGATCTCTTCGGGAATTGAGTCCGGATGAAGAAATGCACAAAATCGCAGCAATTCTGCAGCAGCAGCGTTAGCTTGCTGAATCTTCTCAAATGAATGTGACCAGGTAGTGAAAACTGATTCGGGGTGGTCAGAAATTAACTTTCCTCGTCGCTTAAGAAGTACAGTGTTTTTATTTTGATAGAGATTGAGGTAGCCAGACAGGCTGCTAGCGGTCTCCTCGATGTATGCTCCTGCCTGATCAAGTGCCAGAGGCAGGCCGTCCATAATCTGTGAGATTTCTACAGCTTTGATCTGATCAGTTGCGGGCGCTGCGTCCAGTGAAGCTTCTAGTGCAATGATATTGGCCCACCGAAGGAGAAAAAGACCTCCCTCCTCTGGCTTCATCTTGTTTACCTTGATGCATCTGGCCATTCTTCCCGTAACTTGTGAACGAGTTGTCAGCAGTATATGACCATTACCTACTGAGGGAAGGTATTCTCTAACCATAGCAAGGTCCTCAGCGTTATCAAGAATGAATAACCAATTTGTGTTGCTTTGTAGCCAACGTTTGACCGCACTGACCATTTGGTTCTGATCTTGAGGGTTCTTCTTTGCTAGATTAAGCAGTTCGGCAATGCCCACCAGGTCCGAGACCAGTATCTCGCGTGAGTCGGCCTTAGCCCATAGTATAGCTTTGTACTCTTCGCGATGCCGATAAGCATACTCAACTGCGATCTGTGTCTTGCCTATACCACCCAAACCACTGATTGCTTGTGTTAATATGACGGTCTTGCCTGCTGTAAATGTGCTGTGGAGGTGGGTGAGGATGTCCTCACGCCCTGTGAAGAACGTATTGCGATGGTGGGGAACGTTCCAAATAGAGAGGGGTGCCATTCTTTGTGTCTGCTGGTCTTGTATCAAAGGATGGCAGAGTGTCTGAAGTGAGTGCATTTAGTTCATCGACAGTTTTCCTGATCCCTGTTACTATGTCTAATAACGCTTCGTCACGATCCTGCCATCGGCTCACCAGGTTGAACATTGCTGGGCAGTACCTGGAGCTGTTCGAAAGGAGTACTCTTCCAGTCAGTTGGACGCAGGATGATGGGGATAACACGAGCTTCTCCAGCATAATGTCTCTCCATTGCTCTCTTCATCTCAATACTGTAGCAGTACTCAGAAGCAAGAAAGTCAGGACTTATCAGCAGTAGAATGATATCTGCAGTAGTGAGATGCGTATCTATCTCACTTGCCCATGCTGCCCCTGCATTAATATTCCGGTCATGCCAGCCATTGATGAAACCCTGCCGTTGCAACATACTCAAATGAGTTTCGATTCTCTTTCGCCATCGTTCATCTTTATGGGCATAGGAGTAGAAGAGCTTTAAAGCTTTAGCGGGTTGTGGAATCGAAGCCATAGAAACATTCCCTTGCTTTAATGCATCTTCAGGTAATCATGCTAAGTATATTTCCCTCTGAGTATATCGTATTCTATCCATTTTACAAGTATGAATAAGAGAACTTCCCATTTAAGTCCGTGCCACCGTCTTATAATAATCGCACAAATCCGTCACCACACACTGGTTACACCGTGGATGCTCATACACACAAACCCGCTGCCCATGTCGCAGCAACCCCTTGTGGAAATCGTAGATGCTGCGCGCGTCCGGCGGCAACAAGGCCTGTAAAAGGGGAATGGGCCTGATCAGGAGTGACCTTCTTGCCGATCAGGCCCAGACGAATAGACACCCTGTGGACATGCACATCTACCGGCAACAGGGGCTGCTGACAACTAAACAGCAGCACACATGCCGTCGTCTTCGGACCGACCCCCTCCAGGCGATTGAGCCACGCCGCGCTCTCTTCTACCGGAAGATCACGCAGGAAATCAAGCTTGAGCTCGCCGCGCTCCTCAGTAATTCGACGCATGAGCGCCTGCAAGCGTGGAGCCTTGACCTCTGGCCAGTTGACATTAGCAATGGCCTCCTGTACGTCGCTCGTCGGCGCATCGCGCACCGCTTCCCATGAACCAAAACGCCGCAAAAGATTGTCATAGGCCGCGGCAGTCTGCTCATCCCGCGTGCGGTGCGAGAGGATGATATCGACGAGCATACTCATCGGGTCTTTGCTAGACCAGGCAGCAACGCCATATTTTTCTGTCAGGCGTCGCGTTAC
>DMFQ01000150.1 GCA_003450555.1 Ktedonobacter sp.
GGAACTAAAGCCAGTGCCTCTTCGTCGCTATCGGCGATGGAGCAGAACGCACCAGTAGTGCGGTAGATGCTCTCAAAATCGCGTCCCACTGACTCGCAGTGCTGCTTGAGCACAGCGAACTTGTGCTCAAGCGTCTTCAGGTCGCCGCTCACATTACAGGCATCACCATACTGCGCTACCAGCTTCAACGTCACCTTCTCACCGCTGCCACCGATCAGGATGGGAATGTGCGGCTTCTGCACCCCTTTTGGCTGATTAATCGCTCCGCGCACCTGGTAATACTGCCCCTCAAAGGTCGCCTCTTCCTGCTCCCACATGGCGTGAATCACCTGGAGCGCTTCGCGTAACTGGCGCAGCCGCTCAGGTCCATCGGGGAAAGGATAGCCATACGCTCGATATTCATGCTCATACCAGCCAGCGCCGATACCAAAGTTCAAGCGACCATGGCTCAACACATCCAGGGTGCTGGCCATCTTAGCCACCAAGGCCGGATTGCGATAGCTATTGCACGTCACAATCTGCCCCACACGGACGCGTTTCGTATCGCGTGCCAGAGCCGCCAATGACATCCAGCACTCAAATGTCACCTCCTGAGAGGGGTAGGGAACCGTATGAAAGTGATCAACTAGCCAGATGGCCTCAAAACCTGTCTCATCGGCGGCCTTAGCCACGTTTGTCATCGTCTCATACGCTTCAACGGGATCTTTAATTTCCACCAGACTCATCTTCCAGCCATTTGGTAGGGCGATACTGTATTTCATGCGCAACCTCTTTTCGACAAAAATGAATTGAGCTTATTCTATAGAACGGAACAACTTTATCACTTGCCCTTCCCTCGCTTTCCCTTCCATTATCTGATTGAGGATCTTACCATTCAATAATAGCACGAACCGACGCATGGCATAATTTACACGTACTCGTCACTGTGCCCTAGCGCTTTCTACCACCCAGCCGTCCCCACTCCGCCCTTAAATGGCCCTACGATCTCGCTCGTGATCCAGCCGCCGTAGAAATCGCCCTCTTGCGCTTGCACCTTCTCACCATCGATATAACAGACATCCATCTTGCCTGGATAGATGGCGATATAGTTGGCGATTGCTTCATAGGGATGGGTAGGACGGCGGTAGTGCCACGCGGCCTCGGTGATGGTTTTGTCGTCTACTGTGATACTGTAGTATGAAGCTGCGCCCTTCCATTCGCAGAAAGAGGAGCGTCGAGTGGGTTTGAAGTATGGCTCAAGTTTCACGTCCTCTGGTGGAATGTAGTAGACGGGTGGATGGCTGGTCTCCAGGATGCGTTTGGCGCCGTATGTGTCTGCGATGACAACTCCGTTATAGATTACCTGGATATGTTTGCTGCTGTCCTCTAACCTGGGAGGACGTGGGTAGTCCCAAACGGATTCTTGCCCGGGACCTGGCTCTATGCGCTTTTGTTGCTGCATGTGTATGGTACCTTTCGTACTCTAGGGATGGTGGTTGTTTAATTGCGCCTCAGAATGAGCACTTTGAAGTTACCCATGCCGTTTGGATCGGTGAGAGCTGCTGCGCGCTGGCGCAGGTCGTACCATTGTAGAAGGGCCACCTGGCCACGATCGCTGGCTCTCGCTGTCACGGACTCAGCAAAGTCGCTTAGACGGCGTCGCTCCAATTCTTCATGGATGCCTAGACTCTCCAGCCAGAGACGCTGCGTGGTGTACTTATGCAAGCGCAATCCTTGAAGCCGTCCTTCGTTGATCAGGGCGCTAAAGTTTACGTGGGCGGTGATGTCCTGTTCTCCCGGTCGCGCCAGGGGGCGCTCGTTCAACTGATGTTGGAAATAGCAGGCAAGCGTGCCATGTCTGCGGTAGCGGGTGTATAATGCCCTCGCCTTGTCTCCATAGTCAATGGCGAGAATGTAGCCGCGCCGCAGCAAATGTGCCGTTCGCCGTATCCAGCGCAGGGCAGCGAGATTAATTTCTGCCCGCCAGCCATCGCCAAATAGCGTCCAGGGAATGTGATAGGTATCCAGGTAGGCGGCTACTTCTGCTGTGCTCGGTTCACCTCGTACTTCACGCAGACGCCCAGCCTCTACATCGACATATATTTCATAGAGCCGTGCATCGTGCGCTTCCACAATATGTACAGGAAAGGCATCGACCAGTTCATTGGAGAGGATGACGAAAGGAACTGGTTCGGCATTGGCATCGCTCTTTTCTGCTAAGAATGCATCCTGTCCTCGGCCAATATCTTCAAGACGATACACGAGCGCTGCCTGAAAACCTGTGTCTTGCTGCGCTGCCCACTCTTGTATTCCGCGCGCCAGGTTGCCTCGCCCAGCGCCTTGCTCCAGGATAACGAAGGGCGTTCTGTATCCCAACTTCTCCCACCATTGATGGAGTTGCCGCCCGAGGCAGTTGGCAAAAAGAGTCGCAGAGACATCGGTACTGGTAAAGAAATCGGCGCCTTCAAAACCTATTCTTGTTGACCCGGTCATATAGTAGCCGTAATTGGGTTCATACAATGCCATGCGCATGTATTCAGCAAAGGTCAGAGGACCTTCTCGTTGAATACGTTCGATGATTAGTTGTTGCAAGGGTGTGAAGGGTGTATATGCCATATCAGTCTTGTTATTAAGGGATGTCTTATCAGCCAGTATACCACAGACAAAGCAAGCGGGTAATATTCTCTCTTTGCCAAACTTTTCCGCTTTTGTCAGGATGCAGTGTATCCACATCTGTAGGGGTAAGTAATCGCGGTAGCACTGTGTTTTAGCACTTCACCTGGCTACCCTTTCGTTACCCCTTTTTATAACTCCACAAGAGGATAGTAGGATCTGGAAGCGCTCTATAAGATACGGATTACCGGTTTATTGTTCGTTGCCAAAGCTCACGACCAGCAAATCCAGGGCCATTTCTGGCGTCATGCGACTGCGTTTGAGGGCTGCATCGGTTGCCAATAATTGACGGTAGGCGCGCTCCAACTGGGTAGGCGTAAATTTTCCTACCTGGCGCGTCGCCTTTTCTGCTACAAAGGGCGCTATGCCAATCGTAGTGGCAATTTGTGCGGCTCGCATGCCTTTTAATGAGAGTTCTTTGACGAGCAGCAGCGAGCGAAACTGCGTGGTGATTGTGCTGATAAGCTTGATGGGAGGTTCTCCGTCTGCCAGGAGATCGTGCAAAATAGTAAGCGCCTGTTTTTGGTTGCGCTGTGCCAGCGCGTCGGTCAGGTCGAAAATACGCGCTTCCTGCACCTGTGCTGAGAGGCTGCGTACATCATCGACNNGTCGCCCACGAATGTTGCCAATTTATCGAGTTCATTGGCCAGTAAACGCAGCTGGTTACCGACGTAATTGGCCAGAATAGCGGCAGCATCCGAGGTGATAGTCACACCATTACTTCTGGCTCTTTTTACGATCCAGCTTTCGAGCGCTGCTCCTTTGGGAAGGGTGCTCTGGACGATTTTGCCCTGTTCACTGGCGACTTTTAGAAGTGAGTTGCTCGCCTCCAACGCCTCGTCGACAAGCACGATCAGAACAGCTGAATCCGGTAGGTGGGGAATATATTCCACTAACCCTTTTTCAAAACTCGCCCTGGATGCTGCACTCCCCTTGCCACTCTTCTTGCTTTTTTTCCCCTTACCGCCTTTTCCAGCTGTATCTGTACCAATCTCATCTGCTGAAACAGGTGCCGGGCTTTCTCCACGGCGCTTTTTGGGTAGTCCTTCAACCACGACAAGCCGTTGGTCAGCGAGAAAAGGCAAGGTATTACAGGTAGCGGTGATGGTCGCTAAATCGACCTCACCGCCGTTGAAGGTATCCTGGTTGTACTCGAAATTACCTTGGAGCCGCAGCTTTTTCAGTTGTTCCCGGTTCGTAAATTCGTCGTCACCATGCAGGAGATAGAACATCGTTTCTTTACTCGTGGGCGACTGCCGACGGTCGGCGGTAATCCCTGCGATTCCGTTGGGCTACAATCAAGTCTAGAATGATAGCGGCGGCGAGGCCGAGTATTGAGCACATCAAGAGCGAGCCAAAGAATGTCGCAGGTGGATTGGCATTCGGCAGTGGCTGATCGTAAATAAGGGTACCGACCCAGCCAAGGATAGCGAGAAAACCGATCAGAGCGCCGGCGAATGCTCCTACTACGACCGACATCTTATTTTTCACTTCGCTCAGCCAGAAGGCGAGGAAGAGTGAGATTGGTAACGCGATGAGGAACCCGAAGAGGTCTGCGATGAAGGTGCCGTCTATAGGTATTTTGAGTGCTGGTAGAAATTGAGACAGGTCCATATATATCGATGCCTCCCTAATTGCGGTGATGTAACATGTGTATGTTATCTCCATTATAGTAAATCCAGTGGAATCTGACAACGT
>DMFQ01000055.1:0-3985 GCA_003450555.1 Ktedonobacter sp.
ACGCGCACGCGACTGAAGTCATGCCCAAACCGCGGCTCCATAAAGGTGCGTGTACCTGCATCAAGCGGCTGTCCCGACGAGCGTAGCACTTCATTTACGATAGGTGGCGCTGTCGTTGGCTCGTTTGATGTTGCAGCGCGGCGTTGCAAGAAGCCTTCGCGCTTCTTGCGGCAATCAGTGCAGTCTCCACCACCCGTGTGCTGGCCACATGCACAGGTACGCTGCAAAAGGCCGCTCTTGGGCAACGACCCAATTGATGTCTTTTGCTGTGCCTGGACTGTCGCATATGCTTGATCACTCATGTTGTTGCCTTTCGATGCACCTGAACATAGCTCATTGAACAGTATACCTTACGATGCTTTATTTTCGCTTTATTTTTGATGTGTTGTAAAAACTGCCGTTATACCCCTTGACTTTTAGGTGACCGTGCCGTATAATTATGACTGTAAAGTCATGAAACCACTTGAAGGTCATTATTAGTACGGAAAGTCAGCAGAAGATATTTTCGTCAAGGCATAGGCAAATCAGTTGATGAAATGCCAGCAAAGAGGCTTATTATGCAAACGGTTCATACACCAACTACATCACTCAAGGAAAAACAGCGCCACGAGCGCGAGGAACTTATCATTCAGGCAGCAGAAGAAGTATTCGAGGAAAAAGGATATTATGATGCCTCGATGGAAGAAATCGCCGCTCGGGTTGGTATCTCCAAAGGGACCATCTATGCGCATTTTCCGGGGAAGGAAGAGCTGGTGGCAGCGATCTTCAAGCGCAACACACAGACATTTCTGCAGGGGATTGATGTGGTAATCGAAGCAGAGCCGACACCGAGAGCCAAACTTGAGGCGCTACTGCAGTTTATCTATACAGGGCTGTATAGCAAACAAACACGATTGCTTTCATCTATGTACAACGGCGTAGACCTGAAGCGAATGATCGTTGAAAAGGGCGGCTCTATGAGTGATCTCTGGGAGTGCCTGGTTTCACATGTTACGAAGCTCCTTGAAGAAGGGAAAGTAGTTGGGGAAATTACTTCCTCCATTCCAACAAAAGTTATGCTATTCTCGTTTTTTAGCCTGTTTTCGCCCAAGAGTTATGATCGTCTCTTGCTGGGGGAAGACTTCTCCCACGAAGAGCTGGTCGCACACCTGAGGCGTATCTACTTCAACGGAATAGCCAATCATGAAGCCTAGTAAAAAAGGATTTCTTTTATGAAAATAGTATCGCAAGAATCGACAACGAAAGACCTGGCTGTAGAAAGTAGATCTACAGACCTGGATGGAGATACTCCACGATTCACGCGCCGTGAGACACTTTTAACCATGGCGGGCGTCTTGCTTGTCATGTTGCTTGCCTCCCTCGATCAAACGATTGTGGGAACGGCTATGCCGCGCATTATTACTGATTTGCAGGGCTTCGATCGCTACACCTGGGTCACGACCGCGTACCTGTTGACCTCAACGGTGATGATCCCTATCTATGGAAAGCTCTCCGATATCTTCGGACGAAAGCCCATCTTTTTGATCGGCGTTGTGCTCTTCTTGATCGGCTCAGCTGCCTCGGGAGCAGCCCAGACGATGAATCAGTTGATAGCATTCCGCGCCTTCCAGGGTTTGGGAGCGGCTGCTTTGATGCCTATCGCGATAGCAGTGATCGGAGATTTGTTCACACCGCGCGAACGTGGTAAATGGCAGGGGGTGACAGGTGGTGTTTTCGGCCTATCTTCCATCCTTGGCCCGACAGCTGGTGGCTATATTACCGATCACGCGACCTGGCGGTGGGTGTTCTATGTTAACCTACCGATTGGCATCGTTGCGCTGCTGGTGCTCATCTTCTTGATGCCAACACTGCGGGGCAAAAACAGCGGGAAAGCTTCGATCGATTAACCTCGGGGCGCTCTTCTTGATTTCCGGTACGGTACCGCTCCTGTTGGGATTCACCTTTGCTGGTTCTCAATATGCCTGGCTCTCATGGCAAGTGCTTGGCCTGTTTAGTGTAGCAGTGCTCTTCGTAGCGCTGTTTATTCTCTATGAGGCGCGCCTGGAGAGACAGAACGCACAACCTATTATCGATCCAAGTCTGTTTACGAATCGCATCTTCAGCGTATCCGTGCTGATCACGATGATTACAAGCATGGGGATGTTTGGAAGTATCCTGTTCATACCGCTGTACGCACAGGGTATCCTGGGCATCTCGGCCACCAATAGTGGTCTGCTCCTCTCCCCCCTGATGGGAGGTTTGATATTCAGTAGTATCGTCTCGGGACAGTTAGTCTCACGCTTTGGCAAGTACAAGTGGATTGCGTTCGTTGGTATGGCGATCACGATTGGAGGAGCATTCCTGCTGCAACGCCTGGATGTGAACTCAACCAGTATTGATCTGATCATAGCGATGATTGTGTTGGGTCTGGGCCTTGGCTTCAGTATGTCGCTCTACACGGTGATTGTGCAGAACGCTCTGCCAACAAGGATTGGGCAAGCGACATCTTCACTCACGTTCTTCCGTCAGATTGGGAGCACCGTCGCGGTAGCGGCCATGGGTTCGCTGTTAACTTCAGCCTATGTCCCTGGTTTTCACAATGCCATTCCGGCTCAAGTCAAAGCAGTCCTACCAGCGCAGGTATTGAGCGTCTTTGACAATCCGAACGTCTTGCTCTCGGTAGACGTCCAGAAGCAACTGCTGGCGAAATTTGCAGCCTTCGGTCCACAGGGCAAAGCATTGTACAGCCAACTGCTGGAAGCAGTGAAGGTGGGCTTGACAAGCGGTATCCACAACGTGTTCGTGCTAAGCACGGTGCTGATGTGCGTGGGATTTGTCGCGATCTTCTTTCTGAAGGAGATCCCACTACGCGGCGGTAAAAGAAGCGCTGCGAGTAGTCAAGCTCCCGAGGATGCAGCAGAAGGCACATCATCAGTAGCAGTGATGCATTAGTTCCATACGTTGAAATGCAAAGAATGCAGGAGGCTCTAGCAAGTGAGCCTCCTGCATTTTATTTTTATTACACGATTCTGTGGTATACCTGGCCGCTACTGGTGGAGCTGCGAGGGCAAAGGCCAGCGTTAGCCGACAAGCTCTGCCAGGCGATCAACCTGGTCAAGATTGGGAATGCATGGCCAAAGCACAAATTCATCTACGCCGATATCTGCGAACGCCTGGAAGGCGCCTTTGATTGCCTCGGGTGTGGATGGGGTAGAACCGGCTATCATATCTGCTATCGGACCCAGGAAGGAGTAGTAGTGCTTGATGTAAGCATTGATACCCTCCGTCGCGTTTGGCCCCAGCCCGAAATAGGCGCAGGCGACGAAGCGAGGTTTGCCTGATCTGCCAGCCGTTTGCCACGCTTCTTCAACCAATTTGTAGCCTTGCAGCGCCATGGGTGGGCCGCCTCCGCCACTGATGAAGCCGTTTCCCCAGTGCGCGCTTCTTTTTAATGCGGCTGGACTGTTGCCACCAATCAGAAGCTCAGGACCTCCCTGTTGCACCGGAGGTGGCCCGAGCGGGCCAATATCGTTGCCCAGTGGCTGTCCGGTCCAGGCGCGCTGCATAACGTTGAGTTGCTCATCAAACAACTTCCCGCGCTCGTGGAATGGAGCAGGGGCAGCTCGGAAGTCATCTTCTCTGCCACCAACGCCCAAACCGAGCGTGAGGCGACCACCGGAGAGGGCATCGATGCTGGCCGCCTGTTTTGCCAGCATACCGGCGTTGTGTAGTGGAGCGATCAGAATACTGGTCAGCAGGCGAACGCGCTGCGTTACGCCGGATACCGCTGCCAGTGTCGCGAGTGATTCGTAGTTGGGGTATACGAGTCGATCGAGGGTAGCTAGACTTGAGAAAGGGCCGGAGTCGGCTTTGCGCGCCCAATCAAAAATAAGTTTGCCCTGAACGCCTGGAATTGTGCCTGGTAGGCCAATGCCAATTTGCATGGAAATTCTCCTTTTTAGTTATAAACAGGCCTTGCTACATAGTATATACATTTCTTGCAGTA
>DMFQ01000055.1:4108-4620 GCA_003450555.1 Ktedonobacter sp.
TGGTTGTTTGTATCGGCTACGTAGAGCTTGCCGTTTGCCGTTGCGAGGCCAGCAGGTTCGTTAAATTGTGCTTCGTTTCCACTGCCATCCTTGAAACCCGCAATCCCTGTTCCAGCGATGGAGCGCACCTCGCGTGTCTTGGGATCGAGTACTTTGATGCGATTGTTGTAGGTATCGGCGAGATAGACCTGGTCGTTAGCGAAACATACTGCCTGTACGTGCTGTAAAAGAACGGCTGTGCCAATGCCATCGACGTCACCCAAGTCAAAGAGGCCGGTGCCGACGAGGGTTGTGACACGCGGTGGTCCTGAGAGCGCGATAGCACGTACGGCGCTTGTTTCGCTATCGGCAACATACAGCACGCGATTGTCATCGAGGGTCAGCCCATTGGGCTGCGCGAAGAGGGCCTCTTGATAGGTGCCATCGCGCAGCGCTTCGGGACCCGCACCTGCAAATGGTTCGATGATGCCACTGGCGAGATGCAGTACGAAGATGCGGTGTGAACCAGCCAT
>DMFQ01000055.1:4796-7713 GCA_003450555.1 Ktedonobacter sp.
TGTACGTGCCATGCCGTATTGCTCGCCTGTACCCGCGATCGTCTCGACCTGTTGTGTGTTCAGGTTGACGCGACGAATGGTGTGGTTTTCGGTATCCGCGACATACAGCATGTTGCCATCCAGCGTAACGCCCTGGGGACGATTAAATTGTGCCTGGGCAAAGGCTCCATCTGCATTCCCATGTTTGCCTGTCCCGATGACCTGGCGAACTTTGCCTGACAGGTCCATCTCGATAATACGATGGTGTGAGGAGTCGCTGACGACGAGGCGGTCAGCCGTGGCATCGACTGCCACTTTGCCTGGGAAGGCCAGAAGTGCCTCGGTAGTTGTCTCACGAGCGAAACGCAAGGGGCGGTGATCCAGGAGACCGACGGCGTCAAATTCATCGATCATTTCTCCGAACATTCTACTCCCTCACAGAGCCATTGGAGAAACGTTCCCTGATACTCACTCGGTTCCCTTTGATGAGACGATCATCCGGTGAGTCTGCTTGGGGAGTAGTTAGCTCCGCTCCCGCTTCCAGATCAAGGTGATAATGGTTTTTCCGGTTCACTTGTCCTTGAACTAGTAAACGCCAATTAAAAAGAACTCGGCAGCATGACGCCACTGAGTTCCTCTTTTGCCAATTGGAAGGTCTTCCAGACTGGCTTGTCTTTCCTATCCCATCGTAGGAATAACGCCGAGTTGTTGCAGGAGTCCCAACATGTCGAAATTCGTCCACGTCTCGACAGCCTTGCCGTCAACAAATCGGTTAATCGTGATGCCAGTGATGCTGGTAGACTTACCAGTAGGAGGAATGCCGATGAAGTTCCCCGTGTGTGTGCCATGCGATGTCCAGCGGGTCACCACGTTATCCCCTTCGGCAACCATATCCTCAATGGTGAGACGTAAGTCAGGGAAAGCAGCGAAGTAGACCGAACCGAATTGTTTGAACCCCTCCGGGCCAGGTGGCAACCCAGGAGGACTGCCAGGCGTGTGGTCAACGTGGGTAGCGGCCATGAGTTCATCCGCTACTGCCAAATTCTTCTGATCCCAAAATTCTCCAAAGAACCGACGAGACAGGGCCTTGTTGTCTTCTGTTGACATGAAAAATGTTCCTTTCTGCATTGTCTTTTGGGGTAAGTATATCTTTACCTATTTGAGTGATACGATGAAGAGTGTTTCTTAGATCAGTATACTGGGATATCCCAACGAAAGGGTTTACTCTTCTGTCAAAACTCTTGGCTCGGCCATACTGCGTCCACACAAAGCCATTCTAGCAAGCAGATGGCAGACTCTATCCTTCTTCCTATTGGGTATAAGCCGTTTCATGAAGAGCCGGATACGCTGCTGTGGAAGCCGTAAATTCAGAAGATGTTCTCAAACTGAAAATTGATCTAATAACCTCATCAGTAAACTCGCTAAGCTTAAGTACTCGGTTGCCCGCATCTGATCGTTTAAGATAACATTTGCATGTGCTTTTTTGTTTCTGATACCGACTATTCCCTTAAAGAGGTACATCATGCCTTGCTGCTCATCCCGATCTTCAGGGGGATTGCAATTGATTGAATGCAATGACAGGGGTTTGGTTGGTACACCCAAATGCTGTATTCATCAGCTTATCGCCGTCAAGTACCTGGCCTGTTTTATCCTTATAAATTCTTTTAACCTCTTGTATCANNTCAACTGTACTGGAGTAACGAGGGCTTGATGGCAATATTCTGTTAAACATATCTACATAAGTATCAGTAAAATTCTCCCGTATTAATTTCGTCGTGGTATCACACCAGATTTTGTATTGTGGACTATTTTTAGGAAGCTGCTTGAGAGCTTCCGCTCTTTCAATTTGTTCTTGCAGCAGTACAATTGGATTGCTCACTTTGTCTCCTCGCTAGGATTACTTCGTTGAGCAATTGTAGCGGTATTCATTGGATATTGAAACGACATTAGGAATATTGGGCCATTTTCTCCAAGGATTCTCGTCTACGGCCATTTTGTACCTTCACAGACCCATTTCTACCCACTTGTCAAACACTCTCCCATTATTGCTGCTGTGGTCTGGGAGTACCTTGCTTTGGAGAAGAAATATTCACGAGTATAATACGTATGTACCTGAAGACTTGGACGCAAGAGTATACCAAGACAACTATTGGAGGCTGACTTCATGAACGTACTGCTTGATAATATGCCTATGATAGGCGTGAATAGCTTTTTGGCCATCATTCCCGTTCTCTGCGGATGGCTCATGGTGAAAACCCGACAAAAATTTCTTCTGGTTGCGCTTGCACTCCTGTGGTTTGCTTTTTTACCAAACACCCTCTATATTCTGACAGATTTGCGGTATCTACCGGAACAATGGACGGTCATGAGTACCGTTGGCAAACTAGGTTTAGCTGGACAATATATCTTGTACGCGCTCTTTGGGTTGAGTTGTTTTCTTCTTGCACTATACCCGTTGGAGAAAACACTGGTGCGCTCTCGCTGGCGAGAGCACACATGGTTGCTGTCATTGCTGTTGATCGCAGTGAACTTTTGTATTGGTTTTGGGATGGTTTTGGGCAGAGTGCAACGATTAAATTCATGGGATCTCTTCATTGCAGCACCCAACGTTCTCCATGCCGCTTTCCACATAGTGTCTTCCCTGGAACTACTCCGCTTAGGCGTACTCTTTGGTCTCGGGGCAAATTCGGTGTACTTTGTATTCAGAACATACCGAGGAGTGAGCATCGCGCTCGTTTCCAAATCGAGGAAATAAGAGGCTGTCCGGTTCGCTTGTCCTTGAAATAATAAATGCCGATCTCATAGCCGTTGTACTTTTTGGTCATCATATTCTGCTTGATTACTTCGCCGTGATAGTATACATCCCTGGCGTCGATGCCATAGCGAAAGTTGTGTAACGAGGAACTTCCCAAAAAGGGAGCAGAGAGGAGATAATACA
>DMFQ01000055.1:7862-8646 GCA_003450555.1 Ktedonobacter sp.
TCCAAGAAACAGCGTACCACATCGCCCCCAGTGGTTTCAACGCCAGAGTCCTCGTCCCCAGTCATGCTGGAGCAGCAAGAATTTCATCAGTACTTGCGTACGCTGGCCCAGAGTGCCGTGCGGACGGTGATCGAAGCGGTGATGATCGAGGAGTTAGATGCCTTCATCGGAGTCGCGTGGGGAGAATGTAGCCCCAAGCGCAAAGGCTACCGCAATGGCCACTACCGCCGCGATCTGGCCACCTCGACGGGCCGACTCGAAGACCTCAAGGTGCCCAGAGACCGGGAAGGCCAATTCCACACCCAGGCCTTTGAACACTACCAGCGCTATGAACCGCACATCGCCGAAGGACTGACGCAGATGTTCGTGGCTGGAGTGAGCACCCACAAAGTGGGAGAAGTCGCTCAAACCCTGCTGGGAGTGGCTCCCAGCGCCAGTACGATCAGTCGGCTCAACCAAACGCTGACCCAGCAATTTGAAGCCTGGCGTGAGCGCCGCCTGCCAGAACACTGGCGCATCGTGTACCTGGATGGCGTGCATTTCAGCATCCGTCACGGGGACAAGTCTGACTCGACCATCATCTTAACGGCCTTAGGGGTCGATCTGGCCGGAAACAAAGAGGTGCTCGCCTTACGTGCTTGCGCAGAAGAGGACAAAGATGGATGGGTTTGCCTGCTGCACGATCTACGGTCACGCGGGGCGACGCACATTGATTTGCTCGTGACAGATGGGCATGACGGACTGCTTGCTGCGATCGCGGAACAGTTTGCTGCCACGCCTCGTC
>DMFQ01000237.1:0-226 GCA_003450555.1 Ktedonobacter sp.
CCACCTGATAACCCCAATGCAGAGGTTTTCAAGCGGTCTTTGACCTCATCCCAGATAGCTGCCCCACGCAGGCTCTGCTCCACCATTTCCTCGACATCCCGATTGGATTTTCCTTGCACGCGCAAGCCATAGGCGACATTTTCAAAGATCGACTTTGGGAATGGGTTGGGACGCTGGAATACCATGCCAATTCGCTGGCGCAGCAGCACCACATCCGTGCTTTTGC
>DMFQ01000237.1:457-2801 GCA_003450555.1 Ktedonobacter sp.
GCTGTAACCTGCTTCTCCCGTATCGGCAATGAGACATCATACAATGCCTGCTTAGCACCATAGAAAAAATTCAAATGCTCAACATCTATTTTTGTCTGCGCAGTTGGATTAAGGTTTTTACGCGGATCAAATTCATTGCCCACATGATTCTCCAACGCAGTTGTTGATACATTACCAGGACTAGTGATAGTTCCTGGCGCCTCAACCTGAGACTGCTGCTTTGGTCTATTGAGACGAGTCTCCATAGTATCTCCTCTAAGAGCTCCCACTACAAGGGACCACTTTATTTTACACCAGCGGATACTCTTTATGTAACGGAATCGCCGCATCAACAATGAGACGGTCAGCAAACACCACCAATCGGATGTAGCGACCAGCGAGAGCTTTGCTGATAAAGTACGGCCTACCCTCGTAGGAAATGTGACCGCTGCGTGCTACTTTACGTGAAAAAATGTTGGCACCCTCGGGAAAAATCAGAGCCCCGTCGCCATGCATATCTGTTGTAACGTTCATGACAGCATTTTCCTCGATTCTCGTTGAATAACTGTACGGACTGTGTCTACTAGTAGCTATGCGCAATTGTTACGTCCAACCTTTTCGATACATCAACCAAAACGCCCGCTAATATAGTCCTCGGATTCTTTCTTTTGAGGATGAGAAAAAAATTCTGAGGTGTTTCCTACTTCAATGATTCTCCCTAAGAGGAAAAAGACGGTTCGATCCGCGACACGTCCCGCCTGTTGCATATTATGCGTCACCAGTATAATGGTATATGCCTGCTTCAACTGGCGGATAAGTTCCTCAATTTCCAGCGTGGAAATAGGATCAAGGGCTGAACAAGGCTCATCCATCAGCAAAATCTGCGGCTGGTTCGCGACTGCACGCGCGATGCAGAGCCGTTGCTGCTGTCCACCCGACAATTGGGTGGCTGGGGCGTCAAGTTGATCCTTGACCTCGTCCCATAGGGCCGCCTGGCGCAGGCTGTGTTCAACTAACTCTTTCAGCGACGACCCATTTGCCTGGCCGTTGATGCGCGGCCCTAGCGCCACATTTTCAAAAATGCTTCGCGTGGGCAGCGGATTCGGCTGTTGGAAGACCATGCCAATGTGCTGCCGTACATACATTGGCTTGATGGAACGGGCGTAAATATCGACGCCATCGACCAGCACTTTGCCAGTCACGCGGGCATCGGGCACCTCCTCGTGCATGCGATTGAGGCAGCGTATAAAGGTGGACTTGCCGCACCCTGAAGGCCCTATCATTGCCGTAACGCTCAGTGGCTCGAACGCGAGGTTTACATCGTAGAGTGCCTGCTTCTTCCCATACCACGCGTTCACGTTTTCTACCGAGATAGACATCTCTCTGTACTCCTTTCACCTGGGACACGCGATCACAGCGCGCTTTGCGCCTGGTCCCTCCATCAGAACTTTCGCTTGAACCCACCCGTAAACCAGCGCACGGCAAACGAGGTGATGAGAATGAGCATGATTAAGACAAACGAACCTGCATAGGCCTGGTTGATTTGCAACTGGTACGGGCTTAAGGTGAAATTGAAGATGCGCAGCGGCAAAGCATCCATTGGCTGGGTTATATCCGTATTCCAGAACGTCGTACCAAAGGCCGTCATCAACAGGGGTGCCGTCTCACCTGCCACACGCGCCATCGCCAGCACGATTCCGGTAATGATCCCATTGCGGGCAGCCGGCAAGACCACTCTCAAGATCGTACGCGCCTCAGTTGCTCCCAATGCGAACGAGGCTTCGCGCAGTTCCCTGGGTACCAGCCGCAGAATATCCTCGGCGGTTCGTGCTACAATCGGTACCATGATGAGAGCCAGAGCCGCTCCACCCGCCAGGCCCGAGAAGCTCTGCTGGGGAATGACGATGAGCACCCAGGCGAAGAGTCCGAAAATGATCGTCGGCACGCCGTTGAGAAGATCGACCAGGAAACGCAATCCATTGGCCAGGCGTCCATGCCCAAATTCTGAGAGATAGATAGCTGTGAATAAGCCCAGTGGCACCCCGAAGAGCGCTGCAAGCCCAACCAGAATGAGCGTTCCTTGCACGGACTGGCCCATACCGCCCCCTGGCTCTCCGTTGGCAGTCGGTAGTTTGGTAAAGAAATCCAGGTTGATGAATGGGATGCCCTGGCGCAAGATATACACGATCAAGAAGATTAACACGGCTACTGCAAAAAGGGCGAACAGCGTAGAAAACGCGATCGCCAGGACATTACTGATGTGCCGTTGTAACCCACGCGCTGACTGCTGCGGCCGGAATGGATTTGGCTCTGTCCTTTTGCGCGTGCTCATCGTCGTACTCATACACGCGCTCCTTTCGTGCCC
>DMFQ01000312.1:0-210 GCA_003450555.1 Ktedonobacter sp.
TTCTGTGGTAGTATTGCTATCACAGTAAATGACAATTTGTCAAGAGCCAATTCAAGATTATAATTATCTGGGTATCCTTAATTTTTCTAAATCAACGGCCTGAGTAATCATATTTCATCTTAGTTTTCTTTAGATTCAGTGGAAGTTCTGTCATTGTACGTTGTTCCGTGCAGTAGAACCTGACAGTTCTAAAGGAGAGTCGCTCATGGC
>DMFQ01000312.1:362-1677 GCA_003450555.1 Ktedonobacter sp.
CCCTCGTGGCTTGGGCAGGAGAAAGATGTAATCGATGAGATTGTACAGGAGGCTATCTGCCGCACCTTTGAGCGCGTACGCAAAGCTGAAAGGGAAGGGGCAGAACCGGTTAAATCTAAGGAATGCCTGTGTAAGACGATCGCACGGCATTACTTCATCGATTTGATACGAAAAGATAAGAGGATCGTGCATCTTACACAGATCAATAGCGCCTCTTCAGATGAGTATGTCATAGTTGATGATGTGGCTGACCCTACCGAGGAAGTACTTAATGAAATGTTCAGGGCATCACTCTTTGATCGACTGGCACCTGAAATCATGAACTTCCCCAAAAAGCAGTCGCGGGCACTTTTGGTTGATCTGGCCAAGCATTCTCATTTTGATGGGCCACTTACGCCTTTGCAGCGAGCGCTTTTACAATACGGAGTACATTTGCAGGATTATCAAGGGAGCAGGCCGGCCAGCGCACTGGAGCGCAGCAGGCACGCAGCGCTCTTGAGTCTCGCCTATCGACGCGTTGCCAAACTTGACAGCATGAAACAGTACATTTGATGACGTAGGCCGTTCTCAAGTTCGAGTTTCCCAGAAGCTCCTATCCGTCCCTTTAGAGCGACTAGTGACGATGGGGTCATTAGAGACGAGCTGCTAAAGTTGCAGGATTTTAAGCAGCGCCGGATGCATATGATACATATGTATCTTTGCCAATTGGCTGAAGGGAGTTGACCTATGAGCAGGGCAGACGCACACATAGTGGGTGTTAAGAGAGCCAGTTGGAACATTTCTATTCGCTCTAAGGGCGAACATCAATATAGAGATATTGCCTCTCTCATGAGAGCAGAAAGGCGGTCATTGATGTTTATTGACTTCCAAACGCTGATCATCATNNAGTTGACCTATGAGCAGGGCAGATAGATTTACATTTTTGTCGCTCCTTATAGTCTTGAGTATTGTTGCTGTGTTCGCTGTTTTTGTAGTGTCGATCATGTATCAGCCTGGACTGGCATCTATAGTCATTACTATAGTAACTCNNAGGTGATTAAGCAGGTAGGGTAGAGACACCGTGTCGTGTCCCTACCCTGCTTTTTTCTGTGGTAGAATAGATGCACATCTATTTCATGTGCTAGCACCACCAAAGGATCATTATGCGAACCTACTCCCAATACTTTCTTCCTAAGCTTCAGGCCTACCAGCAGGAACTTCTTGAACGGTTGGAACTCATTGTTAATATTGATTCGGGTACGGGGCAGAAGGAAGGTATTAACGAGATTATGAAGTACCTGGTGCAGTGGTTGGAGGAGATTGGATTGAGTGTTCA
>DMFQ01000312.1:1915-2342 GCA_003450555.1 Ktedonobacter sp.
CCAGCAAACCGTTCCAGGTAAGGGATGGCTTGGCTTACGGAGCCGGTGTAATCGATATGAAGTCGGGCGTATTGATGGGTATGTATAGCCTGCGCGCTCTGTTGGAGTCGGGGTTTGATCAATTTGGCGAGATTATTGTTGTCTTCAATAATGATGAAGAGGTGGGTTCGGCGGGAAGCGGTCCTCTCTTACGCGAAATCGCGCAACAGGTTGATGTGGGGTTGGTGCTAGAGGCTTCGCGCTCGGCGGAGGTTATTACGAAGTCGCGCAAGGGGGCGGACAAGTATGTGATGGAGGTCACAGGTATTCCTGCGCACTCGGGGGCCGAGCCGCACAAGGGTCGCTCCGCGGTGATTGAATTAGCACATAAAATGATTGCGATCCATACCTTGAACATGCTCTACCCTGGCGTTACGTTCAATGTGAC
>DMFQ01000312.1:2508-4725 GCA_003450555.1 Ktedonobacter sp.
TAATGAGCAGGGGTTGAGCATGGCAGCGAAGGCATTAGAGCAGATTGCCACGGGATGTAGCATTCCTGATACCCGTACAAAGCTGATCTGTACGCGCGGACGCGCACCCTACACGGCTACGCCTGAAATCTTGCAACTGGTAGAGCTGGCTCAGGAGGAGGGGAAGGCGCTTGGACTTTCCATTGTGGCCGAGGGCAAGGGGGGTCTCTCCGACGCGAATCTGCTGATGGAGGCGGGCATACCGGTACTTGATAGTCTGGGCCCGATTGGTGGAGGCATGCATGACCTCAATCGCGAGTATTTGCGCGTGGATACTATTCCGGTACGCGGCGCATTGTTGGCGGGGCTGATTTCTCAACTCTGCCTGTCAAAATCTACAGGTTGATAACAGTACTCATGGCCAGTGTATTTAGTGTGATCATCATATATACTTGTATTAAGTAATTAACTTGTATCGAGGGATACGGGACGTCAAGATCCTAGCAGGAGATGTTCCCTGAATAATTAATTTGTAAAAAAGATACCCGGCACTTTTACGGGAGAGAAATATTAGGAGATATTATCGATGGGATTTCATGGAATGCGCGGCGGGATGGCCGTTTATGCAGAGGAACAGAAGAAGCGAGGGCGGAAGACCGATGCACGGACGGTGCAGCGTGTTGCCCAGGCTTTCACGCCATATAAATTTCAGGTTGTACTGGTGCTCATTGCGATCATCCTGACAACCGTTTTAGGTTTGGTTAACCCACTGATGATCCGCTACATCTTCGATGATGCAATCGGCAAAGGGAACATAAACCTGTTGATCATATTAGTGACCATCATGATTATAACACCGGTCGTTACCGGCATTTTTGGCGTTGGGCAAACATATCTCAATAATATTATTGGCCAGCGCGTGATGCGTGACTTTCGCAATAAACTCTTTCACCACTTGCAAAGTATGTCATTGCGTTTCTTCACTTCGACGCGCACAGGTGAGATACAATCACGCCTGTCGAACGACGTAGGCGGCGTACAGGGCGTTGTCACGGATACGGCTACCAGCGTCGTTGCCAACATATCGACGGCGGTAAGTACAATTATTGTCATGTTTATCCTCAGCCCTTTGCTGACACTCATTTCATTAGGGCTTCTCCCTGTCTTTCTCTGGATTACCTATAAAGTGGGGAATGTGAGGCGGGCGACGAGCAAGGAAACGCAGCAGAGCCTGGCGGCACTCACGGCGATGATGCAAGAAACGCTCTCGGTGAGCGGTATTCTGCTGACAAAAACCTTTGGTCGCCAGAAATACGCGGAGGGGCAGTTCAACAAAGAGAACCAGAAGCTGACAGACCTGGAGGTACGCCAGCAAATGATTGGACGCTGGTTCTTTATGTTTGTTGGGACGTTCTTTTCGATTATGCCTGCCATCATCTATCTCGTAGCTGGTTGGCAAATCATTCATCGCGTGCCAGGCATCAGTCTGGGTACTATCGTGGCCTTCACCACGTTGCAAAGCAGGCTCTTCTTTCCTATTGGCCAGTTACTGAATGTCCAGGTCGAGATCCAGGGCGCGCTGGCACTGTTTGACCGCATCTTCGAGTACCTTGATCTCCCCATCGATATCCAGAATAGACCAGGAGCTTTGGAGCTTTCACCTGATGAGGTCCAGGGCCAATTGACGTTTAAGGATGTTTCATTTACATACAAGCGCGACGAGTCCAGTGTGCTCAGGGACTTGATCGAGAAAGAAGGCAATGGTGAGGGAAAACGCCCAGTGTCACCGGAGGCTGTAGCCATCTTGACCGAGGAACCAGTTTCACGTATTACGCTCAACGATGTCTCGTTCGAGATCAAGCCGGGACAACTGGCGGCCCTTGTCGGACCAAGCGGCGCGGGGAAGACAACCATAACCTATCTTGTGCCACGACTCTACGAAGTGGATAGCGGCGCGGTTGAAATCGATGGACACAATGTGAAGGATATTGCCCTGGAATCGCTGGGCGAGTTAATAGGAGTGGTCACGCAGGAGACCTACCTGTTCCACGCATCAGTCAAAGAGAATCTGATGTACGCGCGAATGGACGCGACGGAAGAAGAGATGATCGCAGCGGCCAAGGCGGCGGCTATTCATGATCGCATCATGGAGCTTGACGATGGCTACGACACCATGGTTGGTGAACGCGGCTATAAGCTCTCCGGCGGCGAAAAACAGCGCATGGCGATTGCTCGTGT
>DMFQ01000312.1:4963-5087 GCA_003450555.1 Ktedonobacter sp.
ACGCATTTTGAACTGATGGAAAAGAATGGCGTCTATGCCAGGCTGTACAATGAGCAGTTCTCGCAGCTCGAGCAGGCAGAGATGGCAGTTTAAAAGTTCTTTGTGCAAAATAAAGAGAGGGTCG
>DMFQ01000438.1:0-1335 GCA_003450555.1 Ktedonobacter sp.
TGGCGCCGTGGCGGATGATGCCGTTGTGCTCCTGGCTGACGCCAGGAAGGAAACCCGGCACGTCGACAAAGGTGATGATGGGGATGTTGAAGCAATCGCAGAAGCGCACGAAACGCGCGGCCTTGTCTGCTGAATTGATGTCGAGCACACCAGCAAGCGCTCCCGGTTGTTGTGCCACGATACCGGTTGAGCGACCATTCAGGCGAGCAAATCCCACGATGATATTGGCGGCAAAATGTGCCTGCACTTCGAAAAAGTCGCCATCGTCGACGATATGGCCGATGACAGCTTTCATATCATAGGGCTTGTTCGGATTATCGGGAATGATGCTGTCGAGGGCAACCTCGGAGCGGGTCGGTGAGTCAACGGGCGTGATTCTGGGTGGGTCTGCAAGATTGTTCGAGGGAACAAAGCTCATCAGCGTGCGGATCATGCGGATACATTCGGGTTCACCAGGGCAGGCGAAATGCGCGACGCCGCTCGTGCTATTGTGTACTATGGCACCACCCAGCTCCTCGAAGGTGACATCCTCGTGGGTGACGGTCTTCAGCACATTAGGGCCGGTGACGAACATATAGCTGGTATGCTCCACCATGAAAATAAAGTCGGTAATGGCTGGTGAGTAGACCGCGCCGCCCGCGCAGGGGCCCATAATGGCGGATATTTGTGGCACGACGCCAGAGGCCAGCGTATTGCGCAGGAAAATATCCGCGTAGGCCCCGAGGCTGACCACGCCTTCCTGGATACGCGCACCGCCGGAGTCGTTCAGGCCGATAACCGGCGCGCCGTTCTTCATGGCGAGGTCCATAATTTTACAGATCTTTTCGGCGTGCGCCTCCGAGAGTGAGCCGCCAAAGACGGTAAAATCTTGCGAAAAGACATAGACCAGCCGCCCGTCGATTTGTCCATAGCCTGTAACTACGCCATCGCCGGGAATTTTCTGCTCGTCCAGGCCAAAATCGCTCGAGCGGTGCGTGACAAACATATCCAATTCATTGAAGGTGTCCGGGTCGAGCAGCAGGTCAAGCCGTTCGCGTGCCGTGAGTTTGCCTTTTTTATGCTGGGTTTCGATGCGCTTCACGCCACCGCCCAGCATGGCTTCCGCTTTCAGGCGCTGGAGTTCCGCGACTTTCTCTTGTGAACCTTTGAGGTGAGGGGATTCTTGTGGAGTACGTTCGCTCGTGGTCATCTAGTTTATCTCCATAAGCATGTTCGTTGTGACATGAGCTGGTTAGCAGCTATGCTGGCAGTATAGCATGGATGGAGAGGGGGTGTCTAATGATGGATCTTTCTCCATGGCCAGGATTAATCAAGGGTCAAGCAAGAGGCATGCAG
>DMFQ01000438.1:1425-4083 GCA_003450555.1 Ktedonobacter sp.
CCCCTAGGTTGACCGCGAGGGTCAACCCTACTATATACGGTGTGATGCTGCGCATCATTTATAGTTCGAAGAGGTCTCGAATTCGCTTACTGACGGACGGTTACGTCATGCTATGCGGTAGGATGACGCGCGAACATGCTGCTACGCTCGTCGCATTGTTACTGTGGCGAAACCATTAGCTCCAGGCGAAACCGGGTAGCTAAAGAGTCCAGTTGAACTATTGTAGGTAACTGAACCTACGGTGCCGAGTGAAGCTGTTACGCCTGGCCGCGTCGGTGAGTAGCCGTACATGGTCAACGATGTCTCCCCTTTGGCAAAGGTGATCGTGGCCTGTACGCTCCCTGTATCCGATAGCTGGGAAATGCGTTTTTTTCCTAATGAAACGAATTTGCCGGCATCTCCTAAGAAAGCGATTCCAGAGGGTCCGATGGGTGCAACAATGTAATAGGAGCCACTGCCGACGGTATCACTGAACGTATGGCCAGCAGGCACGATGGTGCCAGATCGGGTAAAGTATTTATACACAAAGACATCCCTGGCAATACCCAGTGATGCGGGCGTAAAGCTTGCCTTCTTGTTTGTACCTCGCGCATAGGCAAAGACATAGGTTGGTCGCATCCCTCCACCGAAATCAGTGTAGGTAGAAGCTACCATCGGCATATTGAGCGCCTGCGCGTCCTGTACATACATGGCATCAACAGGTACGATAGGGACATCGGGCTTGACGATCACGCCATCCCCGCGAATCGTCTGGAACAGGTTCGTTTTACTTTCAGCGCCGATAGGATCGCCAACGCCTACTATACCTGCTGAGAGTGTTGAAAGCAGCAGGTTGTCGGTCTCAGTACTCATAAAAACGTCGCTCCAGGGCCAGACACCGAGTACTGAAGCCAGTTGCGACGCGTAGAGAAAAGAATCCCACCTTGTACTATCGAAGCGATCATGGCTGACACGAATGTTTGTCAAGTTGTTGTACATACTACTCTGCAGGAAGTGGCGTGGTGCACCCGAACAATACTGCACCGTCAAACCATTCGCCGCCATAGAACGTGCCATGTCGCCCAAAAATAGGTTCGGATCGGTTAGATTTGTTGCTGTTACGGCATGCGAGTCAAGCCAATCCTGCTCATACATGATCGCGCTACCATTTTGCAGATAGCTGGCAATCGTGTTCCAGAAAGCCGGGTCAATGGAGACATTACCTGACATTTTGTACTGAGAACGGTAGGGGCTGCTGGTATCGATCCAGCGAGAGTGCGTAATCAACGGCAACCCAAGTTGTTGTTGAAAGGCGCTCAGGCCATTTGGGAAAAGCGCTGGAGCGGCAGTATAGGTGTAAATACCTCCCCTACTCTGACCATTTCCCTGCCAGGTATCAGAAGAGCCTTTGGGATACCACCAGCTATCAAGTTGCATATATCCAAGTGGAATGCCTTGTTGCTTGAAAGATTTGTTCACCGCCAGTAATGTTCCAGCGTATCCAAGTGACGGATCAAACTTGTAGTAGTATGAGGCACCATTATCCGTCCAATAACCCAATTGATTCAACGTTGGGTCAGCGTCGTTCGCCGGACGCACCTTTCCTTGAAGGTCGGTCATGGCACGCCCCCACATTTGCTCGATATTACTGAAGCCTTGCCCAATGACCAGAAACGTTTTATGCGCAAACCCTGTCGGAAGTGTCGTAATTACCGACGTGATGCCGCTGGAGATAGAACCATCTCTAGCCTTAGTCGTACTGGCAACCATAAAGTCAGATGCTGGGGATAGGGCGAAGGTATTTCCCCGTGCATCAAAATACAACCAGGGACTATCGAACCCAAAATTGGTAAAAGTAGCTTGAGCAAAAATACCAGAATAGGTGAGGTGGTAAGGTGTACCTGGATACGTACTTAAGCGTGGAAACGGTGACTTATTAGGTGTGTTTGACAGGTAGCTATCAGTAAATACTACGATTGGTTTGGCGTTGTACGTGCGAATGCCAGCGCCTCTGGACGACCCATTACCATCGTTATAGTTGCATACGATTTCCTGGTAGCTGCCAATATGGTCATTGCCTGTTTGTACATTGATATTAGACAGGGAGTGGCCGATGTTCCCTCCGAATGTCCACGCCGGAGTCGTTGAGACAATCGTGTATGCACCGTCAGGATTCACTGTCACAGTGATATAAGGCGTCGATATCGATGTTGACCCAGTAGCTTTTGCTACTTGAGTGGTTTCAAGTCCAACTGCGGCGAGCAACAGAAACGCTATTACTATCCTTACGAGATGCTGGGATAAAAAGAGTTGTTTCATACTGTTCAATGACCCCTTTCATTGATAACTACTACCTATTATGATGACTGCTACTATTATAATCACACATAATGCTATAATCACACGTAATGCGTTTGGGTATAAAGCTATCCTGTTGTCAGGTTCATCCGCAGTTTGTGTGACGCAGAGAAAGCATGTGTTATACTTGAGCAGTTGTCATGCTAAAGATCATTTCTTCACTCCACCAAAGGAGAACATTATGGCTGTTACATCATCCTCAGATGCAAGCACAAGCGGCAGTCGTGTGGCTGGCTGGCTCTCGCCCGACGAGTTTCATATTTTGGAAGTGGCATGCGATACTTTTTTTCCCTCACTGCAGCCCCCGGCGGGGAGTTCTGA
>DMFQ01000251.1:0-3884 GCA_003450555.1 Ktedonobacter sp.
TAGTCTTAGCTGAGCAATGTGACTTGTGAGATGCCCTGACATCGAAAAGCAGGGAGGTTCTGCCCGTACCCTGAATTTAACTGCTCTTTTATGGCCAAAGCGTGCTATAAGCGACGAGAAGTAGTAAAATAGACGCGACAGAGATAGCATCAAATAAAACGTAGAGAAGGAATAACAAAGCTATGGCTCTTACTATAGGTATTATCGGACTGCCACAAAGCGGCAAGACAACCCTTTTCAATGCATTGACGAAGGCGGGAGCACCCATTAGCGGCTACGCGACAAGTACAGTACAGGCAAATCTTGCCGTCGTCCAGGTGCCAGATGCCAGACTCCAGCCACTCGCGGATATTTTCAATCCCAAGAAGGTCACACCTACAACCGTTGAATTTGTGGACGTAGCCGGTATGGGTCAGGCGTCACAAACGCACAAGGAGAAGCGCGAAGGATTGAGCGCGGAATTCCTGGGACATATTCGCAATGCCGATGCCCTGGCAATCGTATTGCGCACCTTCGCCAATAGCAACGTCCCACACATCTATGACGATATCGACCCGAACCGCGACCTGGACAGCTTGTACGCCGAACTGGCCCTGACCGATCTTGCTACGGTAGAGAAGCGCATCGAACGCACAAAAAAGGCTGCGAAATCAGGCGACAAGAAATATATCCAGGAATTAGAGGTGCTGCAACTGCTCCAGGAGGCTCTCAACGAACTGAGACTGGTCAGCCAGCTTGACCTGCTCGCGCAGGATCGCGCGGTGCTGGATGAACTTTTTCTGCTGACATTAAAGCCGCGCATGTTCGTCTTGAATGTCAGCGAAGATGTGCTGGGAGCCGCGAATGACCTGCTAAAGCGTATTGCTGCCAGTGAAGACGTGGATAGCGCTTCCCTGGAAGGTGAATTGAAAGGCATAGCAACCATTGCCATTCGCGCCAAAACTGAAAAGGCCGAGGTTGTAGCCGTCTCCGCGCGCCTGGAAGCCGAACTGACAGAGCTACCCGAGGAAGATGCTAACGAGTACCTGGAGTCGCTTGGCCTCCCTCAGTTGGGAACAGACCGCGTCATACAAGTTGGCTATCGACTGCTTAACCTGATTACGTTCCTGACAGCAGGTGAAGACGAGGTGCGCGCCTGGACCGTCACAAAGGGCGCAAAGGCTCCCGAAGCGGCGGGAAAGATCCATTCGGATATCGAACGAGGTTTTATCCGCGCTGAAGTGACGCGCTTTGAAGATTTCATGGAGTGTGGTTCGTTTGCCGCTGCGACAAAAAAGGGATTGCTACGCCTTGAAGGCAAAGACTACGTCATACAAGATGGCGATATCGCTCACTTTCGCTTTAACGTCGGAAAATAATCCTCAAAATGAGCGTCATAAGAGATAGTAACCTCTTACATTGTACCTTTTTCTCCTATTGCGAAATCTTGACGATGTATGCTATACTACTTCTGAGCAGGGAATGTGCTTAGAATCGCTTAGCAACAATGCTCAGACGTTTCTGGCACATGTAATATGGTCCCTTGCATAGGGTCAGTTAAAAGATACTTGCACGGATTGTCAAACCGGGGTGTAGCGCAGTCGGCTAGCGCGCAGCGTTCGGGACGCTGAGGTCGGAGGTTCAAGTCCTCTCACCCCGACCAGGATGGCACACTGAATTCCTTGATGTTCACTCTCTAAAGGGTATCTCAAGTAGGAAGTGTCGCAAAACGTTTACAGGTCAAAGAAACATGCGTAAGGAGTTTTGGAATGCGGACGCATCAGATACATCCAACTGCTTTGCCAGGATGTTGTTATCTGCTACATGCTTATGGAGGTCTATGTATAGACCCACCCATAAGTGGCGAATGTCCCGCTGTGCCATGCTCACCTGGACGTGCAAGGCGCTCAAATCCGTATCCATCTAGTCGTCACCACAGACGGCAGTAGAAGCTGAGGGGGAGAGGTTTTTCCTTTCCCATCCTGCGCCTCCGCTTCTTCCTCACTGTCTGTTGTGATTATCGGCTCTGACAGAGAGGAAAGGAAGCCATCCATGCCTGTTCTTGTATTGAATTCCTCGCTACAACCTCTCTCGGTCATTCCTGAGCGCCGTCTCATCGTGCTGCTCTCCAAGCAGAAAGTTACCTTTGTAGATGAGAGTGTTCGTAGTTTGATCGAAGAAAGTATTGAAGCTCGACGTCTTGAGCTGGAACGGCCCGTTATTGTGCAGCTGCTGGCTAACATTCGGGTTCCTCGTGTAGCTCTTCAGCCCTCTCGAGCAAACATCCTGCTACGCGATGATGAAACGTGTCAGTACTGCGGCAAGCGTAGCCGCGATCTGACTCTTGATCACATTATCCCGCGTTCACGAGGTGGCACCAGTACGTGGGAAAATCTCGTAGCCTCCTGCAAATACTGCAACGGCAAAAAGGGAAATCGTCTCTTAAAAGAGGTAAATATGCGTCTATTGCGACCGCCTCGCCCGCTTTCGCAAGAGTACGCTGGCTTCTTTCTACTGCGCTACCCCAAATTGCGCGAAGCATACGAGGAATTCATTTTGAGTGCCCATGGCGGTTCGACTCGTGTATTGAGCGCGTAAGTTCGTCATAGTCGAGAAGGGCGCAAATTACGCCCTTCTCTGCTAAATTTGTCTCCATTTGGCACTCGTATACGTTCTAATAGTGCGAGATACATAGAAAGGATTACTTTTAGTGTATCTTTGTAGCAAGCATTTTTCGTTACACTAGCAAAAGGGGAAACTCTGCCTCAGTCTGGTAGTGACAGTGCTGATTCTGTTGTTTACCAGGAAGGTGGTTACATGATTAAAGAAACGATTGAAGACTCACCCGTAAGCCCCCAGATAGGCCGCGCGTATCTCTGTCTGCACGGGCATTTTTATCAACCTCCGCGCGAAGATCCTTTCACCGGCATCATACCGATTGAACCTGAAGCCACTCCTTACGTCAATTTCAACGAGAAGATTACCGCTGAATGCTACCTTCCTAACGCCGAAGCTGGCAACTTTGCCTCGATCAGTTATGATCTAGGGCCGACACTTGCTTCATGGTTAGAAGGTGCCCATCCTCACGTCTATCAACAGATTATCGCCGCTGACTATCAGCATAGAATGCGTTATGGCGTGGGCAATGCACTGGCACAGGCATATAACCATACCATTCTACCGCTGGCAAACAGCCGCGATAAAAACACGCAGATTTTGTGGGGCCTACAAGACTTCCGCCATCGTTACGGACACGATGCGCATGGTATGTGGCTGGCGGAAACGGCCGTAGACCTGGAGAGCCTGGATCTCATGGCGCAGCATGGCGTCCTCTATACGGTACTGGCGCCCTGGCAAGCTGCTATGCCTATTGATCCCACCGAACCATACCTGGTGCATCTCTTCAATGGTCGTAGCATCACCGTCTTCTTCTACAATGCGCCATTATCGGGCGGCGTCTCTTTTGACTGGAATACCACCAGCAATGCTGACCTCTTCGCAACCTCGTACTTGCCAGGGCAACTGGTCAAGAGCAAACGCGATACAGGAGAAGCACAATTACTGCTTATTGCCACAGACGGTGAACTGTATGGTCACCATAAGCCCTGGCGCGATAAATTCATGACTCACCTGATCCAGTCAGGCGCACCTGCCTACGGATTTGAAGTCTGTACCTTAGAGCGCTATATGCAGATGTACCCGGCTACAAAAGAAGTTGCACTGCATGTGCCCAGTGCCTGGAGCTGCGGACACGGCGTGGCGCGTTGGGATACTGGCTGCGAATGTACCGAGGGAGATAGTAGCTGGAAGGGAAAGCTGCGCAGCGCTTTGAATCACCTGGCGGAATGCGGTGATCAACTATTCGAGCAGTATGCAGGTGAAACGCTGAGCGATCCCTGGGCCGC
>DMFQ01000251.1:4099-4445 GCA_003450555.1 Ktedonobacter sp.
TATGGCAAAGCACAGCACCTGCTGGAGCATCCGCAACTGGCAGAGCGCACGCGGTTGCTGCTCGAAGCACAATATTACCACCAGTACAGTTTCACCAGTTGCGGTTTTTTCTTTGAAAACCTGGACAGAATCGAGCCGCGCAACGATATCGCTTTCGCTCGCCGCGCCATCAGTCTAACCTGGCAAGCTCTTGGTATTGACCTGCAGCGTGACTTTCTGTGCGATCTGGCGCAGGCCAAAGGTTGGCGCACCAATGTGACCGGTGCCGACCTCTACCGCCAGCTACCAATCGTGCAGCCAGCGTTATTACCCCCACTGTCCCAAGCATAACAGATTGACTTGATAG
>DMFQ01000042.1 GCA_003450555.1 Ktedonobacter sp.
CTAATTGGGGCCAAATTTAGGTAGTTAAAACATGTTTCAAGACGTTGAGCTACTCCCAGGGCAATCGCATCTCATTTTTCAAGCGGCTTGTAGCGCGCGTCTGCATAGCAGAGTTTCGAGAGCTGACTTGTTGTGAAACAGCCTGTAGAGCCGGTTCCAAAAATGAGATGCGATTGCCCTGGAGCCACTCCCCATTTGATTGTCAAGATGAGTAAAATGCTGTATACTGTTGCGTAGCAAGGAGCGGCTACTCGTTCCACTAAGTATTGGAAAACTAGCAAAATTGGAAGTGGCACGTACGACTGGGCAGGAGAGCAACGACATATGTCCCTAATAAACATGGCCAAACGAGAAATCAATTGTAAGATTGTCTATTACGGTATTGGATTGTGCGGTAAAACCACCAACCTGCATTACATACATCAAGCAGTCAACCCACAAGATGTGGGTGAGATGGTCTCCATTGATACGGAGACGGAGCGTACATTGTACTTCGACCTGCTCCCTCTTGAACTGGGCAAGGTTCATGGTTTCAACATTCGCTTTCAACTCTATACCGTCCCTGGCCAGGTACTCTATCAACAGACTCGTATCTCCGTCCTGAAGGGAGCCGATTGCGTGATCTTTGTCGCGGACTCTCAGGCCAGCAAATTACAGGAGAATATCGAAAGCTGGAACGAGTTGCAAGAGCAGCTACGACGTATGAATAAAGATGTCACGGATTTTCCCCTTGTCATGCAGTGGAATAAGCGCGATCTGCACGAGATACTGCCGGTGTCAGTGCTGGAGCAGTATTTGAATCAGTACCGTGTCCCGAGCTTTGCAGCAGTAGCCGTGACAGGACAGGGCGTCATCGAGAGCTTGCGTATGGGCATCAACTCCACACTACGCCGACTGGAACGCATTTAGGCTCAACCCATTCCTTCCTTGCACCCATCTCTTTGTTGGGCATTCTATTCTTCACTATTTCAATGTTTCAATGTAAATAACAACTTAGAAGGAGGGGCGGCGCTTCCTCCCCATGCGTAAATGCAGGGGTCTCTGCTCCGCATTATTTGATTAGATGGAAACAATACGTGTCATCATTGTTGACGAGCAACCACTGTTCCGTCAAGGTATTCGTGCCACCCTCGAGCAGATGGGGGATTGCATCATTGTTGGGGATTCTACTGATCCGGAAGAGATACTCGAAATAGCGCGTACGGAGAATCCCGATGTCGTCCTGCTCGATGCCAGTCTCACTTCCGCCGACCCCTTAGAGATAGCCCGCCAAATGCGCCATATCACGACACGATTAGCCATTATTATGCTGACCCCTTCAGATGATGAGGAACGCCTATTTCAATCTATCAAGGTTGGCGCATCCGCGTACTATACGCGCAATATCACAACGCAAGAGCTTACAGAAGCGGTCCGCAAGGTCAGTATCGGTGAATATTTGATCAATGATGACGTGCTCTCTAAGCCACAGCTCGCCAGCCGCGTATTGAAATCCTTCCGAGAGTTGGCTGTTGAAGAGGAAGCCTCTCCAACAAAAGACCTGTATTCGCCGCTCTCAGGCCGTGAAGTGGAAATACTGGACTATATAGCGCGCGGAAATAGCAATAAGGAAATTGCGAAATCACTCAAAATCAGCGATCAGACTGTAAAAAATCACATTACCTCCATCCTCAAAAAGCTGTCGGTGAATGATCGTACAGCGGCTGTTGTACATGCGCTCAGGCACGGTTGGATTAAGATGGAGGAGAGTTGATGGCTGGGAAATCGCGGAAGACGATTAGTTCAACATAGCTATGATCTGCCGAATATTCTTTATCTGGCCTTGAATTTCATCAAGATCTTCGGCATGTGGGGCAAGCTGTGTGTAAGCGGTCAGGTCGCGTAGGGCGCGTCCGTAATGCTTGAGATGGAGAGAGATGATACCACGGTCTCGCCGTTCAATGGGCGAGCGGGGAACCAGTAACAAAATGCAGTTACACATTCGTAGCGCTCGCGCAAAATCTTCGCTATGGAGATAAATGTGCTTGAGATTGTTGAGCATACGGGCGAGCAGATGTTTTCGGCTGATGGGTGCAAACCACTGGGCATGAATTTTGCCTTTTTCTCCTATCAGATGGCGCACGCGTGCCTGGCACTCCTGCTCGTTCATAATACGTCCACCCTCAAAAGGATCAATATAGCAGCGGCCCTGCTGCAAACGACACCCCACTACAAAGTGAAATGGTAAACCTATCCCATCAAACCACACTCCGAGCCGCTTACCAACCTCCATGTACAGCAGAGAGAGGGCTATTGGGATGCCCGTATGTCGCTCTAAAACATCATTAAGATAACTATTGGATGGGTTGTAATAATCTTCCGCGTTGCCGTGAAAATGCTCCTGCTCGAAAAGCACCGTATTCATGGCCGCAATCACCGCGTGCAGGTCGAAATGGAGTGGAAGCTCCTGGAGTACAGGTGATGCAGGCAAGTCTAGTAGAACACGTACCCGATCTGCTAACGCATCGAGTTGTGCCATATAGTGCGCACTATCAAGGTCTGGATATTCCAGGTTGGCAATAAGAAGCGCGGCAAGAGACAGGTCAATTGCGGCATCTTCGCCGGTAACCAGGCTCTCAAACGCTTTAAATGCGCGTTGTTGTGGTGTATCGTTCGGGAAAGCTTCTGTCATCATTCAGACATTTACCCAGGCAACTAGACTTACATATTCGTCTTCTTCAGGTCTATACCTGTATTGTCAGCAGTTCTTTTCCGCTATTCGCATCTAAGAAGACGTAGAGATCGTAGGACGAACGCGGAATCGGAGTAGGATCGACCGATGCGTCGGCATGTTGCAGCGGAATGCCCTGGTACAGGATCATCCAAACCGGTACATCATGATAATCTGGGTGTGCAGGAAGTGTACCCTTATTGGGATAATTCAATAGTACATATTGAGCGCTGGGCGTTTTCGCTTTGCTCGCGGCACCCGGTTCAAGCTGGCTAGCGATAAACAATGCTTGCTGCTGGCTCAGCGTAGGCGTCTGACCTGGATGGCCCAGTGTTATCCCTTCAGCAGCCAGGGGAGTAATCTGTGCCACCGGTGGATTGATAGGAAAAGAGCCAATCACAGGTGGGGCCGGTATAGCGCTTCCGGCAAATTGGTGCAGCAATAACCAGGCAAGCCAAAGACCCGCCAATCCCAACAGCATACCTCCCACAAATCCACTGGTTAAACGAAACCATTGTGTTGTGGAGTCGCTCTTTTCAGGGGGTTGTGCTTGTCTCCTTGCCATGCTAACGCCTCTCAAACAGGGAATGTGGTGCTACTTCTGCATCTGATAATATAGCTAGCCCATTATAGACCAATCTCGCTGCAAAGGCAATCAGGGGAAGTGGCCAAAGTTGACCTCATATTTTTGAGAAGATATACTAAATAGAGTGAAATGTAAGAAAGGATACCTACCCTGTGAAAGTTTATGGCCGCATGACGGTCTTTCCTACCATGCCCTCTCGCATCAATCGACTGTACGAACTTGCCTATAATGTGTGGTGGAGCTGGCAACCCGAGGCACGGCGCCCTATATAGCACACTTGATCCCGATCTGTGGGAAGAAGTTGGACATAATCCGGTACGCTTTCTGAGCGAGGTACAGCCGGAGCGCCTTGAAGCAGTTGCAAACCAGGCCGCTTATCTGCAGCGCTTTGACACGATTCTTAGCAGCTTCGATGCCTATATGCATCCAGCGAAACAGGAAACGTGGTTCTCACGTACCTTTCCAGAACTAGGCGATCGCGTTATCGCCTATTTTTCTGCGGAGTTTGGTCTGCACGAGGCACTGCCCATCTACTCTGGCGGTCTTGGCATACTCTCCGGTGATCACTGCAAGGAGGCCAGCGACCTCAACCTGCCTTTTGTAGGGGTGGGGTTTCTTTACCCGCAGGGGTATTTCCGCCAGGGCATCACCCGTCAGGGTGTGCAAGAGGCATCGTATGATAAGCTCCATTTCTCGGAGGCGCCAGCGATTCCCGCCTGCGACGCCAATGGTAACGAAGTTATGATTACGGTCGATCTACCTGGCCGACAAATTCATGCGAAAGTATGGAAAGTGCAGGTGGGGCGCATTCCTCTGTACCTGATGGATACGGACGTAGCTCCCAATACGCCACCCGACAGAGAGCTTTCAGCGCGCCTGTACGGTGGCGACCGTGAGATGCGCATCTCTCAGGAGATAGTGCTGGGTATTGGCGGCGTACGTGCATTGCGCGCCCTGGGGATTTCCCCCGCGGCCTGGCATATCAACGAAGGGCACGCGGCCTTCCTGAACCTGGAACGCTGCCGGGAACTGGTTGCCGCGGGCCTCAACTTTAACCAGGCACGCGAAGCGGTTGCGGCCAACTCGCTCTTCACAACGCATACTCCTGTACCAGCAGGAAACGATACGTTCAGCTATGAGCTGGTCGACAAGTATTTTGGCTCCTACTGGGGCCAGCTTGGACTGTCGCGCGAACAGTTTATGGAGGTAGCGCGCGAGGATCACGGCTGGGGTTCAACCTATGGCATGACGGTGCTGGCGCTACGCCTCACCGGACAACATAACGGAGTCAGCGAGCTGCATGGCGCTGTCTCAGGCAAGATGTGGCAGTTCTTGTGGCCTGGTATCGATGCCGAAGAGGTCCCTATTGACTACATCACCAATGGCGTCCATACGCCTTCCTGGATTGCGCCTGAGATGGATACGCTCTTCAAACGCTACCTTGGCGAGGACTGGGAAGAGCACGTTGATGAGGATACGTTTTGGGATCGCCTGAACGAAGTTCCTGATGAAGCGCTGTGGAAAGTCCATCTACAGCGGAAAGAGGCGCTGATTGATTTTACGCGCCGCAACTTGAAGCGACATCACCTGCGCCTGGGCGAAGGATCGGTGCAGATCAACGAATTTGAGCGCATGCTCGATAGTAACGCTCTTCTGCTTGGTTTCGCACGCCGCTTCGCGACGTACAAACGCGCAACACTCATCTTCCGCGATCCTGAGCGCCTGCATCGTATTCTCAACCACCCGGAACATCCCGTTCAGATCATTTTTGCCGGGAAGGCACACCCCGCCGACGATCCGGGAAAATCACTCATCGAGCAGGTGTACCGCTTCTCGCGCAGCGATGCCTTCCGTGG
>DMFQ01000201.1:0-2036 GCA_003450555.1 Ktedonobacter sp.
CAGGCTTGCAGTAATCGTCCCAGTTCAACTAGCGAGATAAATAGTTTACAGGTAGCGATTGGCGCTTAGCCGATTAGCTTCTTGATAAGGTGAGGGAAAGAAATTTCTTTCCCTCACCTCATTTTTTGTTGACATGCAAATAGGATCTGGAGGCTTTACTGAAGCACATCTCGTTTAATGAACAGGTATGTCGAGACGCCGCCCAGGATTAACGCCCAAATCAACGTGACCATCAGCGCCTGCCCGAGACTAACCGGCACGCACTCCTTGTTAACAGGGCTACAGGCGATCACACCATCCAGCTGATCCAGCCCTCTTGCCAGCGCTACCGGCAAGGTGTTGGCATAGAATGCGTTGATGTTCGTCGTGAAGAGCAGGTTGTTGATCTGGTTGCCCAGCGATAGATGGATGGATTTCCCGATAACCGGCAGTATCTGCGCCGCGATATCCTCACCAATCAAATAGCCAAAGCCAGCTGCGATACCGAAAGCAGCTGAACGGGCGATGATACTCAGAGCTGCGCCGAGTAGCAGGCAGAGGAGAAAGTTCTCAAGGGTGCCAAGGCAGATGCCGAACAAGGCCACTATGGTATGTCCATCGAGGTTGAGCAGCGTGGGAGCCGGTTGGTGAATAAGCAGCAGGAAGTTTGTCAGGATCATGCTCATCAGCAACCCGGCGATTACCAGAGCCAGGCAGGCAATAGCCAACGCGATATACTTGGCCAGCAGGTACCATGAGCGGTTGACGCCGCGACTGAGGATCAGGCGAATGGCGCCGCTGCTGAACTCGCCTCCGAAGGCAAGGCCGCCCAATGCCACGGCAATAAACTCACCGCCACGACGACCTAGAGTCATGGGCTGGCCGATGGATTGGCTCAGCGCATTGGCTCCACCTAACAGGTGTCCTGGTTGAAAACCATCGTGTGTTTTCATGGCATAGAAAACCAGGACGCACCACGCGGCAAAGACGAAGGCAAGATCGAGGATGAGAAGGCCCCAGACCAGACGGCGTTTGTAGAGTTTATACAGTTCGTTGCGCGTCAATTGCCAGAGATTTGCCGGACGCAGCTGTATCACGGGAATTGTTGGTTGCACTTGCGGCGTGGAAGGTAGCTGTGCAGGCCAGGCTGCTTGACTCATAATCCAGCCTCCTTATCGGTCAATCGTAAGAAAATGTGCTCCAGGTCTTCCTCGCCGCGCCGCACGCTCTCCGGCCAGATGTTGTTCTGTGCGAGGTAGTGGATAAGGTCGCGTCCACGAATATGCGGGGCATCAATGACTACCAGGCCCTGTTCTATAGTGACAGAACGTAGGATGGGCACCTGTGCGAGGAGCCTGCAAACCTGTTCGGGATTGGCTGCCTCTACCTCCCAGCGGCTGCTCGAACGCATGAGTTCATCGACGCCGCCTGTCGGCGATCAGTTGGCCTGAGCGCACAATGCCGATGCGCGTACAGAACTGGCGGATCTCGGCCAGAATGTGGCTGGAAACAAAAATAGTTTTGTTCAGCTGGGCCAGCTTGCGGATTAACTCGCGCATCTCCACGATGCCAGCCGGATCGAGACCATTGCCTGGTTCGTCAAGAATAATCAGCTCCGGGTCGCTGAGAAGAGCTGCCGCTACTCCCAGGCGCTGTTTCATGCCCAAAGAATAGGTGGAGTAGCGGTCTATGCTGCGTTCGCGCAAGCCCACAACGTCAAGCACCTCATCGATGCGCCTGGGATGGACTCCGCCAGTGTAGCCGCCAACGACGACCAGGTTGTCGCGTCCACTCAAGTAGGATTGAAAGGCAGGTTGTTCGATCAGGGCGCCAACCCTGGACAATATATTGCCGGGCTTGTGAGCGAGACGTTGACCAAATAACCTGACCTCGCCAAAAGTTGGCTTGATGAGGTTGACTAACATGCGAATGGTGGTAGTTTTGCCCGCGCCATTGGGGCCTAGAAATCCGAAGACCTCCCCACGTGCCACCTCTAAATTCAAACCTTTGACAGCCAAGCGATTACCATAGGCTTTGGTAAGTCCCACCGTTTGCAG
>DMFQ01000201.1:2194-2988 GCA_003450555.1 Ktedonobacter sp.
AATAGAAAATAGGCAGTGCCTATAATTTGTTATTATAGACAATGCCATGAGAGGGTGGAACTGAGGGGGTACCATTGTGCTAATAATTGTTATTGAGGTGGAGCAAGTTCCATTGCTACTTTGATAGGCCCTTCTCCTTCTTTAGTCTGACGTAGTGTGATATCCGCAGTTAACTTGAGCGCAGAAAGAAGTTCTATTACAGTGTTCAACGTGGGGTTGGTATTATCTGACGAGAGCAGGCGAGATACTGCCTCTCGTTTCTTCCCCATGCGTGTTGCCAGTTCTTCCTGACTCATGTTTTTGTATTTGCGTACAGTATCGATTGCATGCATCAGCTCCAGTTCGGCATCCATTTCTTTATAGCCGGCAGCAAACTCTTCATTTTGTAAGCGCTTTTGCAAGCGTTGTTCGAATCTATTCATTTTATTTCTCCTGTACAGGACTGATCCGGCGAGTGTGAATGTATTCGGTCAAGTAGCTATGTGCTTTCTTCAAATCATGCGCTGATGCTGCTTCACCAGTACGCTTGGTATAGCCGTGTAGTAATATAATGTCCACTTCACACTCTAATTGTAACAATAAATGTTACTTTCTTACAAGTTTTGAGAAAGCTCTTTAAAAGTTGGAAGCCCAAAATCTCTTCTCAATAGTGCCAGAAGCTTTAGATCATGAAATTCACTCTTCCAGAAGCCACGCTCTCGCAGAATCCCCTCCTCTTGAAAGCCCAATTTACTCAGTAATTTCATTGAAGCGGTATTTTTCGGCATAACCATAGCTTCGACTCTGTTCAGCGC
>DMFQ01000069.1 GCA_003450555.1 Ktedonobacter sp.
GACTCTCCATTGCCGAACAACAGCTGGTAGAGATCGCCAAGGCTCTCTCCTTGCAGGCGCGCGTCCTCGTACTCGATGAACCAACGGCAGCCCTCTCGTCACATGAAGTCGATGAATTATTTGTCATTGTGAAGCGACTGCGCGAGCGCGGCGTGGCCGTACTCTTCGTCAGTCACCGCCTGGACGAGGTTTTCGCGATCGCCGACCGATTGACCGTCTTCCGCGACGGCACACATATCATTACGGCCCCGGTCAGCGAGATGAATACTGAAGAGATCATTAAGCACATGGTCGGGCGCGAACTCTCCAACCTATTCCCCAAGGGTGAGGCCGAGATCGGGGAAGTGGTGCTGGAGGTACGCCATCTCACACGACCTGGCGTGTTTGCCGATGTAAGCTTCCAGCTTCGCCGGGGCGAGATCCTGGGTTTCGCGGGCCTGGTTGGGGCCGGGCGCACAGAGGTGGCGCGGGTGCTCTTTGGCATTGACCGGGCGGAGAGCGGAGAGATCTGGCTCAAAGGCAAGAAGGTGCGTATCCGCTCGCCACAGCACGCCATGGATAACGGCATTGCCTACGTCCCCGAGGACCGCCACCAGCAGGGACTGATCATGAATTTCAGTATCGCGTCCAACGTCACCCTGCCCATCCTCCAACTGGTTTCGCGCCTGGGACTGCTTGATCCGCGCCGTGAGCAGAAGATCGCAGGTGAGTATTCCAGCCAACTGCACATCCGTTCCTCGGGCGTGGAGCAACTGGTCAATGCCCTTTCCGGCGGAAATCAGCAGAAAGTGGTGCTGGGGAAATGGCTGGCGACCAACCCGTCGGTGCTGATCCTGGATGAGCCAACGCGCGGTATCGATGTGGGAGCCAAGGCCGAAGTTCACCGCATTATTTCAGAGTTGGCCGCCAGGGGCCTGGCGATCATTTTGATCTCCAGCGAACTCCCAGAGGTGCTCGCCATGGCCGACCGGGTTATTGTGCTACACGAGGGACGTGTTACTGGCGCATTCGCGCGCTCCGAGGCGACTCAAGAGCGGGTAATGTTCGCCGCTACAGGACAGGAAAGGTGATGGCATGACCGCTACGAGTCAAGAAGTGAAGCGTGCGAAGCAGCGCAGCCAGGTAGGTCAGGCGCGTCTGTTTGGCCTGGTCAGCCGGGTGCGTGAACTGGGCCTTCTGATTGTCTTGCTTCTTATTGTTCTCATCGTCGGCATTCAGGCGCCGCGCTTTCTGAGCCTCGACAATTTCGTACAGATTTTGCTCTCGGTCGCCATTCTTGCGATTGTCGCCGTGGGAGAGACGCTGGTAGTGTTGACGCGCAACGTGGATCTGTCGGTGGGTTCAATCGTTGGCCTCACCGCCTTTGTCACGGCCTATTTCTTCAAGGAGCTTCCCCAGAGTAATCTGCTGCTGGGTATCCTGCTGGGTTGTGCGCTGGGGCTGGGGCTGGGCATGGTCAATGGACTGATCGTCTCGTTGGGGCGCGTCCCGGCGATTGTCGCCACACTGGGTACCCTTTACGCCTACCGCGGCCTGGTTTTTATTGTCTCATCCAATACGACCTCCCAGATCAATGCCTCCGATGTGCCGAGCAGTTACCTGGCACTGGCGACAACCCAGATCTTTGGTATTCCGACCCTGATCCTCATTGCGGCGGTCATCGCGGTCATCGTCGGATATTTTCTGCATTCCTCGCAGACTGGACGCCAGCTTTACGCGGTAGGCAGCAATCCAGATGCCGCGAACATCATTGGTATTCGCCGAGAGTGGCTTGTTTTCGCGGCTTTCGCCGCGTCTGGGCTGCTCTGCGGGCTAGCAGGAGTACTCTGGGGAGCACGCTTTGGCACCGTAGACTCGACCAATGCCACGGGCCTGGAATTGGCGGTCATCGCGGCGGTCGTCGTAGGCGGGGTCAATATCTTTGGTGGCTCGGGCACCATCCTGGGTGTGATGCTGGGGGCGATTGTCCTGGGCACGTTGCAAAATGCGTTGAACATCCTGAACGTTTCCCAGTTCTGGTTGCAGGCGCTCTATGGCGCGGCTATTCTCGGTGCGGTGGTACTCGATGCCTTCATTACCCGCTGGGTGCAGCGAACCATCCTCTCCAGGAGGAAGAACGCATGAAAAGACTCACATCGCTGCTGCTTTCCTGGGAAGCCCTGCTTGTGCTCCTGCTCTTGATCGGTGTAGTGATCGGCAGTGTTGTCTCACCCTACTTCCTGAGTAGCTTTAACCTTGAGGATGCGCTCCCCAGTAACATCATGGAAATAGCCATCATGGCGCTACCCATGACGCTGATTATCATCGCTGGCGAGATTGATCTGTCTGTCGCATCAGTGCTGGGTCTGACCAGCGTCGTTCTGGGCCTGCTCTGGCAGAGCGGGCATCCTATGTGGCTCGCGATAGGAGTGGCGCTGCTGGTTGGGCTTGTGGCGGGCTGCCTCAACGGCGTACTGGTCACCACGCTCGCGTTGCCTTCACTGGTCGTAACGATTGGCACGCTCGCCCTCTTTCGCGGGCTGGCCTATGTCGTTCTGGGGGATCAGGCGGTCAGCAACTTTCCCACCGCTTTTACCAATCTAGGATTTGGGACGATCCCAGGCACCGAGCTTCCCTGGTCGGGTCTGATCTTTGTCATCCTGGTGACGATTTTTGTGGCGGTGCTGCATTTTAGCCGCTGGGGTAGGCAACTCTACGCCATGGGCAATAACAAAGAGGCGGCGCGCTTTTCCGG
>DMFQ01000197.1:0-1632 GCA_003450555.1 Ktedonobacter sp.
CTGCGCAGTTCGCCTGCTATAGTTACCGAGGCGGGTATGGCGTTGCGCGCACTACCGCCGCTGATATGTCCGATGTTGATGCGGGTCTGATCGTTGGCAAGCGCACCATGAGGGTAGTCGGTCGCGCGAAAGATGTCGATGGCATGAACTGTCTGAGCGAGGTCTTTGCCGGGATGTCCCGTGCGGCCAGTGATCTCCACATCAAATGCTTCATATGCCGCGCCCCTGGAGACGACGACGCCCGCCTCGAAGGCATTATCGAAGACGATTCCGTCGGCGACATGCCAGGGTACGCTATCGAAATTTGACGCGCCGCAGAGGCCAGCCTCTTCCTGGACTGTGAAAAGAAGAACAAGAGGAGGGTGTGGTAGGTGTTGTTCAAGCACGCGCCTCACTACCTCCAGGATGATTACTATACCGGCGGCATCATCGGCGCCAAGATTTGTCGTGCCATCGCTATAGAGGATGCCGTCACGCAGGATAGGCTCGTGGCCAAGGCCGGGCGGTACGCGATCCATATGAGCATTGAGAAGAAGTGGAGTGCCTTCTCCGGCGAGCGTCGCTAGCAGGTTGCCCGAACCGTCAACTTGCGAGTTCAGTCCAAGCGAGGAGAGGTATTGGGCCAGGTACGCACGAATGTTCTCCTCGTGGCCCGAAGTACTGGGAAGGCGGATTAATTCAACCAGTGTAGTGTAGAGGCGGTCTGAAAGCATGGTCACAAATCTCCTTGGAAAATAGACAGTTCTTCATTAAATTATAGCAGAAAGGCCGGAGGAACAGAAACTCTGGTCAGGCAAGCGAACATTGACAAGGAACCTCTCATCCCATTAGAATGTAAGCATTGCTATACAGTCAATGGCAGCAAAGGATATACTACCTCTGATGAGCATTCATGCTGACAATATATCCGATACCGGCATACCAACATCACCCGCGGTGCTGGTAGCAGGATTGAGTTTTCGCTACCGTTCACTGGATGATGAGCCTGAACCAGGTCGAAACAAGTCAGTCGCCCTGGATACAGCTACACCTCTCGAGCAACCCCGCGCCATCGAAGATATTTCTTTTACGTTGCCCGTTGGTGAATTGCTGCTGATTGCCGGTCCCAGCGGATGTGGCAAGAGTACGCTGCTCAAATGTCTTAATGGCCTTATTCCCAATAGCTATCATGGGATGCTCAGTGGTGAAATACAGCTTGGAGGTCGCCCTATCAAAGGATTGACGCTGCGTGACCTGGCGCAAGAGGTGGGCACCATGCTGCAAGACCCGGATAAGCAGATCATTGCCAGCACGGTTGAGCAGGAGGTTGCCTTCGGCATGGAGAACTTGAACACGCCGCGCGCCGAAATGCTGGAGCGTATTTCGAGGGTGTTAGAGCAATTGCACCTGAAGCAATACATGGGACAGGCCACGTTTGCCCTCTCAGGTGGGCAGCGCCAGCAGGTGGCAGCCGCGGGTATCCTGGTGATGAATCCTGTGCTGTATTTGTTTGACGAACCATTTGCCAACCTCGATGCACGCGCGGTGGATGAACTGGAAGAGCTGATTACGGGTTTGCGCGCCAGGGGACGGACGGTCATTATCGTTGAACATCGCGTTGAGGAAGCGCTACGCCTCAAGCCTGACAAGGTG
>DMFQ01000197.1:1832-2313 GCA_003450555.1 Ktedonobacter sp.
TCAAACTGCCGATCGAGTCCACACTGCGCACCGTAAGCGATCCTGCAGCAGTACGCGGTCTACTCGTCAAGCCCATTACAACGGGCAACAGCCAGGTGAATAAGCAGGGAGAGCGTGGAGAACGGGGGGAGTCAATCCTGGTCTTTGAGAATGTGCATTATCGCTATAGCTCATACTCGGAAGAGATCCTGCACGGGGTCTCCTGCCAGATACGACGCGGTGAGACGATCGCGCTGCTGGGACCCAACGGCTCTGGCAAGACGACGATGGTGAAGCAGGCGCTGGGCTTGCTGCGACCGAGCAGCGGCGCGGTAACACTCTTTGGCGAAGATACGCGGCGCTTAAGCGTCGCACAGTTAGCGGCACGCATTGGATACGTTTTCCAAAGCCCCAGTGCCATGCTTTTCGCCTCGACGGTGCGGAAAGAAGTGAGCTTCGGACCGGAGAATCTGCGCTTCACAGCTGAACGCTTGAAAGCCTC
>DMFQ01000197.1:2377-4592 GCA_003450555.1 Ktedonobacter sp.
CTGAGCTTTGGACAGCAGAAGCGAGTGGCTATCGCTTCGGTTCTCTCGATGCAGGGCAAGATCTTGCTGCTGGACGAACCGACGGCGGGACAGGATTACCGTTCGTATATTTCATTTATGGAGTACTTGCGCAGCCTGCCCGAACTGGATGCCCTGCTCTTTATCACCCATGATCTTGACCTGGCGCTGCGCTTTACGCAACGCGTCTTACTTTTGAAAGAAGGCAATGTGGTGGCAGATGGCCCACCTTTAGAGGTACTTGCCGATCCGGCATTATTGGAGTCATGCAACCTGCGCCCCACTTCATTGCTGCATTATTTACTTTCTGAACGTAACGCTGTAGCTTAGTCACCTGTAAGTCAAGAAAGGAGGCTTGAGGTAATTCTGTTCTATTTTCTTTCCGTCGGTTAGTTGTCAGAAAGGACTTCCCATTATGGCAGTAACAGAAGAACGCTCCCCAGCAAAAGTATGGGGTATTGGTGTACGCCAGATCGTATATATGGCACTTGGTGCCGCCCTCTACGGGGGGTTGAGCTGGGTCACCAATGTCATCCAGATACCCAGTGCCGGTAATGTTTCGTTTCGCCCAGCAATCGTCATTCCTTTATTCTTCGGAGCCGTCTTCGGCCCCTGGGTCGGCCTCTTCGTCGGAGGCATCGGTAACCTCCTCGGCGACTACATCTCTGGTTACGGTGTCTACTGGAACTGGGATATCGGCAACGGCTTGATTGGCTTTATCGCTGGTCTTGCTATGCTGAACACATGGGGGCGCTACAACAATACGCGCAACATTATCATCGCTGAAGTATTCGCCGCTGTTGGCGTCGTAGTAGGCATTGGCTTTGCCGCCTACAATGACATCTGGATTTCGAAGCTGAGCTTTATAACAGCAAACATCGGTGAACTGGTTCCCGCGGCTGGTTCTGACCTGATCAATGGCTTGATACTGTTGCCCATCTTACTCGTTGCCTACAATGCGGCGATGAGACGCTACGGACGCGGCTAGCGCTCAGACTTGAGGATTGAGAGGTGGGAAAGGCATTACTTTCTTACCTCTCAATCTGGTCTCCCCAAATTGAGAGAAATTCTATGCTTATCAGTTTTCCCTACATCAACCGTGATACGCCTATACACAGGCTCGACCCACGAGCCAAGTTGCTTATTACTCTTCTTATTTGGGCTTACCGCGGCGCAGACCTCGAATTTCTGGTTCATCCTGACAGGATTCCTCGGCGCGGTCTTCTATTATAGCCTGGCTGGTCTTAAATGGAGCGAGACAAAGCGCGTCTGGTATTTTATTATCTTCCTCAATACCATGCTTGTCGTCTTTAATTATTTTCTCTCTGCCGGTTCGGTTGTCCAGGGCGTAGACCTTACTCATCAACATGTGCTCTTCAGCATTCCTTTTATCGGCCTCGCCAATAAGTTGCCCTTCTTTGTGCCAAAACCGCTGATCTTTAGCGTAGAGAGCATCACTTTTATGATTACGCAAGGCCTGCGCAACTTTGGCATTGCCTTTCTAGCAATACCCATCCCCTTTACCACCAATCCAGGACTGATGGGCATAGCCTTCAAAGGCATGGGGTTACCTGATAAATTTGCCTATGCTGTTGATCTCTCGTTTCGTTTTTTGCCCTCGGTGACACGAGACTTTGGCACGACGCTCGATGCCCAGCGCGCGCGTGGCTTTGAAATCGATAAGCTGCGCGGCGGCATCTTTAGCAAGATCGCGAAACTCGCCCCGATGGTTGTCCCGGTTGTGATTGGCTCCGTCGTAGGAGCGGAAGATATTATCAACGCGATGGAGTTGCGCTGCTTTGGCATGGGAAAACGTTCCTGGCTGACGATACTGCACCCACGGTCGGTAGATCGAGTGGTGATGACCCTCACCCTTGTTGGTTTTTTTGCTATTACGCTGCTCAACATCCTGGGCAATTTCTATAGCACGGGCTTTTTACATGTTCTGCATATACAGGGTATCCCGCAGTTTTTGCTGCCGTGACACAACATGTATCTCATCAACGCATTTCACCATCCAGCAAGAGGAGCATATGACAATGACGGCGGTCTGCCTTCACGATAAACAGGAAATCGAGGCGTTCTTACGCGGGAATATCTATCTCCACCTCTACGAAATTGGAGACCTGGACGACTTCTTCTGGCAATACACGACCTGGTACGCCCAAAAAGAAGAGCAGAGCATTGCCCAGGTAGC
>DMFQ01000482.1 GCA_003450555.1 Ktedonobacter sp.
AAGCAAATTAGTCCTATGCAGTATATTCTGGCTAGATGAGCTGAAGTCTAACTATGATTTATCTCGACCATATCCTTGAAGCGACAAAAGGCGCACTCATTTATAGCGGGAAACAGAATCACTTCGATACCTTTTGTCATGATACGCGCCAGTTGATCCCAGGAGAGATGTTTGTGGCAGTGCGGGGAGAACAGAGCGATGGACACGATTACCTGCTTGATGCGGTAGGCCGGGGAGCAACTGGCCTGTTGTTAGAGGCGCGCGTTATGGCGTCACTCTCTGAAGAGATGCGCACTACGCTAGCAGGCTCAGGCGCCACCACCATCACAGTAGGCGATACACGCGTGGCTTTACAGGACTATGCACGCTTCATCTTGCAGAGGTGGCATCCTACTGTCATAGCCGTGACCGGCAGTACGGGTAAAACGACGACGAAAGAGGCCATTGCCGCAGTGCTTTCGAGCAATTTCGCCACCTTCAAAAGCTGGCAAAATTATAACGATTTGCTTGGTCTCCCTCTCTCACTTGGTCGCCTGGAAGAGCACCATGAGTACGCTGTATTGGAATTGAGCTGTGATCATCCAGGGGAGATCAGTGATCTCTGCCGAATTACTCATCCCCAGATTGGTGTCCTCACGAATATCAGCCCGACGCAGTTGCAGTATTTTGGTACGGTTGAGCAGCTTGCTGTAGAACTGGGGGAACTGCTGACCGCACTGCCTGAAGAGGGGTTGGCGATTGTCAATGGAGATGATGAGTTGATCCGTCCTTTAATGGCACGCAGTGTCGCCCCTATTACAACCTTTACTCCATCGACGGTGCAAGATGTACAGGTAGCATGGGCATTGTCCTGCGTCCTGGTTGAGGCAAGCAATGATACGCACAATGAGCGCAGGGTACCACTTTCTTCGGGCCTTTTAGGGAAACATTATGTGACCACTATGCTCGTCGCCTATTATGTTGGAAGACAGTGCGGCTTGAAGGATGAGGAGATACAGCAGGCGCTTGCGCGCGTGCGTACGTTGCCAGGAAGGCTGTTTCCCCTGCCGGGACCAAACTTTACCACGCTCCTTGACGATACCCATAATGCTAATCCTGCCTCGATGATCGCGGGTTTGGAGACGCTCAAGGAACTTCCGACGGGTACGGGTTATCGCATTGCGGTGCTCAGTGACATGTTACGTTTAGGTGATTACGAGGAAGAGGCGCATCGCATCGTAGGGCAAAAAGCGGCCCACTGTGTCGATTATCTGATAACGCGTGGCGAACAAGCTGCCTTTCTGGCTGAAGCGGCACAAGCTGCTGGTCTGGCGGCGCAGAGAATCATTATCACCTCGACACATGAAGATGCGGCACGAGCCGCACGCTCCATTATAGAAATGCCGGGGAAGAATCAGCAGGGCACTGATCAGCAGGCAAAGGCAATTGTGCTCATCAAAGGCTCGGAGGAGACGCGCATGGAACGGGTAACCGAGATGCTCATGGCTGAACCTGCGCGCGCGCCAGAACTACTGGTACGCCAAACTCCCGGCTGGAAGCAGATCGTGGTCATGCGTGCGGATCGACCCACCTGGGTAGAGATCGATTTGAGTGCAATCGCCAACAATACCCGGCAGATCAAAAAGCTGGTTGGGCCACAGGTGCGCATTTTAGCAAGTCTCAAAGCTGATGCCTACGGTCATGGAGCGGTCAAAGTGGCGCGCACTGTGCTCCACAATGGATCAAGTATGCTGGGGGTGGCAACGGTGAGCGAGGCAAAGCCTTTACGCGAAGCTGGCATTGATGCACCCATTCTGGTATTCGGTTATGTGCCCCCCTGGCAGATGCGCGAAGCTGTCAGATTAGGCCTGACCATCACCCTTTACGCGCTAGAAGCGGCTTATGCGCTTTCACGCGCAGCGCTTGCCCTTACGCAGAGCGTCAAAGTACATGTCAAGGTTGATACCGGTATGGGGCGACTGGGTATACGGGCAGAACAGGTCGATGAAATCCTGGCACTTGTACGCGCGATCCGGGTACTGCCTGGCCTTGAAATGGAGGGCATCTTTACCCATTTCGCGATGGCGGATGCGCAGGATTTATCGCATGCATACCTGCAACTTGCGCGTTTTCAGCAAGTATTGCGCGCATTAGAGCGAGAAGGCTTGCGTCCACCGCTTGTTCATGCCGCCAACAGTGCAGCATTGCTGAGCCTGCCAGAAGCTCATTTTGACATGGTGCGACCGGGCATCGCTCTCTATGGACTTGATCCCTCGGCAGAAGTGCCCATCCCGGAGGATTTTCGTCCCGCGCTCTCGTTCAAAACTCAGGTGTCGCAGGTCAAAGTAATACCAGCCGGGGAGGGTATCAGCTACGGCTGTACCTATAAGACAGATAGGCCTACTCGGATAGCCGTACTGCCGGTTGGCTACGCAGACGGGTTCCGGCGAGCGCCTGCCAACTGGGGAAGTGTGCTACTTCATGGACAAGATGCGCCTCTTCTGGGGCGTGTGTGTATGGATCAATGCATCATTGATGTGTCACATATCCGTGAAGCGCGCGTTGGAGATGAGGTGGTACTGATTGGACGGCAGGGAGAGGCATTACTCACCGCTGAAATGGTCGCCCAGCGCCTGGGTACCAGTAATTATGAGGTGGTTTCGGCTATCCTGGCTCGTGTACCGCGAGTGGATTGATTCCCTTGGGACTTAGAGGGGAACTACAACAATTTGAGGTATAGATGCGTATATTGGGGTGGTGAACTTGTCGTATGAGATACGCTATAGAGCAGGGTAAAACAATCCACTTCCTTCTTTGCAATAGAGCACTACACACAGGAACTTGTACATGATACCCAATAAAATGGTGAAAAATGACTCCACTGAAGGATTTCCTTCTGGCCGAGCTTCTTGCACGGCGGTGGTGATTGCGAATCCGGCTTCAGGCAGCTATCCCTATCATGAGCGGCAGGTGAAAGAAAGTCTTGTCTACTTGCGCCGATCAGGATGGAGTGTTGAGCTTCGACTAACGAGAGAGGCTGGCGACGCGGGCCGGATTGCGCGAGAAGCTGTCGCGCAAAAAGTCGATGTTGTCATTGCAGCTGGCGGCGATGGCACTATTAACGAGATTATCCAGGAACTGGCTGGAAGCGAGACTGCACTGGGAGTTCTGCCCATGGGTACTGTCAATGTGTGGGCCAGAGAGACGAATATACCGCTGGATAACACAGGCGCATGTGCTGTTTTACTGCATGGCGAACTGCGTCGTATTGACCTTGGCAAGGTGAATGAGCGCTATTTCCTGCTGATGGCCGGTATCGGCTTAGACGCTGTAGTGGCCCATGCAGTCGAGAAAAAACCTATCAAACGGCTGGGCGTGCTGGGTTATCTGCTTGTAGGAACGTGGTTGGGGCTTGGCTATGAAAGTTTTCGCGCGTATCTAACTATCAATGGGCGGCTGGTAAAGAAAAACGCTCTGCAAATTGTTGTTGGCAATACGCGGCTCTATGGCGGGGCGATCAAATATACATGGAAGGCAAAGTGTGACGACGGCTTACTTGACGTGTGTGTGGTGCGTAAGCGCAGTTTCTTGGGAAGGATCGTCGTGTTTGGGGATTTTCTATTGCACCGCGAGCAGCGTAGGCAGTGGGTGAGTTATGAAAGATGCCAGGCGTTAGAGGTGCGTACACGCAAGCCGGTTGCAATCCAGGTTGATGGTGATCCGTCAGGATATACTCCTGCCCGCTTTACAATTGCTCCCCAGGCGCTCAAGGTAATCGTTCCTCAGCAAACGCCGATAGGTTTATTTTCTTGACAATACAGATACACAGATTTCGCTCAACCTGAGCGAAATCTGTTCCAAGACAAAAAGTAGCATAACATCGCTAAAGCTCAGCGCCTGAAATTGAACGCGATGTTAACTACCATAATAGTGAGACAGACCAGACCTAATGCAATCAATCCACCGCTAAAAATGCCGCCGCCAGCAGTACCTAAAACGATGGCTGACAATGGGACGAGCATGACTACCGAGACGATAGCCAGGGCCAGGCGCATTCCTGCTGGTACATTGCTACTACTAAATCCCTGTTGTGACGATAATTTCTGTCCTGCATATGAACCAATGAAAGGGTCTTTGTAGCCAGCTCCATAATTATCATAATGGGGTTCTTGCTCTTGACGATTGCTCTCATCGTAATCCATTCTTTGTTGTGACATACCAGGGTATCTCCTTCAAACTCAGTAGATGTAGTCACGCCTATGATTCAATCACTTTACATACGAATGGCTGTGTAAGGAGTTGCATTTCTTCTCATCTCACATCATCAAGCTCTCATGCATCCATATTCAGGGAACCGCGAGAGCGCACGGTATCGAGAGCTTCTAGCACTTGTAAGATATCCTGGCAGACATCAGCTATAACTTGTGGTAGCCAGTTCTCTGGATGGGGATGATCGGCGACAACTTCGTCTTCCTCGGTGTTATGGTCTAGTACATGCTGATTACGTCTCGTTTTCCGCTCCGGGCGAGTATTGTGATCATCGTGAAGGCTGCGCATACCATCGGGATGCCAGATAGGCAACTCTACGCGTTGTTGCAGTGTAAGTAGCTCTGGCTGCAGGCGATTTTCAAGTAAGGTCATGGTGATACCGGGTCGCGTCTCAATAGCACGACTGCTGTGCTCGCTGGCACGCAGCTTAAGCATCTGAATAAGCGAGAGTAAGGCCGTTTCTGAGATAGATGCCCCTTCTCCATTCAATACTAAGCTGTACGAGAGGTCAACTACCAATGGCGGAATATCGCGTGTATGCAGGTGTGGGCAATCGTCTTCAGGCTCATGGAAGAAATCACAGACACCGCTCGGCCCATCAAGTGAGAGCGAGGTGTCGAGTGCACCCCATGTGAATGAAAAGGTACAGGTACTGCGATGTTCCACCTCTTCACAACTGCCAGTGTGGCAAGTACAGGCAAATTCGCGTTCAAGTGAGCGTGAGTTTATCCAATATTCGGGATGTGTTATGAGTGAGGTATCGGTTGCTGCCTTGAGGAAACATTCCGTTACGTCTTCGTAGGTCAACATTTTTACGTGCTCCTCACCGTTCAGTGTACAAACAAGACAGGAAGTACCTGATTGCTGATTCTCCTCCAACGGTGTGTTTCTATATTACTGAGGACGGGGTGCGATGTCAATAAGCCCGGTAACTCAAAATCTTGACAAACAGAGCCTGATGATTTACTCTATTTACACGATCAAAAAAATTTTATCGATAGGGAATTCTTAATGCAAGAAAGCTACGAACTCGAAACAATCGAACAACTGCGAGCAATTGCTGATATATTGCGCGTGCGCATCATTGATCTATTGCAAGAGCATCCCATGACAGTGACTCAATTGGGAGATACATTGGACATGACTCCCGCAAAAGTTCATTATCACGTACGAGAGTTGGAGAGGGTGGGTTTATTGCGCCTGGTTGAGACACGGGAAAAGGGAGGAATTCTTGAAAAGTATTATCAGCCTATCGCGAAAGATATTTCTGTATCGAAGAACCTGTTCCTGACGGCGCCGCCCGATGAATCCTTAGCGACGACGAGTGCGTGGCTTGATCAAATGAAAGATGGCTTCCAGCGCGCTTTTCGTATTGCACTGGAGCAGAAAGATGAGCAACCAGACCTTGGACTAGGATTTTCGCATATCTATGTTACTACTGAGGAACAGAAGGAACTCTTTAAACAGATTGCTGAATTGCTAAAAAAGTATGAAAATCGACGCGCTCCGGATGGGGAAAAGGCGATGGTGGTTGCCCTGGTGAGCTACCCTCAAGAGACCCCACCGCCCGAACATGCATGGCCTGATGTCGTACCTGCTCCTACAGAGAATAATTGGATCGTAGGTGTGGCGCATTTTAAGCGAGATCAACTGGAGAAGATATTGGCGGATGGCAAACGTTTGGCTATCCACGTCACAGGTATATGCCAGTTTGCTCATGATATAAGCCCAGACCTTGCCGAGCGCGCTGTTGAGTACATTCACTTGATAGGGAAGCTAGAGGCTAGCGCGGCGGTACGTGAAGTATTGATGAAGAAACGTACGTAATGCTATCGACATAATTCCTATCGTCATATCGAGGAGAACGAACACCATGCCTACAGGAGCACTTACGCAGTCAGGGCCGCTTATACCGCTTCAGAAGATACCAGAGGTAGGACCGAAGCGCGGTAAAGGGTTCATGATTAACCGAAATTTTGCACTACTCGCAATTGGGCAAGCTATCTCTAACATGGGGGATTTCGTCTATACCACCACGCTGCTTGTCTGGGTTTTTACTCTCACTCACTCTGCCGCCGCCATCAGTGGAGTTTTGATAGCGCAATACGCCCCGGTATTCTTACTTGGTCCGGTGGCTGGGGTCTTCGTAGATCGCTGGAATCGTCGCAGCACCATGATCGTGTCCGACTTGATACGGGCTGTAGCAACACTTGTCCCCTTTATGGTACCTGAGGCGCTGCGTCTGCCCACCATTTATACAAGTGTCTTTCTACTCTCGACGTTTTCCCGTTTTTTCATGCCAGCTAGATCGGGTGTACTGCAAGTAATCGTCCCAGAGGAACGACAACCTCAGGCAGCATCCATCACACAGGCGACGTTTGCTCTCTCTTTTATCATTGGCCCGGCCATTGCGTCGCCGCTCTACTTTGCAGTTGGTCCATTGGTTGCTTCTCTTATCAACGCGGCCTCTTTTCTGGTCTCAGCCGTTTGCCTGCGATTAATACGAGCGCCAAAAGAGGCGCTCCACCCGTATTCAGTGGCTAAACCGGAAGAACGTCAGGGCGGAATTCGGCCAGTGATACACGAATTGCTGGTAGGATTTCGCTTTGTAGGGACGACACGAGTCTTGTTGATGGTTACCTGCCTGGCATTGATTGCTATGTTAGGTGCAGGTGCGCTTAATGCATTGGACATCATTTTTGTGACACGGAACTTACACGCAAGCGCTTCGCTTTATGGTCCCTTGACGGCGGTAGGAGGGTTGGGAGCCTTAATAGGTGCAATTGGCGCTGGCTTTGTCGCGAGAAAGATAGCTCCAAAGCATATTCTGACAGGCAGCGTCTTCATATTAGGTGTGGGCATAATCATCTATTCATTCCAGACCTTGATTATTATGGCCATGATTATCAACTTTCTCATCTGCATTCCACAGGGAGGCATAGATGTAGGATTTGGTCCGTTGTTGTTGAATGCCACGCCACAGGCGATGATGGGGCGAGTGCAATCGGTGATCGAGACAGCAATGTTTGGCACCAGCCTCATTTCTGTTGGCCTGGCCGGCTACTTTGGCCAATTTATCCCGGTTCCTATCATCTTCGCGATTGGCGGCTCGTTGATCGCACTATCGGGTATCTTTGGTTGGTTCACCCTGCCAAAGCCAGAAAAAGTGTCACAGGTACAAGCACTATAGTAACGTTAGACCCGTGGCGTGAATGAATCCGCACTTCACTGGGACATGGTCTGTGATTTACGCAAAGGGAGTGAAATTCGCGTAGATGGTGAGCTATTCTGCAAAGATGGTGAGTTTACCGTGTAGGCAGCTTGCATCGTGCGCGTGAATTGTACGGGAACAGAAGAGACAGAGGGGAGGCTACCTCTCTGTCTCTTCTGCTAGCTGTATGCTAGAACATGGGCTTAATAGAAAGGATGGTATAGTGAGTAACGCCACCAGGAGTGGATACGCTCACCTCATCGCCTTCCTTGTGCCCCAGAAGCGCTTTTCCGACCGGTGATTGGTCGGAGATCAAACCAGCTTTGGGATCGGCTTCAAATGTCTCAACAATCTTGAAGTTGCGTGTTGCACCACTATCTGTCTCAACATTCACCTGCATACCGATACGAACTACTGGAGGACCGTTTTCAGTGTCATGCATATCGGGTGTCATAATCACTGAGAGCGCGAGGATCGCCTCCAACTCGCTTATCTCACCCTCTACTTTGGCCTGATCGTGTTTGGCCTCCTCATAGGCGCTGCTTTCACTAATATCACCAGCCTCTTTTGCGTCATGAATATAGTCAGCGACCTCTTTTCGCTTAACTGTACGCAAGTATTCCAGGCGTTCCTGCTTCTTGGCGAAGCCCTCGGGTGTCAGGCGATAAACCTTCCGCTCTGTTTTTGCGTCACTCTGTCCACCAATACTCATAAAAAACTCCTCCTTGTTGTTGAGGCATCCGATCAATTTTTGGCCTACTTCAGACAGGTCCCTGGCTCTAGCCAGTATGCCCAGTATCCTCTGCACTCATAGCAGAAAACTCACCTCACCGCTCGTTTGTGAGCGACTCTGCATGTCTGATGGGAGAGTGGATGGGTCACTTGACAGCACTCTGCGAGTCAGAAGACAATGTTATTGGTAGCTGTCTGGCCAAATCTGATTGAGGCGACAACTCCCGCGTATCGGGTGAAGGCGATACGCCGGTCTCAATATGCATGCAAAGAATTATACGGTGCAAAGAATCATACGTCAAGAGAAAAAGCGCACAAAAAACCTGTTAAAAGCACCCGATGCGGAATTGCTTTGCGCCGCAAATCGAACAGGACCCTTTTAGTGCCGGTTCGCCATTTTTCGTTGGTTCATTTTACGCATCTTCTTCCTCCTCGTCTATTTGTTGTAGTATAACATGGTTACTGGAGCGGATGCCATACGTTATGCAAACTACAATAGACCAAAACCTGTGACTCTATCATCTACGTGGCTAAAACAAGGGCGCGTATAGCAATCTATTTCCTTCTTGCGGGAGACAGAGGCATCGAAAACTCTTTGCAGTTATATAGCATATATAGAACAGATAAAATAAATTAGTAGGAGCACTATGCGAATCATTCATAACCTGGACGAAATGACCGAGACTGCGCGAGGGTGGCTAGCGGGAGGATCAGTTGGTTTTGTTCCTACTATGGGATATCTTCATGAAGGACATATTACGCTTGTGCAAGCGGCACATCAAGAATGTGAAATCAGCGTTGCCAGTATTTTTGTGAACCCTATGCAGTTTGAAGAAAGTGACATTCTGATACACTATCCGCGTGATCTTATCAAGAGATCTGCAGTTGTTAGGTAGCGCCAACGTCGATGTCGTCTTCATCCCGCGTACTGAGGAAATATATCCAGCAGGATTTTCGACCTATGTCATTCCATCAAGTTCTTTATGGGCGATACAACCGACGAGAGGCATTGGCAGTCGGGTATACAACCGTGGGGTTGCTACGATAATTACCAAACTATTTCAACTTGTGCGACCAGACGTGGCCTACTTCGGGCAGAAAAACGCGCACCAGGTAGCTATTATACGTCAGCTCATACGTGATTTGAACATCGATGTGAGTCTACGTATTCTGCCCATAGTGCGGGAGAGCGACGGCCTGGCTATGGGCAGCCGCAACTACATTTTTACACCTGCTGAACGCCAGGCAGCGAGCGTGGTTTACCGTGCTCTGCTCGTTGGTAAGGCTTTCATTGATGGGGATGTACGCGACTCGACTGAGGTTGAAAAAGCGATGAAAGATCTTCTAGCTACAGAACCTCTGGTAATCCTGGACTACGTGAAAGTTTGCCATGCTGAAACGCTGAGCGCTTTGGATAGCATAATCCCTGGAACAATGCTCATGATCGCCGTTCATATCGGGAAAGTACATCTTGTTGACAATATTATCTGGCGCGGTGGGGCGAATTGGCACCTGTGAAACTCTCTTACGCGCTAGCTTTTTAGTTAAAATCTAACTATAATAGGTGAGAAAGCGGTTTAACCACATTAAAGCTTCAGCGCATTAGGAGGCTATTATGCCTATTATTTTAGGTCAGCTTTTTCTGGTAGCGATCGGTGCTTATTTATGGGGCTCGATCCCTGCCGGTTATTGGATGGGGAAACTGCTCCGCGGTAACAAATTTGATATTCGTGATTATGGTAGCCATAAAATAGGTGCCACGAATGTTTTACGCACGCTTGGCAAGTGGCCCGCAGCAATAGTATTCCTTTTTGATCTTTCAAAAGGCTGGGGTCCTACACTGCTTGCCTTGACTGTTCCATTCCTGTACATCATGGGTTGGGGACCGGCCATAGCAGGAGTGGCTACACTGTTGGGACATTGTTTTCCTGTGTTTATTGGCTTCAAGGGCGGGCGCGGAGTCCTCACCGGTGCAGGTGCGCTTCTTATAATTTCTCCCTTCATTTTCCTCATTTCCTTGCTAGTTACTATTGTCACTATCGCCACTTCGCGCTACGTCTCTCTTGGTTCTGTGCTCGGAAGTCTTGCTACTATTGTCAGCGGCCTGGTTTTTTTCTTCGTAGATCTAGCTGTCCCCTCATTTTTTATACGGGTGAGTTTCCCTGATTTATTCTTTTTAGTGATTGCCCCGACGCTAGTGATTCTTTTCCATTACGATAACATTGGCCGCCTGCTTTCAGGAACTGAACGGAAGATTGGTCAAAAAGTGCAGCTTGAGGAGAAGCCTGTCACTCCCACCCAATCCATCATCGAATGCACAAGCGTGACATACATTACAAAGGTGACATAAACAAATTGGGACCGTCACTGTGATAGCTGGTGCAGTGACATTCCCAATAATTATTGTTTTGTTGTTATGCCTTTAAGGGATTGGTCTCCTGTTCCTTCTGAAAAAGAGGCAGGGCACTAATTATATATTCTGCACCCGAAAGCACAGTCCACAGCGCCGCAAGAATCAACCCTGCATCGGCAAGCAGCAATAAGATTTCACTGAAATTTACGGTCTGATTTGTAAAATTCAGCATCGGTGGGAAGAGAGAGAGTTGATGCGCTCCCAGGCCTTTCGCAAACAGTAAGGCACTCATGGCGATCATTGTAATCAGCGTTTTCTGCTTGCCCCATTTGCCAGCTGGGATCACTTTCCCTTTTGCTGATGCCATTGAACGCAGCCCAGTCACAAAAAACTCACGAGCCACAATGATTGCCACGATCCATGCTGGCACAAGGCTAATTTGAACCAGGGCAATCAGAATAATCGAGACGAAAACTTTATCGGCGGTAAGGTCTAGAAAGACGCCCAACGGAGAAACTAGTTGATAGCGACGTGCTAAATAGCCATCAAGAAAATCTGTTCCTGAGGCAAGGATAAATAATATCGTTGCAATAAGAAATGCCCAGGGAGTATTGATCAGTACCAGCACTAATATGACGACAGTTGCTAAAATTCGGCTTAAGCTAAGTATATTAGGAACATTTTGCATACAAATACTCACTCCTTATTCTTTTGACATGCGACGCCAAAGGATGTATGTGCTACTGCTACTTAGAATACTTCCAGCTGCCTGCACTCGTGTTACGTCAGCAACAGTACGAATAAAACCACCGGCGATAAAGGGTCCGGGCAACAATCGTTGTAGTGTTTGGACTACTTCAGGAAAGATGATGCCGGGAAGAATTTCTACAATATCGGGAGCGGCGCGTGCAATTGTCCGTACACCGGTATCTAAGGCTGAATCATCCAACAAAAGGAGGCGCTGAATCGTCGTTAATCCCTCCGCCCTTCCTGCTGAAACGAGTTGAGAGCGGCTGGTGATAATTGCATCAACGCCCATTTGACGCAGGTACTGAATGCCAGCGCGATCTTTCCCTATACCACTTACGAGGTCAACATGTACGACGACCCCTTTCCCGCGTTGATGGGCCTGCGCTATGAATGGTGCCAGTTGAAAGGCATCTCCTTTCAGTAAAAATAGCAGTAGCGCATCGGATTCTAAAGCTACCTGCATATCTTCATCTGATTTCATTGCTGCAGCCACTGGAAACTGGCGAGCTAAACGTAAAAACTCTTGTTTGATCATATTCTTTCACCAAGGAACAGGCTCCATACAAAGCAGGGAAAGCTACTAAAGCTTGATACAGGCAGCTTAAGCTGACAGTACTTGACAAAAATCCCTATGTCGAGTATTATCATTATATGCTAACTCTATTACAAAGTATAGTTAACAATTGCGGTACCTGGTAAGATTAGTATAGTGTGACCCTCGAGCTATTTATCTGTTTGAGAGGGAGGCATTCAACAGTTACCAGAGACCTGAATGGACAACTGCATAGGCGTTTAAGGACAGTGAAATGAAAAGTCCTGAGCCAACTTGTTGATGAGGCTTAGGGCTTTGTTGTTTTTTTCTCCTAGAGCCAGAGGTGCAGCATGCTAATCCAGTCCAGGAGGTCACTGCTCACTACTTTGTCGCAGTGCAAGATCATACCGATTGTAGAAAGCCGTGTTCAGTTCACACAGGTTTTTGACTCCAAACATGTCAACTCCGTCTTATTAAGACATTGTAACCTATTCGATTTCACCAATTTGCTCAATGATGCCCATAGACGTAAGCTCTCAGTATATGTCAATGTCGATCATATTGATGGCATCCATGCTGATGCTGCCGGTTTGCGCTATCTTGCTGAATATCTGCAAGTGACCGGTGTTATTTCTACCTACCCGCGAATATTATCACAGGGGAAAAGTTTTGGGTTAGAGACTATCCAGCGCGTCTTCGCAGCGGACTCGACTGGTTTAGAGATGGCCTTAGAGTCGGTAGATACGCAATTTGTTGATATACTCGACATCTCTCCTGGTTTAGTCACTCCTTATATTACTACCCAAATTACCAAACCGTTTCCATTACCCTTTATTGCCTCCGGACTCATCCAGACGCCTCAACAAGTACAGGCAGTGTTGCGGTCTGGTGCGATAGGCGTCGCAGTTAGCCGTCCTGAACTCTGGCTATAACGGGTCGTTGGTTCAGACATTTTATACGCGATATACGCGGATGAGCGAACATTACTAGCTCGAAACCTTCTATGATGTTGAGGCTTGCACAGCCAACGGAGTCTGTGTAGAGATATTTTCCTTTGTTTTGTTGCCAGCTCAGGCGTGGAAGCCTGCGCCAAAGCGTTACGTTGTCGTTTTGAATGGGCGCAGAGTATTGTACCCAAAAGAAAGAAGGTTAACCATGGCGAAGTATGTGCTTGCCCTTGACCAGGGCACTACCAGTTCGCGCGCAATCGTCTTCAATCATGATGGCGCGATAGTGAGTTCAGCACAGCAAGAGTTTCCACAAATTTATCCATCTCCGGGGTTGGTCGAACATGATCCAGAGGCGATCTGGTCGAGCCAACTTGCAGTGGCCCAGGAGGCCATGAAGAAGGCCGGAGCATCGGCCGCCGATATTGCTGCTATCGGCATCACGAATCAGCGTGAAACGGCAATTGTCTGGGAAAAGGCCACCGGGAAACCGGTATTCAACGCCATCGTCTGGCAGAGTCGCCTGACAGTGCCTATTTGCGATGCCTTGAAGGCGAAAGGCTTTGACAAGGAGATTCGTAATCGCACCGGTTTGGTGACCGATGCCTATTTCTCAGGCACCAAGGTGAAATGGATTCTTGATAACGTCCCTGGGGCGCGAGAAAAGGCAGATCGTGGTGAATTGCTCTTCGGCAATGTAGA
>DMFQ01000459.1:0-987 GCA_003450555.1 Ktedonobacter sp.
GTTTCTACCACCCAGTGCAGCGCCAGGTTGAGCAAATAGAGGCCGCCAAGTGTCAGCACCGCTTGACTGAGTATCAGTTTCCATATGTCGTGGTGAACATGGTGGCCGAGTTCGTGCGCGAGCACAACCTCGATCTCGTCAGGTGTGTAACGATCCAGCATTGTATCGCCCAGCACAATGCGCCGCGTATTGCCCAGACCCATCAAAGCAGCATTCGCGGCCGTCGTTTTACTGCTCAAATGCATCGTGAAGACTCCGCTCACACGAGTATGAGCGCGCTCCACCAGCGCCAGCAGTCGCCGTGTCAGCTCGCCTTCAGGCAACGGGGTAAACTTGTAGAAAAGGGGTAGGATCAGCACGGGTGCAAGATTAGCCATCACAACCATAAAGAAGAGCAGAATTACCGCCACCCAGAGCCACCATATCTGGGGCTGGGTCGCCAGCAAAAGATAGATCAGTTCTACGGCAAGCGCTTCCAGAATTAGACCAAGTACCAGCCCTTTGCAGAGATCGATCAACCAGCTTTTCAGTGTCATCGTGGAGAGACCGTAGCGATGTGGCAATACGAATCCCCCAAAGTAAGCCAGGGGAGCCGTGATAATCTCGTAGGCCAGCATGAATACCAGAAAGTAGACAAGGACCTGCCAGGGATACCAGCCCGCGATCGGTTGCCATGTGAGAAATTGCAGCCAATCGCGCATCGCGGTATCTAGTCCGCTCCAGAAGACAAAGATAATTCCTATGGCAGCTATGCCCATACTGATGAAGCTCAGGCGTCGCCGTAGCCGTGCGTATTCGCGCGCCTGTTGTTGCCTCTCAGGATCAATCTCTGTCTGTTGTGATTGTTTCGTATCGATCTCCATGCCCATACACTCCTGGTCTCATTGTTCGTGTCTCGTGTTGTATTATAGCATAGAGCATTTCGCCATATCACAAAAAAGCTTGTGTTCACATTACTCCTCTCAGAACCATGGTGCCTTTGGCTAT
>DMFQ01000459.1:1101-3073 GCA_003450555.1 Ktedonobacter sp.
ACCATGGTGCCTTTGGCTATTAGATCCTCAACTATGAAAAGGCAATAATTTCCTCTTCAGGAAAGATCTCATACGGACCACTAATGTTAGCGTGCCGGGTGGAGTGTAATAGGCAACCCGTTTAATGTTGAGTAGATGGCTATACGTCACATTATCTGTGGTTGAAGTGCCCCCAAATGTGCCACATCCCAACGTGAGAGAAGGTATCAAACCACTCGTCATACCAATCCCACCCTGAGTGCCTGGCGCATTGACCAGTATACGGCTCACTGGCATCCTGACTGTGAAAGCTTCAATGAGAGTGCTGTTGTACGTGTGTATAATCGCGGTATGACCCAGGCCATCAATCGCCAGTAACTCCTGGCACACCCGCATCCCAACTTGCTCATCTGCTACAGTGAATAGACTGAGGATCGGGGCCAGTTTTTCAACGGCCATTGGGTTTTTTTCACTGACTTTTTCAGAGGGAACAACGATCAGCTTAATCGGATATACCCGGCAGATGCCCGCTTGTCTCGCTAGCTCGCTAGCCAACTGGCCGTTCACTTGAGGTTTGAGCCGATTTCTCGCAGGATCAACCACTACGTTCAGAAAGGCAACTCTTTCTTCTTCCGAAAGTACTGCTGCTCCTTGCTTTTCCAATGCCTCTTTGAAAGCCTGGACACAGGACTGCACCGCCACCAGATTATGCTCCGAACAACAGACAATCCCATTGTCAAATGACTTGCTCATCACAACGCTTGCTGCCGTATGTTTCAGGTTTGCATCTGCACAAATCAGTACTGGCGCATTTCCCGCTCCGACTCCGATCGCAGGCGTTCCTGACCGGTACGCTGCCTTGACCATCGCGGGACCACCCGTTGCGAGAATGAATGAGATCTTGGGGTGCTCCATAAAGGCAATTGCGGTTGTACGGCTGTTCTTCGACTGCACCCATTGCACCAGCTGAGGCGGTGCACCATGTTCGCGTAACACCTGCTGGATGAGTTCCCCAAGTCCATTGGAAACTCCTGAAGCCCTTTGGCTGGGACTGAGAATTATAGCGTTACGCCCCTTGAGACAGATCAGCACTTTGAAGATGAAGGTGGAGGTTGGATTCGTAGCGGGCACCAGGCCGAACACTACGCCTACAGGACTGGCGAGCGTAGTAACCTTGCGTCGCTTATCCAGCGAGAGACGGCCTTGACCGATCTGCCCAACCAGGCTGCGATACACATCAAGGCTGGCGAAGCGGTTTTTGGCGGTTTTATCTGCTACATTGCCGAGTTGAGTTTCTCGTACCGCAGCGCGAGCGAGTTCTTCAGCGTGCTCATTTACTCTCTCAGCTAGAGCTTGAAGGAGCTTGTCAATTCGTGTTTCAGGCCAGTCTTGGATTTCTTTTTGAGCGCGTACAGCACTTTCAACCATGGCATCAACAAAAGTATCTGCTGTATCAGCAATAAGAGTACTTGCTTGTTCAATAGTATCGCTCTTTATTCGGGAGGTAATTTGAGCAAGGCCCTGTTCAAATTCTGCTTGCTCTTTTTTGGCAAGAGCGTCTACGAGACTGGCATAACTCCTATCAACATTCTCCTCAAAGCAAGGGGTGTCAAGATGCTGGTATTCTGTTGCTAACATGGAAAAACCTCCTTTGAGGATACCAGTATATGGTGTCGCATTGCTGTTATCGACCTCATGTTATACCCAGTCCGCTTCATTACTATTAAGACGATGGCAGATTAACTATTTTCGTTGTGCGATCTCTGACTTGTTCCCATGAACATTCATGACGAACGATACAATAGAATGTGACCAATGCATCCATTCGTAAACGTTTCTACCATCAATCTTCCTGAACAAGTGTCTTCCAGGCGTCACGAACAGCCAGATCTGCTATAAAATCAATTTCTCCTCTATTCATTCCATATGATCGAGGAAATGTGTGAAAAGCAAGATGAGGATTACAACTGGTATATGTAAACGCATCCAGATC
>DMFQ01000459.1:3110-4013 GCA_003450555.1 Ktedonobacter sp.
GATCTGGATGCGTTTACATATACGGTTTTATTTCCGCCCAATATACAGGAAATGGCCTGCCAGACCCTGCCCTTCGGGCATTCTCCCAGTCTCCTCAATCAGATCAAGCCAGATTTGCGCTTTCTCAGGCGCAAGCGTGAGCAGCGTCTCTTCTTTCCATTGTGCGAAAGACTCGACGCCCGCCAGTACGATCTCGTGAAAATCCGTGAACTCTGCGCGGAAGTCCGCGACAGTGGTCAGATAGTTCGTCGGAGGCATATCCGGCTCCGGTGGCGGGAAATTCCCAGTTTTGACGTACGGCTCTAACCACTCCTTCTCCTCCAGTATGTCTTCAGCACCATCCCAGTAGATCCAGCGTAGCATGGTCATGCGATTAATGCCTGCTGCGAAAAGCAGACCACCCTCGCGCAGCACACGCCGTGCTTCCGAGACCGCCTGCTGCCTTTCCTCGGGCTGGCTCAGGTGATAGAACGGCCCCAGCATCAAAACGACATCGCAGGACTCATCCGGGAGGAATGAGAGGTCGGTCGCTGATGCATGAGTAATGCTTAGTATCTACTGCTCCAATTCCGCCCCGGCCAGCCGTTCTTTTGCTGCTTCCAGTAAGCGCGGCGCGACATCTACCAGGTGGACCTTACTTCCGCGACTGGCCAGGAGTTCGCTATAATGGCCTACGCCGACGCCAACATCCGCTACTGTCGCGCCCTCCGGGACATAGCGCAACAGATAGCGTTTGGTAATGGCATACTCAACCGGATTATGCTTCTCCAGCCGCTCCATTTCAAAATGGAAGCCATAGGCGACTCCGGCTGCTTCAGAAATGTCATAGGATCGCCCCGCGTATGCGTGATGCCTGGTCAGTTCGTAGTATTTCATCAATTGTGGCATCTGGATAACCCTTTC
>DMFQ01000459.1:4063-4242 GCA_003450555.1 Ktedonobacter sp.
CAAAACTGCTTGCAATGACAATCAGAGGAAACAATGATGCGGAAAAGGTCATGGAGAGCTGAGGCAGTCGCCCATAAGGCGCTGTGATGCTATTTTCAGGCAGCGTAAAAGACAGATTAAATCTGTCAAAGCTGGCGTTAATGGGAGAAATCAGCGATGCGCTCGCTGTGGATCCATAT
>DMFQ01000459.1:4478-4810 GCA_003450555.1 Ktedonobacter sp.
CACGGCACCATCGAACGCTTACTTGCATACCGCCCTGCAAATCGTCTCAAAGGTAAGAGTAGCGCTACGCTATAATCGCGCAGCGTATCAACCAGAAATGCAGTAACTGAGCGCTCATCTCTCGTTAAGAGACGTACGGTATGTTGAAGCAAAAACGATGCCTGTTTTCATCCATTGAAGGTGAAACAGGATGGAGTTAACAGTGAGCCGGCATAAGTGTCAATACCTCCAGAAGCAAGATTATGTGAACGCGCTTATTATAGAACTTGTGAATCAGATTTTCAAGCATGGGCTATTGCCGCCCGCCTGAGCTATTTAGAAGCCCTAAAGAA
>DMFQ01000202.1:0-1352 GCA_003450555.1 Ktedonobacter sp.
ATTTTGCCGAGGGGAATGCGTCCAGGCCATAACCATTCGACTTGACTAGCTTCAACTTCAGATAGCGGAATGCCAAGTGTATCTTTGTTAATGGGGAATTCGATTACTTTTTGTTTTTCAGAGGCTGGTGCATCAGGTGCTGTTCTTCTGTTAGGCTTGTAGAAATCGATCGTGCGCTCGAGATAGAATTGGATTGATTTCTCGCGTTTCACCATCATTGCGCCAATTCCTTACCATCTTAGAAAGCATCTCGTTTATAGCATTGGGGTAATCCTGGCGGTTTGATGTTTTGTCGATAGCAGTCTTTTCTTTATCAGGATGATCAGAACTCATATGATTTTCCTTTACAAATTTGAAGCGAGCAATATGGATTATTGCTTGCTTTCTATTTAGTATACTGATGTCTCCAAATTTGCAAAATGAGCAGTAGTTGCCGACACGGAAATTTTAGTAAGATTAGGATTTTTTGAGCATTATATGGTCAGGAAGTGCAATTTTGACTGTTTGAGTATAATGTATAATATGAGTAACGCATTCACGGCACTTGTAAGCTCACAAAATATGAGTCGATGAAAGCGCAGTTACTTCTTGGCGGGTAATGTTATCAGAGAAAGCACAGCTATATAAGCTCAGATTCGCTACTTATGTGGCGCGTGGCATCTTTTAGTCAGAAAACTTTTACAGGCCGATCAAGAAACACGAGTAACGAAGGAAGGAAAAATCTATGGACTTCCCTTCAGACAATACTCATCGCCCTAACGAACCCACCCAATACGGTTATCCCGAGTATCATGACTACATGCAGACTCCGATACCACCACCACCACCGCCACCAAAGCGTTCTCACAAAACCACTCTCTTTATCATTGTCTTCCTTATCATCGCGCTCCTTGTCTTGGGGAGTGCTCTCCTGTTCAATCTTGCCGACAAGCATCAGCAGGTTACATCACATATCACCACAACGCCGACAATGACCCTGATTCCTACGTCAACGTCGGCACCAGCTGTGGTGCCAACGTCGCTTCCAACTCCAATGCCAACATCGGTGCCAACCCCAGTACCAACGTCAGCGCCAACTTCTTTGACCGTCAAGTATTATGCATCTGACATCTACAATGATTTCGTTGCGAATGGTCTAGGTGGGACGAACCCAAAGACTGATACCAAATGGTCCTGCTGTTCGTACATCCCATCGGGCGGTGCGATTGTGTGGACAGATAGTACGACAGGGTACACGATGGATATTGCCACGTTTGCCACGTCAAACGCCGTACAAATTGACGAAGGCCAGTTGAATAACAAGGGATTTTACACGAATGTGGTACATAACTGCCTGTTATCGTACGAAAGTG
>DMFQ01000202.1:1547-4020 GCA_003450555.1 Ktedonobacter sp.
TCTTTTCAAACAAGGAGATATCTTCTACTGAGTATCCATACTGCTTTAAGCGAGCGGTATACAGTGACTGCGAGGAGTGTTGAAGCAGCCTCAGCCCATGTATTACCCTTGGCATCTTCATCGTTTTGAATGTGATTCTGTACTTTGCCAAGTCAGGCACTTTGCTTGCTGGTGGTATCTACTCGTACATGAGAGGGTGGGCTTTTAAGTACAGGTAGCTCTAAGATACCCAATATTTTAGGACTTAGAGCTACCTGCAAAAGTACATATCAATTTCTAGGCAGCTTTGACAGTCATCAAAACTACTTTTCAATCCAACTTGCAACTTTCACTAATGGGCCTTCTTGCGCTTCTTGTCATTCAGCTTTAGGAGGAAGCGGCTGAGGGTTAAGCTCGACAGCACGACTCCCATTGATCAAAACTTGTTTAAGACTGACCATGGCCTTTGCATGCTCATGCATCACATCGACAATACCGCTTACAAGCAAGTACTCTGCTGGAGTTGTCCACCCCGGTCTATGGAGGAATACGAACATTTCCTCTAAGTCCGTGTCATCAGCGACATGCTTCAACTGCTTGCTCAGGTTTCTGATGCGCCCCTCGAGTGATGGTATGTCGTGCTTTTCATGATGATCCATAATTGGCCCTCTCTCTCTCTTTCAGTTCAGTAGAAGAATATTCTCACGAATGTACAGCTCGCTTAAAGTAGAACATGCGCCACTGTCTGTACATTCTTCAGGCTATACGATGACGCTTTATCTTTTTTGCTTATGGTTTTTCCTGGTAGGCCTTCAGGTGTATTTTTAACGGTGGGATACAACGCTCGATATAAGCAATCTCTTCTGACTATCCAATCTCCATAAGGCAATGTCCCTTCAATGGTCTGTAACTATCCCGTAAATGTTCGTAACTACTCAGCCACCAAGAGAGGTGGGAGGAGAGGAGAACCGACCATGGCAGAACGTAAGGCAGTCAAAAGATGAACGCCTTGTTTCTGCATGGTGGAAAGGTAACTGCGAAGGGCACAAAAGATGGCAGCCCCATCCTGGGTGCGAAAACAGCCAGAAATCTTTTGGCGCAGTTTCATCATGCGCAGATCGGATTCGGCCTGATTGTTGTCAAAAGGCACGGCAAAATCATGCATGAAACGCAGGATCAGGTCGTGATACTGATGCAAGCGGATCAGCAGATTGAGGGCGTCGCTTTTCTTTGGTGCGCCTCGTTTGCCGGTGCGCTTTGGCGGGGGAGGATTGGCAGCCATTCCCGTCTGGACGAGGTGTGTGTAGCGACGTTCAAAGTCTTGCGTGACGGCCTGGGGCAAGCTCGTCTTTCCTTCCTCGCGTGCCCGTTGAACGCACGCTTTGATTTCCAGCAGCAACGCTTTCATCTCGGTGGCCCAGCGTTGGTCAAAGCGTTCGCCCACAAAGGTCAGTTCGCGCAGATAATGAACCACGCACAGCGCATGCCTGCACGTATATTGCAGATAGCTCGACAGGCTGTCGTGCATGCTGGTTCCCAGGAAGGTGGGCAAGATTTCCATCGCATCGGTCGCCTCTTTTCCCCGTTTGGGATGCGCCAGGTACAGGGTGAACCAGCAGGTTGCCGCCACATGCAACCACCACCGTTTTTTCTCGACACGGAAACCGGTCTCGTCATTGTGCATCACCTGGCTGGTCTGCAAGGCCGTTTTGATCCTCTGCACAACCGGGGTGATGGCGCTCGCACTCTGCTGACAGGCCGCAAGCACACTGGCTTGCGAAAACGTAGTGCCACACAGATCGCTGAGGATCTGGCAGACGCGTGCCAATGGGAGCAGATGCAGACAGGCCAGATACACGGCCAGCGTTTTGACGTTGGGGCCATACTGCGCCGAGGCCAGGGTGAGCCCGTCAGGCAAATCGGCTCGCGTCTCGGCGTGACAGCACGGACACCCCTTGACTTCGACGTGATATTCCGTCACCTGCAGATGCACCGTTGGCAGATCAAACACCTGAACCCGTTCTCTTCGGCAGAGCCACCCCTCCGAAAGATCCTGTTGACACTGCTGGCACTGCTGCGGTGTGAGCAGGATCGTGTGATCAGGCTGCGCTACCATCAGCAAGGTTTGTCCTGGATGGCCGGGCTGCCCTCCGCTCTTTTTGCCGCTCTTTTCTCGCAGGCTCTGGGTTTTGCGCATCGGCTCCTTGAACCCGTTGGTCGAAGGGGGCTTACTACTATTGTGGCTGTCTTTAGCCGCCTGTCCTTCCAGTTGCTTGATGCGGGCGTTGGCCTCCTCAAGACGTTCCAAGGCTTGTGCCAAGTCATTGCGCAAGGTCTGATTTTCTGCTCTCTGTGCTTCGAGGGCTTTCACCAGTTCTTCAACGTTCATGAAGATACTCTACCAGATTCTTTCCTTGTGCTCAACCCTTTTGGGCCTTTTGTCCTAAGGGGCTAGGGGGCTAAGTAGTTACGGATTTTTAGGGTATTACTCGCT
>DMFQ01000204.1 GCA_003450555.1 Ktedonobacter sp.
CATGGTCTTCGGCAACATGGGCAACGACAGCGGCACCGGCGTCGCCTTCACTCGTGACCCCGGCACTGGCGAGAAGAAGCTCTACGGCGAATACCTGCTCAACGCTCAGGGCGAAGACGTTGTAGCCGGTATCCGCACCCCCTCGAAAATCAGCCGCCTGCAAGATGACCTGCCCGAGGTCTATAAGCAGTTCCAGGAGATCGCGCACCGCCTGGAGCAGCACTACCGCGACATGCAGGACCTGGAATTCACAGTGGAAAAGGGCCACCTTTACATGCTCCAGACTCGTTCAGGCAAGCGTAGCGCCCAGGCCGGCATTAAAGTCCTGGTCGATATGGTCGAGGAGGGCCTGATTACCGAACAGGAGGCCGTCAAACGCGCCGACACCACCCAGGTCTATCAATTGCTGCTGCCGCGCTTCGATGAGAATGAGAAGAAAAAGGCTGCCAAAGAGGGACGGCTGCTGGCGAAGGGCCTCAATGCCTCTCCTGGAGCAGCCAGTGGCAAGGCCGTGTTCGACGCGGATCGCGCCGAAGAACTGGGGAAAGCGGGTACAGCGGTCGTGCTGGTTCGCCCTGAGACAAGCCCCGACGATGTCCACGGCATGCTGGTCGCCAGGGGTATTCTGACCGCCCGCGGCGGAGCAACCAGTCACGCGGCAGTCGTTGCTCGCGGCCTCGGCCTGCCCTGCGTCGCGGGCTGCGAAGGTATCCGCGTCAGCGAAGCGGAGCACCTTTTCCGCGTCGTCGACTCCGATTTCGTTCTGCGTGAAGGCGATGACATCTCTATCGATGGTGCTACCGGCGAGGTCTTCGCGGGCATCATCAAGACCGTTGAAGCCGACTACGATAAAGAGATCGACCTGCAAAAGCTGCTGGGCTGGGCCGACCAGTACCGCCGACTCGGTGTCTGGGCCAACGCCGACTATCCTCGCGATGCCAAACGCGCGGTCACCTTTGGCGCTCAGGGCATCGGCCTCTGCCGTACCGAGCACATGTTCATGGAACAGGAACGCCTGCCCATCGTGCAGAAAATGATCCTCGCCAAGAGCAAGGAAGAGCGGCAGCAAGCCCTTGATCAACTGCTTCCATTCCAGCGCAGCGACTTCAAAGGCATCTTCGAGGCCATGGTCGATCCCAAAACGGGCGAAGGCTACCCCGTCGTCATTCGTCCTCATCGACCCACCCCTGCACGAGTTCCTGCCTTCTTACGAAGAACTGCTGGTCGATGTCACCCGCCTCGAAACCAGTGGCGAAGATCCCAAGCAGCTCGCAGAGAAACGCAATTTACTCGAGGAAGTCGGCTCCATGCGCGAAATGAACCCGATGCTCGGCCTGCGTGGCTGCCGCCTGGGACTGCTCTTCCCCGAGATCAACGTTATGCAGACGCGCGCGATCCTCGAAGCCGCCCTGGAAGTGGCCAAAGAGGGCAAGAAACTCCAACCCAAGATCATGATCCCCCTGGTGGGACACGTCAACGAGTTGAAGGAAGTACGCCGCCAGCTCGAGGCAGCAGCCAAGGAGATCACCTCCGCGGGTGGCTCCGCCGTCGCCTATAAATTCGGCACCATGATCGAACTGCCGCGCGCCGCCCTCACCGCCGCTCAGATCGCCACCGTAGCCGATTTCTTCAGCTTCGGCACCAACGACCTGACCCAGACAACCTTTGGCTTCAGCCGTGACGATGCCGAGGGCAAATTCCTGCTCCGCTATGTTGATGGACTGGAGGAGCCAGGCATCGAGGGGAAAGTCAAGATTCTACCCGTTAACCCCTTCCAGACGCTTGACCGTGACGGCGTGGGCCAGCTCGTGCGCATGGCAGCTGAGAATGGTCGTCAGGCCAACCCTCACCTGGAACTGGGCATTTGCGGCGAGCACGGTGGCGACCCCGATAGCATCGAGTTCTTCCACATGGTCGGACTCGATTACGTCAGTTGTTCACCCTATCGCGTCCCCGTCGCTCGCCTGGCCGCCGCCCAGGCCGCCCTCACCACCGGCGAACGAGACAAGTAAATTACATATAAAAGCTCATATGTTTGCAGCTTAGCTGCAAACATATGAGCTTTTATATCTTACATTGCTATGTTATCATTCCTCCATGTGTTAAAATTAGAACAGAACAACTAAGGCCTGCTACGAGGGGAGTAAGAAACATGTTGGGTAGTCTCTTCTATAATAGACCATACGCTACCGAGCAAACAGAGCTTACTGTCCTCGATATTTGTACGGGCGCTGGCGGTGAGGCTTTAGGTCTTGAGCTAGCCGGCTTCACGAATGCTGCCTCTATCGAAAACGATGGCGTTGCTTGCCAAACTCTACGTCTAAATCGACCATCCTGGCGTGTCATCGAAAGCGACATCCGAGCAGTAAATGGGCTGGATTTCAGGGGAGTCGACCTTCTTGCTGGTGGCGTTCCTTGTCCACCATTCACAATTGCCGCGGAAACAGCTTGGTGCTGATGACGAACGGGACATGTTTCCTGAAGCCCTTCGCTTGATAGAACAGGCAAAGCCAATAGCCGTGCTGCTTGAAAATGTTCCTGGCTTTGCGTCAGCAAAATTTGCATCATATCGCGGTGATCTCATACAAAAGTTAATGCGTCTCCGCTACGAAGTAACGTGGCGTGTACTTAATTCATCAGATTATGCCGTACCTCAACTCCGACCTCGCTTTATACTTGTCGCGCTGCGACAGCCTTACGCTGATGCATTTCGCTGGCCTTCTCCTAAGAAAGTGACTACTACAGTCAGTCAAGCCATTGGTGATCTCATGGCATCTCACGGATGGCGTGGAGCACCCAGTTGGCACGCTAAAGCTAACAGTATTGCACCTACGCTTGTAGGGGGCTCAAAAAAGCATGGTGGTCCCGACCTTGGCCCAACGCGAGCCAGAACACAATGGGCAGTTCTAGGCGTTGATGGATTGGGGATAGCAAACCTGCCACCAGGAGAGGATTTTCCTATCGATGGGCTGCCCCGACTCACATTACGTATGGCAGCACGCTTACAAGCTTTTCCTGATGCTTGGAACTTCGCAGGAGGAAAGACAGCAGCTTATAGACAAATTGGCAATGCATTTCCACCCCCTTGTCGCCAAAGTAGTTGGAGAGGCTATTGTCGTAGCTTTGACCGGACAAAATCATATTGAACTACATGATGTACAACATTTATTTCAAGCTGATCTATTTCATGGGGATGAATTGCTACAGTCGTTGCAGAGTAATATGAGCAGAACAGTAGAAGACAACATTCATATTTGAGGATAATAAGTGGAACAAAAAGCCAAAAGCAGAGGTTCCAGGCAGCGTATTCTTGAATTTTTCCTCGCGAACATTGGTAGAGTCATTGAGGGAGAGGAACTGCGTCAAGCCGCTGGAAACGTATCAGAGTGGGGCAGACGTGTACGTGAATTGCGTGACGAAGAAGGCTATCAAATTCTTACACATAGAGATCGAGCAGACTTAAAGCCAGGCCAATATCTCCTGGAAACTGACAAGAGAGTCCCAGCATTCTCGCGTGCAATCTCAAAAGAGACACGAGCTTATGTCCTGGAAAGAAATGGATACACCTGCCAAATGTGTGGACTTGCCGCAGGAGACAGTGATCCTTTTGACACAAGCCGCACAATACGCCTTACAATTGGACACATCATTGATAAGGTCAAAGGGTGGTCTGGACGTACCAGGTAATCTTCGTGCCGTTTGTACCAATTGCAATGAAGGGCTACAGAATACAGCGCCACCGAAGCCAGATCGAATATATTTACTCGCACAAGTACGACGTGCAACCATTGATGATCAGAAGTACCTCCTCGCTTGGCTAGAACGTAAATTTGGGAAGACGAAATGATATCTTTAGAGGGTATATCCCATATAAAAAGCTCAGACATTTGCAGTGTCTGAGCTTTTATATGATCAAGTATTCTTACCAGTTTTTCTCTATAAAATTAGAGGGTTGGTCTAAGATAGCCCAGACAGTTATAATATCTCCTCTGCCAATTTGCGGGTTAAATCCTTGATCAGCGTCCCTTGGAAACATATATATCTCGTGAAATTCATATATCCTTCCTGTCTCACGACTGCGCCATGAAGCAAAAACCTCATACTGCCTGCAATCTTCATGTAGCACCACGTTCATGACTTTAGCATTAACGGGCATTCCCTCTCGCTTGAAAAAATCTCGTCTTATGTTTTCATTTTCTTGCCTTACCTTTTCACTTTTGTTAGCTTTGCTCACTGCAGAGCTACTGATAGCGATACATATGATAAGCATAACGATAGCAAAAGCAATACCAAATACCATCCAGGGGTCCATTGCTGCCTCCTGTCTTGCGCCATACAGCGTTGGAAAAAGGCCTGCCTATCTAAGTTTACTTGATATACGCTCTTCTACACTAATGATTATCTGTCTATTTTCTGATGCATTATCACAAGCACTATTTTCAAAAGTACTCTCCTTATGTAAAGACGTACTGAAAGGCAAAACTTAAAATTGGGAATATCTGCAACACGAACGCGCCTCAATAATCAATAGCACTATCCACTTAATCCCCTTCAATAAGCCTTGGCTTGGAGCCATCTACCATCTCAGTGTCACTGTGGTATAGCATTTCCATGCTACAATATACCTATAGCAATTACTTATGAAGGAACTCTAGTATTCAAGCGGATTCACATGAAAAGGAAGTTCTTGATTACGCTCGCCGCTGTGCTGGTTGGTAGTATACTGCTGGTCGCATTGTCCGCTTGCCAGGTTCAAATAGGCGGAACAGGGCAGCAGCAAGGAACTGCAACACCATCGACTACATCCACATCGTCCTCTGCATTNNTAGCACTATCCACTTAATCCCCTTCAATAAGCCTTGGCTTGGAGCCATCTACCATCTCAGTGTCACTGTGGTATAGCATTTCCATGCTACAATATAACTATAGCAATTACTTATGAAGGAACTCTAGTATTCAAGCGGATTCACATGAAAAGGAAGTTCTTGATCATTCTTGCCACTATGCTGTTCAGTACCATACTGCTGGTCGCATTGTCCGCGTGCCAGGTTCAAATAGGCGGAACAGGGCAGCAGAAAGGGACAGCCACACCAGCGGCGACATCCACATCGTCCTCTGCATTCCGTCCGGAAACGGTACTTGGCATACAGGGAGACGCCCACATTTCCTATCCAGGTATTCCCTGGGTGCGTCTCAGCTACCCAACCTGTGGCTCCAGTCCTACAACTGGCACGGTTGGTCAGATGTTGAAGAGCACCATACAAAGCTACCATAACCAGGGCGTTCGTGTCATGCTTACTTACTGTCAGACCGGCAGTGCTAGCCTCTTTGACACGAATCGACTCAACGACGCGGCGCTGGGAGGTGCAGATGCTGTGCAGTGCGGCAATGAGCAAATGAAGCAGAGTACTGCTACCACTTATGTCACACCTGAGAACTTCGCGAAGTTTTTTGACCTTTGCCAGAATGCCATGCACGCGGTGCGCCCAGGTATCCCTATCATTCTCGGAGCTATGGACCCGCTGGTAGTTCCTGACGATAATGCAAAGTTGGCAAACCAGGTTCAGTATCTCGATGCGATGCAGTCTGCTATGAACGCCTCGGTGCATCCAGGAGGCAATTGGAACTGGCACTCACAAATCATCCTGGGTCTGATCGATAGCTGGCACAATGGCTATCCCAATGCCGCTACCAATAATCTCTACCAGCTCTTTGCCTTCTGGGCGCAACAGCTCCATATCGATATCAATAGTGGTGCATTAGGCAAACACCTCTGGGTTATCGAGGGAACTGGCTGTGTGAAAGGCTGTGGCATTGACGCCAGTAATGCACGTGAAACGGCTATCTCGCATATTCTGACGCTGATCACCGATGTACAGACGACGATGAAGTATCATGTACCTTTCTTTTACTTTAGTGGTAAGGACTTCGTCATAGGTAAAACATCCTGGCCCCTGGGCGTCCTCAATGTGAATGGTCATCCTAAGCCGCTGCGCCAGGACCTCCAGATGGGTGCGCGTACCCTGGCAATGTCCTGCTCCTCCGGAACGACAACTGTAGCTGATCAAGAGCAGTTGTTGGCAAAACTCTACAGTGGTTGCACGCTTCCTACGAATTATGTTAGTACACTTGAAAGCTAAAGGGGATTTGCCCTCGTCGATAGAGTTCTGTTGTGACTTCATCGACGATTTGACCTGTCTCGACACGAGTGCGCCGGATAGTGTTGGCATGAATCGGGCAAGCGTAAAGAA
>DMFQ01000443.1:0-1024 GCA_003450555.1 Ktedonobacter sp.
ACGACAGAAGAGGCGCATCCCGGTGTAAAGGTTGTCTATCAGCAGGGCGATGTGCTGCTGGGCGGATCAGTACGCGTCGTTGCTCTGCCGAATCAGGCCTTCGCGAAGTATCGCTTTACGCCAACGCAGTCGCGCCAGCAATTCACAGAGCGAGGCTGGAAGCGCGTGGTGGGTTTCCAGACGCGCAACCCTGTACACCGGGCGCATGAATATATCCAGAAGTGCGCGTTGGAGACAGTGGATGGCCTCTACCTGCATCCCCTGGTCGGCGATACCAAGGGCGATGATATTCCCGCCGATGTGCGGATGCGCTGCTACGAAGTCCTGTTGGAGAATTACTATCCAGAAGATCGTGTCGTGCTTGGAGTGCTGCCCGCCGCAATGCGCTATGCTGGTCCACGCGAAGCCATCTTCCACGCGCTGATGCGCAAAAACTATGGTTGTTCACATTTCATCGTCGGGCGCGACCACGCCGGTGTTGGCAACTACTATGGGACATATGATGCACACTACATCTTTGCCGAGTTCGACCCGGCGAAGCTGGGCATCACACCCATGTTCTTTGATCACACCTTCTTCTGCCGCACCTGCGATTCAATGGCCTCCTCGAAGACCTGCCCACATGGCAATGATCAGCATGTGACACTGAGCGGTACGAAGGTGCGCCAGATGTTGCAAGCGGGAGAGATTCCCCCGCGCGAATTTTCACGTCCTGAGGTTGCGAAGGTACTGATTGAAGCCATGCGCCAACCAGTCGCGTAATATTCATCAGAGTCAGAGGAGGCGAGCTGTGTTCTCGCTAGTGTCAAAACTGGCATCTATACTCGCCTCCTCTATTCCGTACTTTGGATCACCATGTTCCTCCCTTTCCCTCGAAAGGAGAGTGAGACCTGTTTGTATGGTCAAGTTACAAGAGAGAGAAGAAGATGTTAATCGCTAGAGCTCCGATGCGTATCAGCTTTGGAGGCGGGGGAACAGACCTGGAGGCATATTATGCGAAATACGGCGGGCTGGTAATCAGCAC
>DMFQ01000443.1:1153-2407 GCA_003450555.1 Ktedonobacter sp.
CGTGGTATCAATCTTTTTGTGGCCAGCGAGGTGCCACCTGGGACCGGCCTGGGATCTTCCAGTGCCGCCGCGGTCACCATGGTGCGAGCGATCTCGACGCTGGTAGAGCAGCCTATGACCAAGCAACAGGTAGCAGAACTGGCCTCGTACATCGAGATCGGCAAAATGGGCATGCCCATAGGTAAGCAAGATCAGTATGCCTCTGCATTTGGTGGGTTGAACAAGATTACTTTTACCAGCGATGGCGTCACCGTTGAACAGGTAAGAATTGACCCTGAGGTACGCAAGACGTTAGAGCGCCGTTTGATGCTCTTCTTTACCGGTAGTTCGCGTGAATCGACCTCCATCCTAAAGCACCAGCGTAAGTCGACGCAGGATCGCGATGAGTCCGTCCTGAAGGCGCTACATAATATTAAGCAGGTGGCGATAGATGTACAATCCTGCCTGGAGCGCGGCGACCTGGATGAGTTCGCGCGGCTTTTAGATTATTCATGGCAGGAAAAACGCCGTCTCGCTCCGGGCCTTTCAACAGGTTTCATTGACGAGTTGTACACTCTCGCGCTCGAGAAGGGCGCGGCGGCTGGAAAGATTACAGGCGCTGGAGGTGGTGGTTTCATGATGCTCTATTGTCGTGAAGAGGCACAGGATGCAGTGACCGTGGCATTGGAGGAGCGCGGCTTAAAGCGCATGAATTTTCATTTTGATCAGCAAGGGGCGACGGTCGTATTGAATGTTGCCAACTTTAATAACCTGTGGGTGGCGCCATATGCTGAGCCGGAAGCGCAGTTCCATACGCAATGAACTTACTTTGTGTTATAGAGAAGAAGGGTACTAGAAATTGGAATCAGTTAACAGTTACTTTTCTGAGCTTGAGCAGATGGTGCGAGCCATCTCCCGACCAGACCTTGAACGTGTACTGAGTCTGCTTGAAAACGTCTATCGCAGCGGACATCGCATCTTCATCATAGGCAATGGTGGGAGCGCCGCGACCGCATCGCATTTCGCGCTTGACCTGGCGAAAAACACCATTATGGCGGGGGCGCCGCGCCTCAAAGCCATTTCGCTGACGGACCACGTGCCGCTTATCACAGCCTGGAGCAATGATACCGCCTATGAACATATCTTCGCGGAGCAACTGGCGAATATGATCGAGCCGGGTGACATGGTGATTGGCATCAGCGCCAGCGGCAATTCGCCCAACGTGATCAATGCGCTGCTGCTGGCCAGGCAGTATCGCGCCTTTACCGTTGGCTT
>DMFQ01000443.1:2536-4296 GCA_003450555.1 Ktedonobacter sp.
GAAAGGAGAGGGAGTTCTTGCCGCTGGCAGAAACTCCCTCTCCTTTCATCTGTACTTACCCTTTTTTAAAGTATTCGACCGTTGCCCGGATACCTTGCTCTATATTCACTTCCGGTTTCCATCCCAGGATGCGCGCTGCCTTACTGCAATCGAAGTAAGCCAGGTGAATGTCACCGGGGCGCCGGGGCGCTCGTACGATCTCCGGCTTGTAACCGATCTGCGCTGCCAGCAAATCGTAGATTTCGTTGACGGAGGTACCTTTGCCGGTGGCGACACAAAAAATATCATTGTCGCCATGCCCCTGCTCCATGGCAATGAGATTGGCGCGCGCGACATCTCCTACGTAGACGTAGTCCTTTTGCTGCTCTCCATCCCAATCGATCCGGATCGTTTCGTGCTTCAAGAAGCGCTTCGCGAAGATGGCTATGACACCTGCTTCTCCATTGGGATCCTGGCGTGGTCCATAGACGTTACCGTAGCGCAGCGCCGTATAGGTCAGGCCATGTGCCTCTTGCCAGTAGCGCAGGTAGTGTTCCGCGACCAACTTCGTAATACCGTAGGGCGATTCCGGGCGCTGTTCCACCTCTTCATCGATGGGTAAGCGAACAGGGGTACCGTATGTCGCACCCGACGAGGCAAAGAGGATCTTTCGTACGCTTGCGCGAGTGCAGTTGGTCAAGACATTGATCAAACCAAGCACATTGACGCGCGCATCAAGTTCCGGCTTCTTCGTTGAGATCGCGACGCTATGCTGAGCTGCCTGGTGACAGACGACCTCTGGCCGTACAGTATCGAAAACCTTCTTCAGGCTGTCTTCATCGGTGATATCGACATGAAAGAAACGCGCTTTGGGGTTCAGGTTGGTATTTTTTCCACCACCCTCTTCCCAGAGGCTGTCTAAAACTGAGACCTCGTGTCCTGCCGCTATACATTGATCGACGATGTGAGAGCCAATGAAACCGGCTCCGCCGGTCACTAATATGTTCATTAGAAATAAAATACCCTTTCTATAGCAATCTTGCCAGCAGGTCTCCACCTTAGAGGCATGTGGATTCGTGATGGCCTCCTTTGCAGTATACTACAAGTTCGAGATAAAAATATAGATTTTTCACCGTCCCTTCAGATCTTCCCAGGGTTAATACCTTTACCATGTAGCTCCCAGTATCTGATAAAGCATAGGCTTTGAAGCATGGATAACCCGAAGGGTTCCCCGCTTTTTGTGGTATACTATAGAAGGACTTGCGGCGAACAAATCTGATATGAGTTCTGGAATACGTGACAGGGATGAGGTCAAGCCACCATTGGACACAATTGGTAGCCTCCAGCAGCGAGTACATCATCTTCTCGTAAGTAGCTCACGTCATGCACCACATTGTGATGCACTTCTCTTCCCGGCATATCCTTAACCTTTGCGCGTAGGGTATGTCAGGGATACAACAGAAAAGGAATATCATCGTGTCACCGTTCATTCTCCTGTTACTCGTCCTCGCGATTTTTGTTTGCGCCTTTGGGTACATGACGTATCGGAACAATGCTGAGAGGCGAGCAAGAGAAAAGAAACGGAATCAGTACAACGATAGAGTTTAAGGAACAACCAGATGAGTAAGCAAATTTCTGAGGCAAGCGAGCAAACGCCTTCAAGTAGGATTGGCCGTGCCGCCGCCTATTCTGCCCGCATACAAGAGTTGATGAGATACGATAAGCTCAGTTCTGCGGAATACCCTCTCGTCATGACAATCCTGCGAGCGGTGAGAGAGGGA
>DMFQ01000443.1:4447-10698 GCA_003450555.1 Ktedonobacter sp.
GCACATGCTGACGCGGCCAATCGCTTCGAGCAGGCAGTTTGCTGCTTGAAAGACCAGGCGCTCTGGCCCTGGTAACGCCACACCATGCTTATGTGTATGCGATTGCTCCTCGTGTAAAGGGGTCCATATGAAAATGAATAGGCAAACGCGGACCTTTGCCAGGCAGGTCCAGGTGGATTTACTTGGGCTTTCCGATGCGGACCTCTTCCAAACAGTTCATTTCTGGGTGAAAGGGGGCCTATCTGATGATGTAGCAGAGGAGACCCTGTTCGCATTGGGGTATACACCTGCTGAGAGTGACGCGCGCGCTCATGTACTCAGCGCTCTATCAGAAAGTGAATTAGCAGGAGGAATGCAGTGGCTTGCGCCTGCTCCACAGCAACTCCGTGAACGGTTGACGGACATGAGTGTGCAGTTCTTTGTGCAACATGTTCTCCCGCTCGCGTTTCAATCACTTCACCTGAGGCACCCTGAATGGGACGAAGGGGCAACGTTCAACGCGCACCTTGCCAATCACCTTCGCTATTTAGGCATGAAACGGTGATCTCTTTCCTGTGTGCCTGATCTTCCCTGCGTATTTTTTACTCCCTTCACTACTGGTTGTATTTGTTCAGAAAGTGAGTAGTTTCAATGTTGTCATCAACACACAATTCCTCCCTCGCGAAGGACCAAAATAGCACCCCTGCCGTCCACCTCTCCTACGAATGCGTCGTGCGGGAACGAGGCCGAGAATCTGCATCCTATCTCTATGAAATTGCGTGTAGTATCGTCTATCCAATAGCATCTGCATACCTATCCATGAGAGTCACCGGCCAAAACACCTACAGGAACGCCGCTGCACGAGAGGTCCCGTTCACCCGCCATGAAGCAGGAGCGACGACCTACCTCGAACTCCTCGAAGAAGAGCGACTTGAGGTGAGAATCGTTGAGCGTGATGGGACCTACTGTAAAGCCTTCTACTCTGCGCACGGGCAAGAACTCAGCGAGCAGATCGCCAGGGGAGTCGTCTCCACAATCCAGCGGATCGACGTGGGATCTGAGAGCTGATGGAAAAGTGAAACATAGCTGGCATTAGATCAATTGTGCTAGAGCAGTCTGCAATTCTTCGGGATGCGTCAAAACGGGGAAGATAACCAGGCCTGTCTCCTCTTGTAACCGGTCAAGCACCACGCGGTCCTGCGGATTTAACATGGCCACGGTCAGCATATTGCGCTCGCGCCCAACAGGGTAACAGCGGAGTTCCTGGGCAAGGCTGGCATTGACGAGTTGCTGCACTCGCTCGGAACGCTTTTTGGGCAAGAGCGGAAAGATAAGGGATACCCAGTTTGCGCGCCAGGTTCGGCCATTCCTCGTCGGCGGTAGCTTGTTGTGTATTGCGCGACTGGCGCGCAACCGCTTTACGCACCGTTCGTTCAGAAGTGAAATTGGAATGCAGGCTTACTTCGCTGGCCGCTTCTATACATTTGCTGATATCCTGCTGAGGTGCCGGGTAGGCACTATGTCCGATGGCTATTTCGAGTGGACGAACGATCTCCCTGTCTGTAGTATTATGAATACGCCAGAGCAAGGCTTCCCAGAGGCGATTTTGCACGATCTGTCCGCCCTGGAGATCAGCCCCGAGCAAAAGGAAGTGCAGTGTATTATCGATTTGAAAGACCACATCTGTTTTGCGTACGAGCGGACGCAAACTACTCAGAAAGTGAGCCGTACTAGCTGTATGAGTAAACAGGTCATCATAGAGGGAACTGCTTGAACTCGTTTTGCCATCAGAACCAAAAAAGAGCGTGATGGTCACTACGGCAACTCGGTCGCTCTGAGTCGCCGTAATATGCTGCATTCTTGCCACAATTGTATCAGTTGTTTCAACGGTCTCGAAAGTATACGCAGATGCCGTTGGCTCCACTGTAAGGCTTGATGCAGCTTCGTTGCTCATTGCCAATTCCTTTAAGGGGTAAAATATATGCATGATCTGTTACAACCAATAGTACACAAGCAACCATCCGAAAAGCGTAGCAATATGGTTATATTTTTGTTAAGACTGATCATTTAAGGTTAAGAAGCATGTACTCAAAGAGGGAGGCTACTTTATGAGGAATGGAGCTAGCTTTCTTATCGATCCGGGCGATATAGCTGCCTTGAAGCTCTGGTTAGCACAGCAAGACGATCAGTCAATTCTGCGCCCTGTAGCTATCGATGAGATCTTGATTGGACTAGATGCACTACTCCAGTTGCCACGAGTTCTGCAACGGGCAGGGATCGCTCCTGGCATGCGGGTGCTGCTGGTAATGGATGAGACACCAATGCGCCGGGATGAGGAGGAGTTGAAGCCCTTCGTCCAGGCCTTGCTGCGTAAAGCCGGCTACACGGTCGCGCCTCTCTGGCTCAAGGGCGATAGCTATGGCCTCGTCCACGCTGATTTTGAACAGGTTCGCTTTGTTCACAAGGCTATGTTACCCGGTGACGCTCTGGTTGCGCTCGGCTCGGGGACATTGACCGATATTGTCAAACACGCGGTCTACCTCCACGACCAGGAACATATCGGGCAAAAGAACATTGTGTATATTTGTTGTCAGACTGCCAACTCGGTCACAGCCTTTGCCGCAAATATGGCTGTACTGCTCAAAGATGGCGTCAAGCGTACGATTCCTTCGCGTTATCCTACGGCGATCATCGCTGATTTACGCGTGCTTGCCTCTGCCCCTGATGTGATGACCTATGCAGGCCTTGGCGATTGCTGCGCTCGCTTTGTAGCCTATGGTGACTGGTATCTGGCCAGCGCATTGGGAATGGTCAATTTTTATAGCGAGGTTCCACTGGCGCTGCTGGGCAATCTGGGCGATGTGCTCCAGGAGCACGCGGCAGACATCGGGCAGCGCTCACACGAGGGAGAGGCAGTTGTCGCTCGTGCCCTGCTGCTTGCAGGTATTGCGCAATCCATCGTCAATATGTCTGCTCCTATCTCCGGCACAGAACACGTGACATCGCACGTCCTGGATATGATTGCTGACCACTACCGGCGCGGCCTGGCGTTGCACGGCGCTCAGGTGGGAGTCGCAACCATTACCGCGGCCCGGCTCTACCAGCATTTCCTGGACAACTTTGACCCTCAAAAAGTCGACATGGCCAGCTGTTATCCCGACGATGCTTCGCTACAAGCGCGCATCCAGCAACTTTTCGCGGGCATTGATCCTTCTGGTGCGATGGCACGCGAATGCTGGAGTGATTACAGCAAAAAGTTGGAGTTATGGCGTCGAAACCGCTCACGCTTCGCGCAATTCTGTCGCGACTGGCAGGATGTCCATCGCCCTACATTGTCCAAACTGGTCAGCTCGCCGGAAATGATCCAGTCCATTCTGGCGCAGGCTGGGGCGCCACTCGTTCCCCAGGATCTAGAGCCACCCATCAGCCAGGAAGAGTACGAGTTCGCAGTTGAGTATGGACACTTCATCAGGGTGCGCTTTGTGCTAGGCGATCTGTTGTATTTTCTTGGGATGTAAGGGATTATCAAAGGTATCTTTTTCGCTGAAAAGGCCTATTTTTTCATTCCTTCGTATTTTGAGATGAATCAAGCACCTTCAGTGTTTCAGCGCGTACCTGTTCTAACTTGACCCCCATGCTTTCTAACACCCCTGCCGCAATCCCACCGCCTTCGCGCACTAATCCTAAAAGAATGTGCTCTGTACCAATATAATGATGATTCAACATGCGTGCTTCATCAACGGCTAGCTCGATCACTTTTTTCGCGCGAGGAGTAAGGCCAATCTCTCCAGTTATGATACGTTCTCCGCGACCGATAATGAATTCAATGGCCTTACGCACGTCGCTCAATTGTACGCCGAGGTTGGTTAATACTTTGGCGGCAACCCCTTCGCCCTCACGTACAAGACCAAGTAAGAGATGCTCTGTCCCAATGTAATTGTGTTGGAAGTGCTGAGCCTCTTCCTGGGACAGGGTCAAGACCTTGCGGGCACGTATAGTAAACTTATCAAACCTGTCTCTGTTACTCATTGGGTATTACCTTTCTTTTAAGGATAGAGGGTGGAAATACTGCTTTTAGTGCCTGATTAACAGAACATGTTTCGTTTATTACGATACAGGGTTGATGGTCGCCATGGTAGCGCTGTAGCTGTTTGGTGGTTCGTACTACATATACATTCTAAAATTACCGACTGGCCGGGGTGGTAGACAGTATCAGCATAGCATGTCAATGTATGGGTTGGCAATAGCTGTTTTCTGAGTAACTTGACAGAGGCATAGTTGGGATAAGAGAATAGGGTGACGCCTATGAGATGATGTTAAGGAGCGAATAGCGTTGTAACCTGAGTAGAAGCGTAATCGTTATAGGGACAAGAGATAAAACAGCAGAAGATCACCATAAAAATATGCAACAACACAATATAAACATTCCTACACATAGCCCTTTGCCATCAACGAACGGTACCTCTCGTGAACTTCCGTCTACAGATATGCATGTCGATATGCAGGAAGCTGCACGCGCGGCGGAACGAGCTCGTCTACGCCAGGGCATTATGCATGTGCGTATTCGTCACTTCTACTGCACGCTCGAGGAGATGTTCGATCCCTCGTTGCGCGGCCAGTGTTTTGTCGTGGGAACTGGTACAGGGCGACCAAATGAACCGGGCCGTGTTATCGATGCATCGCCTGCCGCGATACGCCTGGGTGTCAGCCCTGGTATGCCTTTGCGCCGCGCTCATCGTATCGCCCCGCGTACTCGCTTTCTCCCGGCCTCGTACGATCGTTATCAGCCGTTTCTGCAAAAGTTGCGCGAGCGCTACCGGACGTATTCTCGCATTATAGAATCGATACCCATTGCCGACACGTTTATTGACCTGCGCGGCTGTGAACTTACCTTTGACTCGCCTGTAGCACTGGCTGAACGGCTCTGCGCGGAGATCGCGGAGATGGGCTTGACTGCCCTCATCGGCGTTGCAAATGGCAAGGCTATTGCTGAACTGGCCGCGCTCATGAGCCGCAAAGATGGACGCCAGGGTGTGCTATATATTCCAGGTGGACGCGAGGCATCGTTTGTACAGACGCTGCCGCTTTCCATGCTTTTGCAACTGCGAGCGGCGGGTACTGGTATCCCAAGTGCATTGCCGGATCTGGGAGAGCAGGAGGAGAATCCTGGCTCTCGCCCGCCGGAAGTAGAGGGGAAGAGCGAGCAGGTCGACTCTGTTGCAGTGGCTGAACTGGTGGCACACCTGCGCGATTTCGGCATTACGTCTTTCGCCCAGATCATGACGCTGACGGACGAAGGATTGCGACGCCGCCTGGGGCGTCTCGGTTCGTGGTTGTATCAGGTTGCAAGTGGTGAAGATAGCAGCCTGGTCGTGCCCGATGCTCCACCTATGAGCCAGAATGCGCGCGTGCGCTTTCACACGCCAACCGAGGCCGATGAAACCTGCGCCGCTATTCGCAAGCTTGCCAATTACCTTGGAGAGCGCCTGAGGGAGCAGCGACTGAAAGGTCAGACTATCGCTTTGATGCTCTGGCCCCATACTAACGTGCGACGCGATACGCGCAGGCTCATGTTGAATGAAGAAGGTGAGGAGGTGGCCGTCACTGCCGCCGAGGAGACTATCGGGGGTCAGATGATTCTCTCTCGCCATACGGATGATGCTGATGTGATCACCCATCATGCTCTGATGCTCTTTGCGCATTATCACCGTTCCCCCAATCGCTACTTGCAGGTGCAATTGCGTATTGGGGACATTGTGGCTGTGACGCAGTCCTACTATCCTCCTCCAGCGCGTGCCAGGGGAAGGGCTACACGCAAATTGTAGCTATCCCTCATAATGGTTATATATTGCTCAATTGCTTAGTTGACAGTAAGTAGAGCTAATGGTAGAATTTTCAATGTGGGGGCCACAGCCAGCTCGTACTCTCCTCCTTTTCTCTTCGAGTGACCGCGCTTGACGAACGAGCTTGTTGCTGCCTGGTTATTTTAAATAATGAAGAACGTAAGCTCACGGGTATTACGTTTCTTCTGCGCGGAAAGGGTGGTTCCGCAAATACCTTCATTGGGTCTTTCTATCCTCATGCTTATAAACCTTTATACCGTTGTACTGTGTCAAAATCCACACATTGTTGTATTCAGGAGATCAGTTCCATATGCAAAAAAAGTACAGAGTTCCCTTCATTTCATTTGTAGCGGTTGTGGCGCTCCTGCTGGGCGCCTTTGGGGCAAGCTTTGCGTCTGCTCAAGGGCAAAGCCATAGTGCTGCTCAAGT
>DMFQ01000443.1:10861-19196 GCA_003450555.1 Ktedonobacter sp.
CTGGAGAGTCATCTAAGGCTGCGAGTTCTCCGGTGAGAGCAATGCCACTGTTCCCTCAAAAAAGTAAAGCAGGTGCGGCACATAACCAGAACGCTCCCCATTTCACCGGCCTGGCCCCGACGGCGAGTAACAGTGTTAGCCCGAATACGCCGCCCGCGATCACAAAATTCCATGGAATGGCCGATTCGGCCTCCATTTGTCCTTACTTTGGCGGTTGTGAGCCTCCTGACATGGCCCTTGCTACGTCTCCCACATGGGTGTTCCAGGGCGTCAACACTTCGTTTGCCGTCTACAACACATCGGGCGCTATTCAGGCTGGCTGGCCGAAGAACTCTCAGCAGTTCTATGGCGTTCCAAACCCACCAAATAATTGTGATCCCAATGGTCCATTCATGAGCGATCCCCGTGCCTTTTATGATCCCAACGATGGACGTTTTTGGACAGCAATGCTCCAGGTCGAAGGCGTCGTTGGATTGAACAACTGTCCTTTCCAGACACTCTACTGGATTGCCGTTAGCCAGACCAGTGATCCCAATGGAACATGGAACGTTTATGCCTTCGATATGTCACTTGGTACGACCAATGCAGCCGACTACACACAGTTTGGCTTCGATGCTCATGCCATCTACTTCAATGCCAACATGCTTAATCAGGCTGGCACAGCGTACGAATATGACGAGCTGTTTGGCGCGAACAAGGCAAAGATGGAAGCCGATCAGCCTGTCATCGCCTTTGGCTTTGACAAGTTGACGGCTAATGGCGTGCTGGTGGATACTGTTCAGCCTGTGGAGAGCGAGACGCCGAAAAATGAAGGTCCACGCAATGGCCTGTTTGTAAATACCTTCAATATGAATGGCGACGGTACTCATGACTGCTTGAACACAGCCTGTAGTGGTATCGTCGTATGGTCTATGGAAAATCCTGGCACGCGCTTTGCGACGCTCACTGGCATTATCGTGAGTACGCCACAGCAGTATATCATCCCCCCGAACGCTGATGATCCCGGCTGCACGCAGTGTATCGAGACGATCGACACGCGCATCACTGCTACTCCTGTCTTCAGCAAAGGCACGATCTCGTGGTCGATTGACACCGGAGCCAAGAACAAAACGCAGGTTGTTCCCGCAATCTTGTGGGGTCAAGTGACTCCTCAAATCGTGAACGGGCACCTGAAAGGCGCGTTCCTCTACCAGAGCGGCTACTTTGGCTTCGAGGGAGACCAGGATGCCTCGTTCGGCGCGCTGATGAACGATAACAATGGCAACCTGATCATGATCTACGACACCATGAGCAGCACGCTCAATCCAAGCACTGTCTACACGGGACGTCGTGCTACCTTCCCGTTGGGCTTCTTCCATGATGCTGGAAAGTTCCTGCAAAAGGGCTTAGCGCCAACATTTGACTCTCGCTGGGGTGACTACGAGGCCACCTCGTATGATGGTTTCAGCACGAATCACATCTGGATGGCTTCACAGTATTCTGGTGCCAATTTTGACTGGGCAACAGTGATTGGTAAAACACAGTTCCTCTTAAAATAAGCCTGACTGATGTTTCTCCAGGACTCAATGCCTGGGAAAGACAAAAAGAGGGGAAGTGGGGCGTGACGCCTCATACCCCCTCTTTCTCTATGGGAGAGGTTCACGTGCTGAAAATGTAACATGTCACCCTGCTAAATCGTACTAATAAACAGACGATGCCTTGTTTCTAAGTTTTTAGAGCAATAATAACAGGCCGATGTGGGGTAAGGTATTCTTTCTACTCTCTTTTTATGTATATTGACCAGGGACGAATGATGTCCGAAACGTTAACGAATAGCGGTCCTTTAGAAGCTGATACAGCACCAGCCGCGGAAAAACTTGCGGAAAATGCCGTAACCCTTGAGGGTTCGGCAGAAATAGCACTACCAGCAGTTACAGCGCAGGTAGAGCAAACTGCTGCTGCCAATCTGCCGACGAGCGAAGCTCAGGAAGCAGCATCGTTAAAAGAGGAAGAGGCTCGCGCTGCAATTGTTGGAGAAGAGCAGATCTCGCTTCCGCTGAGCGAAAACGTTAAGGAAAGCTCTGAGAACAATGCGAAAGTTGACGAAGTAGTGCCGGAATCGGCAACACCTGTGGATACCTCACTTCTTGAAGTTGCTCATGCAGCGAGTACGTCGAGCAGTGGGAGCGCCTCGTCTGTAGGTGGGCTAGCAGGACGTGCTTCTCGTCTACGACGGAAAAAGGTCACTTTCAGGATCTCTCTCCCTCTTTTAGTTTTGCTGTTAGTCAGTATCCTGGTTCCCGCGATAATGGCCATAGACTATGGAGTGGGCGCCTATACTACCTATACCGCTTTACGCGACGAGGCCAATGATGGCCTTCAGCACTTGCTCAACGTCAAGACTGTATTTACTGGCTCCAATGCTCATCTGACAGGCTTTCTCGACAAGGGAAAATTGCAGCGCGCTCAGAAAGAGTTTAGTGCTGCGCATCAGGATTTTCAACAAGTCGAGTATACGCTTGATCATTCGACGGTGATTGCCAACGTTGTGCAGTATCTTCCCCAGTATCGCTCTCAGATTACCACGGCTCAAGCTATTGGCCGTATTGGAATAGATGTGACGAATATCGGGCAAGAGCTTGTACACGCGGCCTTGATCCTGGCTCCGACGTTTCGCGGTCCGCTGCTGAATGCAACTGACAAGCCCCTGATTACTCCTGACATGCTTGTGTTGGCACGAACGACAATTGATCGTATCCTGCCATTTTTGAGCGATATCCAGACACAGAGCCGTATGTTTTCACTTGACGCGCTACCGGCCAGTGTCAGTGCCCATCAACGTGCCCAATTGGCGCAATTGATGCAGATGCTTCCACAGGCGCAGACTGACCTGGTACAGGTTCGTGATCTGCTGGATGCCTTTGGATGGATGCTTGGTGTTAACGAACCGCGCAAATTTCTTGTTCAAACAATGGATCGAGGGGAATTGCGCCCAACGGGGGGATTTACCGGCCAATACGGCGAACTCTCTATTAACGGAGGGCGCGTTGCCCCATTTTCACTGCGGGATATTTCACTGGTTGAATATGTCGATAACAGCCCGACACTTGGATTGCTAGCGCCGCCCCAATATCGCAGTTGGTGGCCCTTCGCGAACTGGGGATTGCGCGACTCAAATCTTTCCGCCGATTTCCCAACCTCTGCCCAGATTGCGCTTAGTAAATACCGGAGCGAGGTTGGTCACCCGGTCGATGGCGTCATCATGTTTACTCCCTTCCTGGTCGAGCATGTGCTCCAGGTGATCGGGCCAATTCTGGTACCGGGTTATAATGACACGATTACCGCGCAAAATATCGAGGAACGCTTGCACTACTACCAGCAGGATAACGCGGGACTGGCGAAGCAAGTCGTGTATCAACCGGATGATAAAGCGACATCGAGCCGTAAACGTTTTACATCGCTGTTAGCTCACATGTTGTTAGACCGCGTGCGTCACGCCCCCCCGGACGAGATTATTGCGATAGCGCAGCAGATGCTCCATGATTTGAAAACAAAGGATTTGCAGATTTACGTCACCAATCCTCAGCTGGAGGCATTACTCGTCCACTATGGCGATGCCGCGCAGGTCGATCGCTCCACGACACATGATGGTTTATACGTAGTGCAGGCCAATATCAGCGCCAGCAAAGCATCTCAATATGTGCGAACCATCATGCATGATACTGTGACACTGAATGCGGATGGTGGCGCTACGCATCTTATGCAGCTACGCCTCGTGTATAACCAGGTTGGGCCTGTCTATGGCTATGACACCTATCATGACTATGTACGTGTCTACGTTCCTCCAACGAGCAAATTTTTATGGGGGGATGGCTTTGACACCGGTACTCCGCTTTGCGGAGCGCTTCTGGCTGCCTGCCCACAAAGCGATGTGTATCCAAAACATGAATTGCAGTGCACTGCTGGCCAATATCAACCGGGTGCGGCCGCGCCCTCTATTAGTGATGAGGATGGCGGGCACTGGCATCCTTTGGATACGGTGGGGCCGCCGACCAATTTTCGGAGTGACGAAGCTGGACGGGCGATGTTTGGCGGTTGGGTCGTCGTCCCCAAAAATTGCACAATGACCGTGACGTTGTCATGGTATGTCCCTCCCACAGGACATACTGCTCCCTATTCGCTGCTAGTACAGCGCCAGGCAGGTACCTTTCCCGAATTGGATCTGACTATTCTACCGACTCCCGGCAATTGTGGCGTGCTCAAGACGGCTGGACAATACTTTGATGGCATCTTGAATGAAGATACATCCTTTGCTCTGAAGACTGTCCAGGCGGGCGCCGATGTGAGATCTGGCTGTTATCCCCAACCAGGGGTATGAAATGGCGCTAGTACTTCCCGAGAGGTAAAAAAGGCGCCTCGAAGCCCGTCGAAGCGCTGTTAAAGATGCGTTATGCCTTTAGACTATAAAGACAACTATTGACACCAATGTATCAGTCCTCGTATACTGCTTTTGCAGACGACACGGTACGTTTTTCGTGATGAACGTGAACGAACGTATCATGGGTAGAGTGTAGAATAAAAAGCATTATGGAACAACCGGCCCTATTAACTATTATACGTGCAGATACTGTCTATCGTTTTCGCCTTGAACTCCCCGAGAGCTCATCTCAACTGGGCCAGGAGTACACCATTGATCTCACGCCTGAGATACGTGAACGCTTGAGACGTGCTCTGCAAGCGGCTGCGCAGTATATGCAAGCGATGGCGCGGACAGATGTGAAACGACAGACTATGAAGTTGAGCAGCGTCAACGATTCTTTGCTCATGCTGGGGCGTTTTCTATTTGATCATCTGCTTCCACCACAAATACAAGATGCATTGCGCCACCTCGATACTGCCCTTATTATCGACACGAATACTCCTGAAATCCCCTGGGAACTCTTATTTGAAGGCAATACGAAAACTGGCCATTATCTTTGCCAGTATTTTAGCGTTGGTCGACAGGTGAACGGCAATCGTGATAGGGCTTATCGCCCCCCTATAACAGATCGCGCCGGACGAAAAGTAGGTCGTCGTGAAGCGCAGGGACTGACAGTAATGTTTCTGGTGAACCCAGGCGGTGATCGCTCTCTGGCCGAAGAAGAGGTTGCCACGCTCTGCACGACGCTACCCGAATCGGTGTCACGCATTATTCTCTATCGCCAGCAGGCAAATCAATTAGAGATGAAAATGCGTATCAACGCCGATTTCCCGCATGTCTTGCATTACGCGGGTCCATTTCCACTCACAGCAGGTGAGGAGCCTGTGCTGGCATTGGGCGGCAGTTCTCGTTTAGATAGTGCTGCTGTTGAGCAACTATTTCAACCTTTACCCCGGCGTCCCCTGGTATTTCTCAGTTACCATGAAGATGAGCGGCATGGCCGCAATGGCAATTCAAATCCTGCTCAGCAGGAACGCGAAGAGGCTATGGAGAGGCTGGCAAGTAACCTGCTTGCAGCGGGGGCAGGTGCCGTCCTGGCTATGCGCTGGCCTATCAGTACCCAACGAGAACGCGAATTCGCCGTGCTTTTTTACCAGGAAGTAGCGGATGGCGAAGCGCTAGGTGAGGCTGTACGACGCGCGCGGGCGAGCATGATCCAGCATCACCCCGAGGATACATCATGGATGTCCTTTGTGCTCTATGGAGATCCCATGCAGCGCCTGGTGACCATTTCAGCATCTACTAAAGATCGCGGTAATGAACCGCGTTTTGAGGCCTTTGATGATGACCATGCGATTCCTCCTATTATCCACTCTTCTAATGCGCTTGAACGCCGCTTTTTGCAGGAAGTGCTTGGCCTGGCTCTGATGGAGGCGCGGCGTATGCACAAAGACTACCTGGGTACGCCCCATCTTTTTATTGCTCTCACCAAGCTGGATGGAGGATGCACACAGGATGCGCTGCGCACGCTCGGTTTCTCTCCCAAACAGGTGCGTGATGTGATTCGCCTTGCGTTGGGAAATGGGAAGGCAACCAGTGATACGCCCATTCTGCCGACGCGTCGCTGTAAAGAGATTCTACAGACGGCAGAGCGCAACGCCTTGGAGTCCGGCTCAGCTACGATAGATGAACGGGCAATCGCACAGGCCGTGCTCGGCGAAGGGGACGGTGTGACGCATGAATTGCTCACCAAGCTGGGGATAAATCCAGCGCAGTTGAACGAACTCATTCTTGCCAGCAATGCGCGCGCTCTGCTCGAACTTGTGCCTTCGGTCGGCATAAGTCCAGCGGATGCGTCCATTGAAATGCCGGTAGGAATCAGCCCTGATATAGCGGTGAAGGGTAGCAACTCGGTTCTGGAGCGCCTGGGGCGTGACCTGACCAGGCAGGCCAGTCTAAAACAGCTAACGCCCCTGATTGGGCGCGAAAAAGAACTCCGCCTGTTGATGCAGACATTGATGCTCAAGGATCGTAACAATCCCGTTTTGATCGGTGACTCAGGCGTGGGGAAGACGACGATTGTGGCCGGGCTTGCTCAACGCATCGTCGATGGTAAAGTACCTGCCGAATTGCGCGGCAAACGACTGATCGAACTCTCAGCCAGTTCCCTTGTGGCCGGCACCAAGTATCGTGGTGAATTTGAGGAACGCCTTTTAAAAGTTCTAGAAGAGGCAGAGAGCGCTGGCGATATTATCCTCTTCATCGACGAGATGCACCTGCTCATTGGAACGGGACGTGCCGCCGATGGCAGTATTGACGCGGCAGGTATTCTAAAGCCAGCTCTGGCGGGTGGTCGCTTGCGCTGTATTGGCGCCACCACTCCACAAGAATACCGTCTGATTGAAAAAGATGCCGCCATGGAACGCCGCCTGCGCCCCGTGAACATTGAAGAGCCTACTGCCGAGGAGGCTCTCACGATCCTTACAGGCATGCGTGATCTCTATGAGCAGCATCACAATGTCAGTATTAGCGCGGAGGCATTACAGGCCGCGGTCCATCTCTCCGTGCAGTATCTGCCCAATTTGCGCCTTCCTGACAAAGCATGCAGTGTATTGGATGAAGCCTGTTCGCAGGCGCGCGTCTTTTCCATGGAAGATGCGGCAGACGCGGCGGAGGGAACGGAGCAAGAGGACGACCTGGAAGAGTCGCCCGTGATCAATGCTTCAATGATCGCCGAGGTCATTTCGCACCGCACTGGGATACCTGTGCGGGCCCCAGGTCGCGAGGAACGGGACCGCCTGTTGAATCTTGAATCGCGCCTCAAGTCCAGGGTAATTGGTCAGGATGAGGCCATCAGTCGTGTCACGCAGGCGATTCAAGTAGCCCGTGCGGGTCTGAAGCAGCGTAATCGTCCTGCCGGTGTCTTCCTTTTCTTAGGGCCGACAGGGGTCGGTAAGACCGAACTGGCACGCGCCCTGGCCGCGGAAGTTTTTGGTTCTGACGAACACCTGATTCGTATTGACATGTCGGAGTATATGGAGAAGCACGCCGTCTCACGCATGGTTGGCGCGCCTCCTGGCTACATTGGGCATGATCAGGAGGGTCAGTTGACCGGCAAGCTGCGCCGCCGTCCCCATTGCGTTGTCCTCCTGGATGAACTGGAGAAAGCACACCCAGAAGTTTTTGACCTCTTCTTGCAGGTCTTCGACGCCGGTCGCTTGACTGATGCCCAGGGTCACACCGTCGATGCTCAACACGCCATCTGGATTATGACTTCAAATGTTGGCACCGATATGCTGGGCAATTCGATGCCGAGTGGGTTCCGTGCCAATATCAAGGGAACGGCAGAAGAGATGCAGCGCGATCGCTTATTGGAACGGCTGCGCCAGACATTCCGCCCCGAATTTCTCAACCGTATCGATGAAGTCGTAATCTTCCATCCGCTGGGACAGGAACAGGCCCGCGCCATCACACGCCTGCAGATGAACGAGTTGGGCGCTCGCCTGCTCGAACAGGGGCTGACGCTGCACGCCGACGATAGTGCTATTGACCTGCTCTGCAAAGAAGGCTTCAGCCAGACGCAGGGAGCGCGCCCTTTACGCCGCGCCATCGAGCGCCTGCTGACCGTTCCACTCAGCCTGCGCATCCTGCTTGCCAATATCCCCGAACACGGAGAAGTTCATGTGCAGGCCATAGATGGCCATCTTGAGATCGATATTCGTGAACCCGGCCACGCTGTCATGGTTGAAGAAGACGTGGACGCGGACGCGGAGGACATAGGCGCCGAAGTAGACGCACTATAATATGTTGCAGCAATCGGCGTCCATATGACCATCGATGCTGAAATCCTCCCATTTTGGCGTATGGTGCGCGCCGCCCATTCCTCTTTGGGGAAAAACTTGCCTGGAACAACCACGTCTGCGTCGATGCAGGCAA
>DMFQ01000443.1:19371-25528 GCA_003450555.1 Ktedonobacter sp.
TACAAAAGAGGAGAGGAGGACACGTACATTGTGTCCTCCTCTCCTCTTTTGTAGAGCGGAGAGGGAAGTCGAAAAACGGTTTGTGTCCTGCAGTGGTAGCGAGGACCGAAGTATGCCTGGAGCAAGAGCTACAACAGCGCATCCCTGGAGTCCTTCTCAACAGCACATGCCCGGAGCCGAAGCTGCGACAGAACATGCCTGGAGCAGCACTCAACAAGCTGCACCTGGAGTCGTGCTCAACAGAGCAAATTGGCACCCCAACGATCACCCTCTACCACTATTCATAGTATACTGGCAGCTACTTTACTCACCCTTATTCAAGGCTTCAACCATTCTGGCATAGTTGCTGAGCGTAAGGGCTTCTTATAAGCGGGATGAGCGATGCCGCTTACCCAATGATTGTGAATAAATAGAGAAGACTCTTTTTTGTCTTATGTAAGATATGAAAGCAAGCATAGGAAGGGATGAAGATAAGATATGATATCATATAGTATAGATTGCATCACATTTGACTGGACCAGTTGCAAAGCTGCCGCTGTGTCCATGCCATACATAACTCAGGAGGAATTTTTCGTATGAAAGCCGTAAAAACTCATGTTGGCCGTTGCGATACCTGTGGCGAGCCGGCTGCCTATGCACAACTGCTGGCAGGAGGGCGTAAATTTCTTTTTTGTGAGCAGCACGCTCCCCTACTTGTAAAAAAGCAGGCCGAAGCAACGGCTACCACAGAAAAAGGGAAGAAGTAAGAAAGTAAGAAAGTAAGGCTACTCAACCATTGGCATCTGAATGTGGAATGTGGAACCTTCTCCGGGAATACCCTTACTCTCGACCCAGATTTTTCCTTGCATAGCTTCGATCAGGCGACGCGAGATATACAGGCCGAGGCCAGAACCACGCACGGGGCTATTGATATCCCGCTCCAGTCGCACAAAGCGCTTAAAGATGTGTGGTTGCTCCTGCGGTGCGATACCCAGGCCTCTATCGCTCACGCTAATAACAACGGAACGGCTCTTGTCAGCGACGGCACGCGCGGTGAATGTAAGCGGTGTAAGCGCTGGTGAATACTTCAAAGCATTCGCGCTGATATTGACCAGTACCTGGCGCAACCGTCCTGCATCGGCTCTTACCGCAAGGTGCGGTGGGATGTCGATGCGTACCTCCCGCCGTTCCTTTATCAGTTGTAGCTCAATAAGATCAAGGACACTATTGATCATCTTTGACACTGATACCCGCTCCATCAGTGCAGGGCGAATACCGGCCTCCATTTCCAGGCGGCTGACATCCATAACATTGTCGAGGAGCACCACCAGTTCCTCGCAACTGCGGCGCGCTTTTTGCAGAAATTCCCGACGCTGCTCGGTTGGCAGTGCATCATCGTATTGTGCCATCAACTCAATATACCCCTGTACAGCAGTAAGAGGAGTACGCAGCTCGTGAGAGGCCGTCATCATAAACTGGTCTTTGAGCTGATCAACCTCTTGCAGGCGCTGATGAGCCGTGCGCTGTCTTTGATAGAGATACGCGTTTGTCAGTGCCACTACCGCCTGTTCCGCGAAATCTTGCGCTTGCGGCAATTCAGCGATCGAAAGTGATTGCTTGTCGACTGTCCCAGACCGGAGTGAACGAGCCAGTATAAGCAGGCCAAGTGGATCGCCGCCAGAGATCAAAGGCGCGAAAATGGCTGAAGGCACGAAGCGGCGCACCAATCTTTCGCGTAGTAGAGAGGTTGGGAAGCCATTTATTATCTCCCTTGTGGGAATATATGCTGGATGTTTAGCGGTTAATTTTGAGCGCGAGGAGGATATAGGAATAGTCAGGGGTGTATTATGTGGTGGGATAGTAAATGGTATCAAAACCGGCTGTAGCCCTGTAAGGGGTTGTGCCTCGTATTCGGCCAGGTATATTGATGGCCAGTCGCTCAATGACGTAACAGGTTCATGATCATCTGCATAAACCGCAAGCGGCACGAGCTTTCCAACGTTATCAACGCCATAGAGCAAGGCATAGTCTGCTCGCAGCGCATTGGCCGCCTCGCTGCAAATAAGCTGTTGAATTTCGGAAGGCTCTACGACGGCGGCATTCAGGCGTGCCGTAATATTAGCCATTGCTTTCGCAAATATTTCTTGTTCGTAGATAGTTTGATAAAGCCGTGTATGTTCAATGATCGGGGCAACCTGTTCTGCGTAGGTTTTGGCCATGTTTTTGTTATGCTGACTAAGGTGTTTTTCAATGCGACTGCCGAACCCCAAACTCCCCAGGTATTTTTCCTGATAGATCAGCGGTATAAAAAGCGTTGTGCGCATGTTTTGTTCATGATGCCATTTTTCTACCTCTGATGGGAGCTTTATAGTGTGAGCGAACCAGTTCACATGCTCTTCTTTTGAAAAAAGAAGCGTACTCTGTGGGGGATTCTTCTCCTCAAGCCGCCAGCTTATCGCTTCTGCTGAAGCAGCAGTTGCGGCAAGAATCAGTAGACGTGATTGCGCATTGAGTGGATGATCGTGTCCCTCTTTGAGGATCAGGATAGCAGTATCAAAGCCCAACAGAGATGTTGCTATGATTACGATTCGCTCAAGGAGTTTGTCAAGCTCAAGTATATTGGTAAGTTCAATCCCTATCAGCCGCAGCTGTTCAGCCTCTTTACGACCCCGCTCGCGCTCTTGTAAGAGTACTTCGTTCTCACCTGTGGTGATCGCGTAGCGAACCGCAACCATGATACCGACGATGCCGGTGAGCACCACCAGGAAAAAGGATCGGTCAGAGTTCATTGTGCGGTCGGAATATGCGCTGTACAGGGTCAATGCAAGCAGCACGGCAAGGGGAAGGTAGATGAGTGTACTTTGAAGCAGGATACGGCGGCGTTGCAGTTTATTGCTGCGACGAAGATGTCCCGCTACCTGCGTGACTACGTGGTCAGAATGTGCCTGCTTATTGTAGGCTCTGCGCGTCAGGTCAGCATATTGATAGAGAGCGGAGAGTCCAAATAACAAGAAACTCATGAACCAGAAGGGATCGATGTAGATCATACCCCTGTAATAGGTGTGTATTGTCAGGATATAGCTATAAGCGGTGTCAGCCCAGATCTGACAGAGGATACCGATAGCAAAGATGGCCAATGAGTTGCGCAGGACAGGTTCTATGCGTCGCTGAACGAGTAATACAACGGCGAGAATGAGCAGTATATCCCAAAAAGGGTACGAGAGCGTCACAAAAGAAGTATAGAACGTTTCATGCGCATTCTTATTGGTTATAAACAGGGTGTTGATGAAAAAATACCAGCTTACTCCCAGGATACAGAGCGTTGTAATCAGCGCATCGAGGGTGACCCGTTTGCGGAAACGTATAGTTGAGGGCATAATGAGTAACGCAACGAATGTGAGTGGATAGAAGAGCGTAAAGCCTATATCGCTCAGCGAAGGTACCAGATTCAACACTCCTACCTGCTGTAGGAAGGCGTAGTAGATTCCGCCCAGACATTTTGCCAGCAATCCTAAACCGGCCAGAAGCCACGCTAACTGATAGCGTCGTTCCAGCCGCAGGGGCCCATTGCGTGCCCGGTAGACGGTGATGAAGGCCCACACAGCTCCAATGAAGGCAGATAGTGGATACATGATATGGGCTAAAAGTGTTAAACCTCTGTCACCACCAATGTGAAAGAGGAACCAGAGTACAGAGATAGTGACCAGTACGACAAAGATGGTTGTAGCAATGTAATTTTGTCGACCCAGTTTTTGTAAATATGCACGAGTTAACTCATCGTTTACAGTCGTTCTCAATGATTTCCTCGCTGTCGGGTGTGGGTTAGCCTCATTTCTTGTTCGCAATACGTCCGATTTTGTTTTATTCTGTGTATTATTAAAGATAGTATATACAAACTTCCCTTGTTTGTCACTTTTCCAGACAAAAGGGGTTTCTTTATCAGAGAGGATGGTTTCCTATGCGACCAGTTATCATTACAGCAGCGCTAGTGGGCGCCGAAGTAACAAAAGCGCAGCAGCCTTTTTTACCGGTAACCACGCGGGAGATCATTCAGTCCGCCGTAGAGTGTCACGAGGCTGGTGCGGCGGTTATCCATATTCACGTGCGTGATGCTGAAGGCAACGCTACCCAGGATGCCCGGCTCTTCCGCGAGGTGGTAGAGGGGATTCGCGCTCGTTGCGATGTGATTACGCAAGTGTCGACCGGCGGAGCAATCTGGATGAGCGCAGAAGAACGACTCCAGAGTATCGAGTGCATGCCCGACATGGCAACCCTTACCACGGGAACGGTAAACTTTGGCGAGGGCGTATTTATGAACAATCGCCAGTTGGTGGAGACCTTTGCGCGGCGTCTGCGTGAAAATGGCATTGTTCCGGAGATTGAAATTTTTGATATGGGGATGCTTGATGAGGCCCTGCGTTTACGCAGTATGGGATTGATAACTGATCCCGTGCAGTTCGATTTCGTCATGGGTGTTCCAGGCGCTATCGGAACTGACCCGGCTCACCTGGTGCACATGGTACGTTCTCTTCCCGCGGGAAGCACGTGGAGTGTGGCGGGCATTGCGCGGCATCAATTGACCCTTGGTATGATTGCCCTTGCCATGGGTGGCCACGTGCGTGTCGGTTTCGAGGATAATATCTATTACCGTAAAGGGCAATTAGCTCAAAGCAACGCGGAACTGGTGGCACGCATTGTCCGTATCGCCCGCGAGTTGGACCGCCCAGTAGCTACTCCTGATGAGGCGAGAGAAATATTGCAGCTCGCGAGGTATAAATAGGAGGAAACTGGGTTTTGATAGAAAGAATGGTAAGCAGAGAACGCCCATGCGCACTGATATTATGTGCCCAGATGTTTGTCGTTCTCTTCTTTTTCAAAAATCACGTCTTCATAGGCACCTGCTACAGGAAAGCGTACATCAAGGCTTGATAACTCAACCTCATCATCTGCTTCAAAAGCATCATAGATCCACTTTTTTTGCTCTTTTCGATAGATCTCTATCCTCATGGATCGGCTGTCTACCAGAAGGTACTCCTCAATAGATAGGCAAGCAAGGTAACATTGAAGTTTTCTTCCCCGGTCGCGTGCCTCTGTGCTTGGGGAGAGTACTTCAACGACAAGACAGGGCGATTGAATGAGATCAGCAACGCCTCGATCACGTGGATCACAAGTAACAGTGACATCAGGATGAAAGTAGCGTTCCTCAGAGACACGTACTTTCATGTCGGAGTTATAAACGCGGCATGGACCACCACGGAGTAAACTCCTCAGGATAGCATAGATATTTCCACTAATCGTGGCGTGATTGGCACTTCCACCTGACATCATGTACGCATAGCCGTCAAGATATTCGTAGCGTGTATCAAGATTGTTCTCTTCGAGTTCAAAATACTCCTCAACACTCATTCTTGGCGTATGCTTTAATGCCATGTGTTGTATCCTTCTCTGTGAGTGTAGCCTTAAACTTTTCTATGAGATATCGGTTCCATTATATCATGGTGACGCTTGTGATTTGTAGGGACGCAATTCATTGCGCCCCTACAAATGTGTCTGTTCTTTCCCCTAAGGACGGAGAACCGATAGGAAAAACGAACATTGACACAACCAGAGCATGCATGGTACTATTCTCACGTCAGGTAATCAATCACGTGCAGCGCACTGCTGCGCCGAATTCATAATTCATACTGGTCAACAAAACTATGTACATCATTCACTTCATACAAATGAGCAACTTTGCCGCCTAGGCGATCACGCCGGGCCTATGCGGCAGGAAGTGGCGCTATCTAAAGCATCTACCCACGTGCGGGCAACACCCGTATGTGCGAGTAGTTTCTTTTCGCTTTCTTATCGACTAGCCAACGAACCTTCCTCGCTTCCATCCTCGGGTGTATCGCCGTAAAGAGCACTCCTCGTCCTTGTGCTTGCCGTGCGCTTTTGCTATCCCGAACAGAGCAAAGATTGCTTTCTGTAAACCTGGAAACCCGAGGAGCCTGCTCCACTTATACGCTCTCGCATAGGTACTTTTGTGTGTTTTCTTATACTCATTCACTGGTTTGCCTTCATTAAAAAAATTATTGTTACACATCTGCTTCAAAGGGAGAAAAACGCATGTCACCTGCACAAAATAAGCTGCAAGAAGATCAGGCGCTCGACGTGGAAGAAGTTGTCGCGGCGAGTC